>JBHHYX010000355.1:0-5914 GCA_046757765.1 Acidobacteriota bacterium | reverse complement strand
GCGAAGTCACGCGGGGCACGAGAGGACAAAAGCAAGGAACTTGTTGCACGACTCCACGACCACAAGTTCGCCTCCATCCAAGACACGGCAACATCGCAGACAAAACGCGCACCAGGGAGGAACTCATAAAACGCAGTCGAGAACCTGCTCCGCAACTTAGAGCAACAGACTATATTCGTTCAGCAAGGAGATGACCTCGCACCGATCATCAGAAAAATCGATGCCCGCCTGGACGCGCACGCCCCCGACACCTTCATCGTGTTCACCACCAAATCAGCCATCCCGAAAGGTCACGACATCCGCCGCGCAGACGGGCACGCACGGACTACGAGCTCGAAACCTCAAGAAGCAGCGAGCAGCTTCCTCATGTTCCTCTCGAAAAAGCAGCACTTTCTGGAAGAAACTCCGCCCAGAGACGGCATTGGCAGGCACCACCCGGAATGATGAGCGTGCATCCCGCAGTACAAACTTTTTATTCTCTCGGTGCTCTCCCAAGGGGCGGGTGGGGGGCTCGTCTCTTTTTTACGTTCTCAGCTGGAGCTTCGAAGGTGGGATTTTAACATCTGTATGTAGTGCTTCAGGTACTTCAAGGCCCTGAATCATTTCTTGATTAGTCTGCCAGCTGCGTGTGCCACCGGTTCTTCCTGAGCTTCCGTGACGTCGAAGACGTGCTTGCCGAATGAGGACTTGCCATCTCCTGACGTGTCGATTTGTCGATAGTGTCACATGGGTAATGATCCCTGGCGTAGAAGCATTGGGGGCAATCTCGTGATTCTCTCCAGGTTCGCTGACCACCGGTCAAATTGATAAAACCAAGGACGGTGCAGTTTTCAGTGCAAGTTTTTTATCCTCAACCATCTCATGGTTTCTTCGTTCATGGTGAGGATTCGGACGATTCAGGTGCGCTTGACGCGGCGGGAGTTCCGGACGTGGTTCAAACAGTATTGTGACCTGGTGCAACGGGTGAAGCTCCTCGCTTCCACTGCGACCGTGGACGTCGATAAAAAGGCCAAGAGACGGGGAAGGTGCTTGGCCTTTGGGATTTGACCGAAGGTCCCTTGGTCCTTGGGATTCACCGAAGGTCTACCCGGGGTGGGATTCGAACCCACACGGGCCAGAGGCCCTCAGAATTTTAAGTCCTGTGCGTCTGCCAGTTCCGCCACCCGGCCGCGTCATCACGGTATTGTCGCGCACTCGGTCAGCGGAGGCAAAGGTACTCGGCAGTTTCATTCCATCACCCCAGCGGCCAGATTCATCAGTAGGGATGTCGGCTTCAAGTTGAGGAGGGTAATCTGTAGCTTCTGAGCCACGTCTCGTGAAGTCGGGATGAATCTGCCAGGGTTCGAGCCGAGCCTCACTGTCACATCGACCCACTGATGTGGTAAATCAAGAGCAGCCAAGGAGGACATCGAAATGGAATTGACCACGGTGAGGATCGAGAAGCCTGAGGCGATCAATTTCGTCCTGGGCCAGACCCATTTCATCAAGACGGTTGAGGATGTGCACGAAACGCTGGTGGGGGCCGTCCCCGGACTCAAGTTTGGCCTGGCCTTCTGTGAGGCCTCGGCCAAATGCCTGGTGCGCTGGACCGGCACCGACCCCGCCCTGATCGAACTGGCCCAGAAAAACGCTGAAGCCCTTGCGGCCGGGCATAGTTTTATCGTCTTTCTGGGGGAGGGGTTCTTCCCCATCAACATCCTCAACCCCTTGAAAATGGTGCCCGAAGTCTGTCGTATTTTCTGCGCCACCGCCAACCCCACCGAGGTCATCGTGGCCGAAACACAGCAGGGACGAGCCATTCTGGGCGTGGTCGACGGCTTCCGACCCAAGGGCATTGAAGACGAGGAGGATATCGCCTGGCGCAAGAATTTCCTTCGCCAGATAGGCTATAAACTCTAACTTCAGGTCACCGGCGTCACCGGCGTCTGACCCGGAAAATGTCCCTTTTTGCGCAGCAGTACTCAGTAAGCGCCGAAAAGCTTGGGGACTCTGTTGGTGTGAGTGCTGGTTTTCGGGGGACCGGCGCCACTCTCCGGGCGAGCGGTGGGCATGAGCCCGCCGTTTCTTTAGTGTGTGGAGGGAGTCAACCCGCATTCCTCACACCCGATCTACTGCAGAACCGGAATCATCCACCCTGACTGCGTTGCCCGCCCTCGGCCTCCTCGACGTAGTGGCCCAGGCCCGCCGGCCCGCTGACTAGAGAACGTCAAACTCGCGGCTCTCCACTCCCATCGTTCCCGCCACCCGGTCCATCACCGTCAGAACCAACTTGTAGTGGCCTTTGGAAAGCTTCAGGTCCTGACGCGCCAGAAGCGGCTGCCGGGCCAGACTTTGAAACTGCTGGCGGCTCACACCGAGTCTGAATCCTCTGTTGATGGCGTACTGCTTGGAGAGGGGCTTTCCCTTCCCGTCATAGACCTGACCGACCACCACCAGATCAATCTGAAAGGAATTGCCATTCGGTCGACCCAGGACTTGCGCTCCAGGCACCCCAAAAACCACCTGGGCCTGATCCGGCCCGGGCTGGATCCGAAGGACCGGCCGCAGGTGCTTGAACAGCTCAGGGTGCTGGAAGGCCATCGCCAGGCGAACGTTGGTCATGTCGGACTCCGAAAAGTCGTGAAAACCGACCTGCGATCGGATGATTACTCCTTTCCGTTTGCTCTTGACTCGAACTTGATGAAACTTGGGTTTTCCCTTGTACTTGGGTACGAAGCTCGCCGTGTAGGCCTGCTCCTGTTCAACGGTCGAGGCCCGCAGGACCGCTCCCAGATCGTTGCTGCCGAAAAAAGCCGAGCCGTTGGTTCCCGAGGCCAGGGCGATCAGCACGTTCTTGGCGTCATCCAGGCTGGACAGGTTGGTGAGCAGGAAGGTGGAGAGGAGGATTTCCGTCGCACCCTGTTCGGAAACCGCTCCCGGCTGGCGGCCTGTTCCGGTGTTGGCCAGCCGAGTCTCCGGCGGCTCCCCCGGACCGGCCGCCACGTCTCCGGAGACGTCGGCGGGTCCGATAGCGGGAACCGCCACCAAGCCACGGGCGTCGACCGTGTAAAAGCTGATACCGAAATCGTTGGCCAAGGCGACGATCTCCCGAACCATGGGAAGCACGCCCGGGTCTTTACGGGAGAAAGTCTGCCGGGAGGCAGCTTGGCGGGCGTCGGCGCTCCTGCTGAAGGCGGTTCCCTGTCGGGAACGCATGTCCAGTTCAGTCAACGGCCTGAGTGGGTAGCCCTCGGAAAAGAAAACCAGATGCTTTCGCCCTGGCAGGCCGGAAAGCGAGTAGCAGAGGAGACGCAACCCACTGTGCAGGTAGGTGACTTGCTTTTGCAGATCGTCAATATAACTCGATCCTATCCCCCGGCCGCCGGCGCCGGTCATGCGCAACGGATCCAGCGGGTTGTAGACAGTGGAGGGCCTCAGAGTCGACAAGGTCTTCAACAAAGTTTCCCTATCTTGAGTGAAAGGTGTCTCGATTCTCAGACCGGGGTTAATCTGCGCGATCATCACCAGATGGTTGGCCCGAAGCGACCGCTCGATGAATCTCTGGATCGCGACCACCGAGTGATGAAAGTTGCTGGCGTCGAGAACCCGGCTGTCCAATAAGATGACGGTGCGAACCGTGGACAGGCTCTCGCCCTGAGGCGCAGGCTGTTGGCCCGTGCCCGAGACCGGCTGCGAAACCCTGGGGGCGTGGGGAGAGACCTGCTCAGCCAGAGAAAGGGGCGAAACGCCCTCAAGATGAGCCGTTCCGGGTGGGAAGAGGCGGTCGATGGTTCGCTTCTTCTTGTCCACTTTCAGTTCAAGCTCGTCGAGGCTCAGGTCATTGACAAACCTTCCCTCCTTATCCACCGCAATGAACTCGATGAGGACCCTGGAGGAAGTGACGCGAAAAACAGAGCGCGGGGTCTGTTTGGCCTCCTGGCCCGAACCGGCCTCTGCTAGAAACAGGCTCACGAAAAGAGCCGCGCAAAGCCGACGTTGATGATCCCTCACTACTGACCTCCATTTCCCGCCAAGGGACTCCCGGTAGCGCGGTGCCGTCCCGCCGGCCAGGACTGTCCCCCCAACTCTCTCTTGCATCCTAACAGAATCCTGAAGAAGGTGAATGGGGCGCCCCGCCGTTTCCAGTCGCCGCCGTTCTCCCTATAATGAAAGCGATCAATGATTGAGGGCGGACGATGAGCCAAGTTCTGGACCAGGCCGAGAGTTGGGAGGATATGCTGGAGTTACTCCGCTCCAGCGAAAGAGAGCTCAAGACGGGCGGTGGCGCCAAAGCGATCGAACGCCAGCATGGAAAAGGACGTCTGACGGCCAGGGAACGGATCAGCGGCCTGACCGACCCGGGAAGCGACTTCTTTGAACTGGGGCTCTTTGCAGCCTATGAAATGTACCAGGAATGGGGCGGAGCGCCGGCAGCCGGCGTGATCACGGGAATCGGCCGAGTCCAATCCCGCCACTTCATGATCATCGCCAACGATGCCACCGTGAAGGCGGGAGCGTTCTTTCCCCTGACCGTCAAAAAGGTCTTGCGCGCCCAGCGAATCGCCATGGACAATCGCTTGCCGCTGATCTACCTGGTCGATTCGGCCGGAGTGTTCCTTCCGTTGCAGGATGAAATCTTTCCCGATCAAGATGACTTCGGGCGAATCTTTCGCAACAACGCCCGGATTTCAGCGCTCGGCATCCCTCAGATGGCTGCCATCATGGGACCCTGTGTGGCGGGCGGCGCCTATCTTCCGGTCATGTGCGACCGAATTCTGATGACGGAGGGGAGCGGCCTCTACATCGCCGGCCCTTCGCTGGTGAAAGCCGCCATTGGCCAGAAGCTTGAAAGCGATGAACTGGGAGGCGCGACGCTCCACTCCAGACTCAGCGGAACCATTGACTTCCGAGAAGAAGACGATCAGAGCTGCCTCTTACGCCTCCGCCAGTTGGCCGGCCAGATGGGGGAGTTCGAACGGGCCCCTTTCAAGAGGTCCGAGAGCAGGCCACCGGCGCGACCGCCCCGGGACCTCTACCAACTGATGCCCCTCCAGGCCCGGGAATACGATGTCCGGGAGGTTTTCCAATGCCTCCTCGACGAAGGTGAGCTGGTGGAGTACAAAGCCGAGTACGGGAAGACACTCCTTTGCGGCTACGCCCGGGTAGGAGGCTTTTCGGTCGGCGTTGTGGCCAATCAGAAGCTCCACGTGAGAGAGCCGGGGAAGCCGTTCGAGGTGGGAGGCGTCATCTACACGGAGAGCGCCGACAAAGCCGCTCGCTTCGTCATGGACTGCAACCAGAATCACCTGCCGCTGCTCTTCTTCCAGGATGTCAATGGCTTCATGGTCGGCCGTCCGGCGGAGATTTCCGGCATTATCAAGTCGGGCGCCAAGATGGTCAACGCGGTGGCCAACAGCGTGGTTCCCAAGATCACCGTTCTGATGGGAGGCAGTTACGGCGCCGGCCACTATGCGCTCTGCGGCAAAGCCTATGACCCCCGTTTCATCCTGGCCTGGCCAACCTGCCGCTACGCCGTCATGGGGGGAGAGCAAGCCGCTCGGACTCTGGCTGACCTCCGGGTCAGACAGCTGGAGAAAGAAGGCAAGGAGATTGACCAGAAGGGGCAGCAGCAGATCCTGGAGGGCATCCGGCAACAGTACACCCGTGCCTTGGACCCGCGTTACGCTGCCGCCCGGCTTTGGGTGGACGCGATTCTCGAGCCCCACCGCACTCGCGATGCCCTCATTCTCGCCCTCGAAGTGGCCTCGCTGAACCCAGACATGCCCGTCTTCAAGACCGGCGTCCTGCAGGTGTAGCGGCCGCCGTGGAAATTCTGAAAATTCTTCCCTCGGATACTTGATGGCCGGGGGACTATCCCGGGTTTCTCACACTCGATCGTAGCGAGGCGGTGGAGATGCGCGTGGATACAAGGCGT
>JBHHYX010000354.1:0-5937 GCA_046757765.1 Acidobacteriota bacterium | reverse complement strand
TGAGTGGCCATCCGGATTGGCCGGGCGCTGACGCTTCGGTTCAGTCCGAGCTTTCGCCCATCCGGCATCTGAGAGCAAAATTCTCAGAATTGGGCGGCAAGCAGCTAATGCGGTAAAGAGAGGAAACCGATGAGCAGATGAGAAACGGTTCGGTCGGGTCGACAGCCCTTCTGATCGGCGGGGAGGCTCGCAAGACGCTTCCAGCGAGCTCAGGCGACGTCCTTTCCAACTCAAGCAGTGTGGTCCTTATGAAGAACGAGGCGGATCGCTACACGGCGTTGGAAATGTTCGAGGAGTGCAGTGCTCTGTCAACGCCCGCCATCATTACTCCAAGCGATCTCACCGTGCAGTTTCAGGCGCGCTTCGCTGCGGTTTCACCGGAGAGCCTGACTTTCCAGTTACTGAGTGACCGGGACGGATCCATCCCCGGAACGGGAAGTCGCTGTGGTGCCTGCTTCGGGCACCGGCACCGGCTCTGGGGCTTCGTTGCCACGGTTCGAAAGTGTGTGCCCAGGCGACGGGCCCATCAAGCGCCGTCTCTGACGGTGGAGACCCCGTCTCAAGTCGTCAAGGCAGAAAACAGGAGATCGTTCCGCGTCCCCGTGCGCCCGTCGGAAGAGGGAGGGAACCTGCGCGTCAGAATCACGACTGTAAACAGGGAAGAGTGGGTCGGAGAGGCGCTGGATATCAGCATGTCCGGCATCCTGCTGGATCTTGTCGGCGACGATTCCCCCAACGTGTCTATTGACTCCGAGGTCCAGGTGGAATTGCAGCTCGGCCGACGTGTGGTTGGGGGCCTGTCGGCCGTTGTTCGCCACAACGAAGAAGGCTGCCTGGGTCTCTTCTTCCCGGATACCATCAAGCTGGGACAGCTTCAGCCTCCCAAACCGCTCCGTTCCATCGTGACCATTCTGGAGCGCCGCTGGCTCCGCCGGAGAATACCCGTCAGAAACCCGGAAAGGCTGAAATGAGCCCACCCGCACCTCCCGATGTGCGTGGAGACAAGCCGTCGCGACCCGGGGCCCGATAGCCGTATTGGATTGAGTGCCGGCAATCCGGGCTGCATAATCCGTCTCCACCGCGCTGCATCCTGCGAATGATCGTGAAGCCCCAAGGGAGCTCGCTTTCCACATTTCTCAAAGGCTTTATTCGTCCTGACGAGTCGAAGGCGCAGGCCCTGACAAGGCTTGCGACAGAGACCCGCACAGGCGTAGTGTAGAGCACGTCGAGCAGGCCGACCGAGCGCAATGCGGTCAGAGGGTGTGTGCATTCGGCTCCGCAATGGACCGTTGCTGAGAAACGCGGGGCTGACTACGGCCCAGTCCCTGTATGATGAAGGACCAGACAAGACAAGGAGGAAAGCAATGAGGCCGTGGCCAAGGACCGTGACCCAATGGACTGTTCTTCTTCTGTTCGTCAGCTTGTCGAAATCACTTTCGGGGCAGGAACGAAAGGTGGTGGAGGAACCCAAGACGCTGGATGCGCGGGTTGCGGGGATGGAAAAGCATGAGGGTTACTTTCCCTTCTACTGGGACCGGAAGACTGGGAAGATCTGGCTGGAGATCTCCCGCTTCGAGGAGGAGTTTCTTTACTTGAATGCGCTGGCGACGGGAGTGGGGTCCAACCCGATCGGGCTCGACCGCAGTCAACTGGGGCGGGATCGAGTGGTTCGCTTCCAGCGGGTTGGCCCTACGGTGCTCCTGGTTGAGAGGAATTTGCGCTATCGAGCTGTGAGTGACAATCGCGCCGAGCGCCGAGCCGTGGCGGAGTCATTCGCTCAGTCGATCTTGTGGGCGTCCCAGGTGGCGGCCGAATCAAAGGATCGCGTCCTGGTGGATCTGACGGACTTTCTGCTGAGAGATGTCCATGACGTAATTGGCCGGCTCCGTCGCACCGGCCAAGGAACCTTCAAGCTGGACAAGATGCGATCCGTCGTCTATTTGCCCCGGACCAAGGGTTTTCCACGGAATACTGAGTTTGAAGCGGTTCTGACCTTCTCTTCTTCCCAGCCGGGCCCTCTGGTTTCCCAAGTGACACCCACTCCCCAGGCCCTCACCATCCGCCAGCACCAGTCTTTTATTCAGCTGCCGGACGAACGGTACCAGACCCGCCCCTTTGATCCCCGGGCCGGGTCCTTTGGAATCACTTACGGTGATTACGCTGCGCCTTTGGGAGAGCCGCTCGAGAAGCATCTGATCGCGAGGCACAGGCTGAGAAAGAAGAATCCGGAGGCTGCCCTCTCCGAACCCGTTCAACCGATTGTCTACTACGTCGACCCGGGAGCTCCGGAACCGATCCGCTCCGCTCTGGTGGAGGGAGCGGGGTGGTGGAACGCAGCCTTCGAATCGGCAGGCTACCGCGACGCTTTTCGAGTCGAAGTGCTGCCCCCGGATGTCGACCCGCTGGACGTTCGATACAATGTGATCCAATGGGTGCACCGATCGACCCGGGGCTGGTCTTACGGTAGTTCGGTGATGGATCCGCGGACGGGCGAAATCCTCAAAGGGCACGTGCTGCTGGGTTCGCTGCGCGCCCGCCAGGATCGAAGGTTGATCGAGGGCCTTCAGCCGGTTTTCAACGCCAATACCTACTACGGAGCCTGCTCTCTGGGAAGTGGACCCGGGGCGGAATACCTGGCCCCCTTTGACCCCAAAGCTTCGCCGGTCCAGCTCGCCCTGGCCCGGATTCGCCAGCTGGCGGCACATGAAGTCGGCCATACTCTGGGATTTGCTCACAATTTCGCGGCCAGCACCTACGGAC
Organism: Acidobacteriota bacterium; assembly: GCA_046757765.1. GTDB lineage: Bacteria > Acidobacteriota > UBA6911 > RPQK01 > JBHHYX01 > JBHHYX01. The sequence continues at coordinate 3,177 of JBHHYX010000354.1, read as the reverse complement.
GAGCCTCTGTCATGGATTACCCGGCGCCTCTGGTCCATGTCACTTCCGATGGCCATCTCGACTTGAGTGAAGCCTATGGTATCGGCATTGGGAGCTGGGACAAGCTGGCGGTGCGATATGCCTACTCCGACTTCTCGCCTGACCTGCGGGACGCAGAATTGAAAGCCATTCTGGAAGAGGGGGTCCAAAACCACCTCCTCTTTATCACCGACATCGATTCTCGGTCCCTCGGATCCGCTCACCCTTTGTCCAGCCTCTGGGACAATGGTCCCGATCCGGTGGCCGCCCTGGAGGAAGCGATGAAGGTCCGGCACCTTGCGCTGGAGCACTTCGGGGAAGGCAACCTGCCCGAAGGTCGGCCCCTTTCGGAGCTGAGCCAGACGTTGGTGCCAGTTTACCTGCACCATCGCTACCAGGTGGAGGCCGTGGCGAAAATGGTAGGCGGTTTCTACTACCGCTACAAAATCCGGGGCGATCAACAGCCCCTTCAAGAGCCGGTTCCGCCGCAAGCTCAAGAACGTGCCCTGGAAGCGATCTTGAGGACCATCGATCCAGTGGAATTGACATTGCCCGAGCTGCTGCTGCCCTCGTTGCTTCCGACCGCATTTGGTTATCGTGAGGGGGAAACATTTCCACGTCGGACGGGCAGGGTTTTCGATCCCTTGTCGGCAGCCATCAACGCGGCCGACATCTCCGTTTCCTCTCTGCTGCAATGGGAGAGAGCCGCCCGTCTGGAGCTTCTTCACGCCCGAGATCCTCGCTACCCTGGCCTCTCCCTTCTGCTGGACAAATTGCTGGAGACCTGGCGCTCGCCCACTCCTGAATCAGGGTGGGAAGCGGCCACGGCGAGGGTGATTGAAAGAACCGTCCTGGATCGGCTGCTGGACCTGGCTGGAAATGAGCGCGCCGCCGACGGCGTCCGGGCGATTGCAGCGGCCAAGCTCAAGGAACTGTCCGACTACTTGCGGGCCCCACGGGAGGAAGGCGAAGTGGAGGCGGCCCATAGTCAACTGGCCTTACGGGATATTGAAGCTTTTCTCAATCGGCCCCATCCCGCCTCTCAGAAACCGGCCCTGCCTGCTCCCCCGCCGGGAAGTCCCATCGGAGGGCACTAAGCCCGCATTTCTCACACCCAATCTACTACGGCGGCGGATATGCCCGCGTCTACTGCGTTGCGCTCCGTCGGGCTCCTCGACGTACTGTCCAGTGCGACTGCGGGGCCCTCGGTCGCGACACCTTGTATCCACGGGGATGACCTGCTCTTCTGAGCCAGGTTCTGGGAAGATCGGTATTTGGTATCGGCATCGCTTTCGGTGATCGACACGCATTGCTCCCCGCTATCGCAATCGGCGACGATAGCGATTGCGAACCCGATTCCGATGAAGATGCGGCTACCCCACCGCTTGCCGGGTCGAGGCTTCGCCTTGCCGGCCGGAGACGACGACGCCCCTTACAGCCGCAGGCGTTCAAGCAGGGACTTTGGCTCCAGGTTGATTCCCACCAGGAAATCACCGAACTCTCCATAGACGGCGCTGACTCGATCAAAGCGCATGTCATAGAGGATCTTCTTCAGATAGTAAGGATCATCAGCAAAGAGGGTTACCCCCCATTCCCACGCATCCAGGCCAAAAGACCCGGTTACCAGTTGCTTAACCTTTCCCGCGAACTTGCGCCCGGTAACCAGGTGGCCGCCCATCATTTGCTTGCGCTCATCAAAACCCAGCAGGTACCAGTTGTTCTGGTCGCGGCGGGCCTTGTTCATGGGGTAAAAGCACATCACCCGGTGTTGGGGAAGCCGGGGGTGAAGGCGTTGTTCAACGTAAACCTGAATCCTTTCTCGAAAGGACTTGAGTTTCTGCTGGAATTCGGGAGAATCCGGTACCAATCCCTCCTTCTTCGTCAACGTTTTTTTGTAGTCGGCATCCTGGGTGATGTATTCGGAAACCTCCGTCATCGAAGTAAAGGAGTAGACAGGCTCGAGCACTCCGGCCGGAACAGCGCTCAGGAGATCGTTTTCCACCTGGTTGAGATGGTCCAGATCGGTGTCGACCAGCATGACTCCGAAGTCGGCCTTGTGGCCCCAGACGGCGTAAGTGTAGGCCTGGCAGTGAGTCATCCTGCGGAAGGTGTCGATCAGACGGGTGAGAGCTTCACACGAGCGGTCCCGCTCCTCGGCCGTCTGTTGGCCCCAGAGTCTGCGGTCCACCCGGTAGTACTCATGCAGCACGAACCAGCCTTCTTCAGCCTGAATGGGCTCCATAGACCCCACTATAATCAAGGCCGACTCGCCAAGTAAAGCACCCGGCCAACGGCGCGGCACGCCGTTACCGTGGTTAGCCCGCATTTCTCACACCCAATCTACTACAGAACCGGAATCATCCACGCTGACTGCGTTGCCCGCCCTCGGCCTCCTCGACCTAGTTGCACGACTACGTCTTCGGGGGACTCGGTTGTAACGCCTTGTCAACGCGCCGCTTCCGGCTCTTCGCTACGACCGGGTGTGAGAAATCCGGGTTAGTGTGCAACAAACCAAGGGCTCAGTAACGAATGGCGACACACGGGAAATCCAGCCTTTGCTGAAGCTCAATAACGCCTGCCGACTTCAGTTATCGATAGATCTCTCGGCGGTGACCGATGCGGACGACCAGAATGGTCAGCTGACCTTCGATGACTTCGTAGATGATTCGATAAGGTCCAACTCTGATTCTTCGAAGCCCCGAAAACTCTCCTTTCAGGACACCGCCAGCATGGGGTGCTCTTCGCAAGCGATCGATTGCCCCTACCAATCGTTCCCGGGCGGCTAGGGGAATCCTTCTCAGTGACTTCGCCGCACTCCCTTTAATCCTGATCGAGTAGCTCACGCCGGACAGCTTCCCAATCCAAGATGGGATCGGCCGGGTCTTGCAGGGCCTCCAGGCCCAGACGCAGATCCTCCAGATCCTCGAGGTAGTATTCAATCGCCTGGCGCACCAGATCAGCCCGACTGCGCTTCAGCCGCCCGGCGGCCTCATCGATCCGCCGAACCAACTCGTCGGGAAGCCTGGCACTCACTTGATTCATACGCGCCTCCTGGATTCAAAGTCACCCAATGATACCAAAGAATCCGCAGGCGGACAGTCCCTTCTAGCCCGGATTATGCACCAGGTTTCGTCGCGAGGCGTCGGAAGCGCCGCGCTG
>JBHHYX010000353.1:0-5969 GCA_046757765.1 Acidobacteriota bacterium | reverse complement strand
CCTTGGCTGTAAAGCCGGCGCTTCCGTGCCGCCTCGATAGCCCGATCCACACTGGGTAGAAAAGTGTCTGTAGTGACCTGTAGATGAACCAGGTTTTCGGCTATGGACCACCGTCCGGTGTGGGGACGCCAGGCGAGTTCCTCCTTGCTCAGTGGCCCGCAAAGAGTCGACGCCTGGGCGCTAATGTCCTCGATCTCCCGACGAACTTTCGCCAGTTCGGGGACAAGTGAAGTCACATTCCCGCTCAAAAGACATTCAGTCTACCATCCTCTCCACTTCCAGCCTAGACCGCATTCTTCGTGTGTCGGCCCTGCGGGAGGGGAAGTCCGCGATCCACCCGTTTCGGGCCTGGCGGCGCCCATTCGGAGTGAGATCAGAGTTGAAGTCGGCAACGGGAATCGCCCTCACTGGTGCGAGAATTCTTCCTGGTAAACTCGGCGTACCCCCTCGGTGATCCGCGCATAGTCATCGAGCAGTTCCTGGCCGTCGCGGTAGCCCAGCAGGCGGGCTGCCAGTTCGTTCTCGGCAGGATCCTTGGAGAGCGTGTCAACGGGTTCGGCCTCCAGCAGTCTGCGGGCGCTTTCCAACCTCATCAGAAAGGCCAGGCCACGCTGCAGTATCTTAGCCTGCTGAACACCGATGACCCGTCTGGAAAGGAGGAGGCGGAGCGCCATCTGGGTGTTGGGCTCGCTCAGGCCTTCTTGTAGCTGTCGGAGTTGCACGACGAATTGAATATCCATCAACCCGCCCCGGCCCACCTTGAAGTTATGCCTTCCCGTCTGCTCTTCGCGCCCAATCTCGGCCTCTTTTCTCTTACCGATATGTCTCAGTTCCGCCACATCGGAAGGGCCCAGACGAGGTCCCGGGGGCAGGGAAGTGGCGGCTGGCGAGAAGTGGTGCCGCATGACGGGACGGAGTTTGACGTAGGCAAGGCGCTCCCAGGGCTGGGCTCGCCCCTGGCCGAAATACTCCCGCAGAGTGGACAACGGACTGGCCAGGCTGGAATGGCTTCCCTCCGGCCGGAGCCGGAAATCCAGTTTGTAGGCTCGTCCCGCCGAGGTGTAGCTCTCGAGTTCCCGGCGTAGTCCGCGAACCAGCCGGTCAAACTGAGAAGCAGAGACCCGCGGTCCTCGCTCGTCATAGACAAAGAGCAGATCCAGATCCGAATGATAGGTCAGCTCGCGGCCACCCAGCTTCCCCAGGGCAAAGAGAGCGAAAGAGTGGGAGGCGAGTTGAGGGACACCCTGAAGAGCTCGGCGACAGGCCTGACGCAGGCAGATCTCAGCCAGGGCAGTCAGCTGGCGCCGGCTCTTGCCGGCAGTGAATGAGACCAGGTCTCCCAGGGCGATCTTGAACTCTTCACGCCGCTTGAAGGTGCGCAAAGAATTCTGAATACTGTCGCTGGAATCCCTGGATCCCTCGATCATCCGGCGAAGTCTGGCCGCCGACGGTCGCTCCGAGAGCACGACGGCGACACTATCCAGCAGCTCCGGATACCGGATCAAGGTCTCGGACAGAAACTCGCCCGACAGGAAAAGATGAAAGAGCCGTGAGGCGAAATCCGGATTCTCAATCAACTCGGAGTAGAGGGTGACGCGCGATCCGAGGGCCTCGCAAAATCGATCCAACCGGGTGAAAAAGAGCCCCGGGTCCTTCACCAGCCGGCAATGCGTCAGGAGCGACGGGAGGAGATTGGCGAGAAGATTGCGGACCCGTGACGGAGAGTAGGGAGAGGAGGGAGCCCGCTTGAGCAGGCCGATTCCAGCATAGACTGCTGCCGGGGAAGGCACTCCCTCCTCGTTCAGCAGTTCCAGAGCCTGTTGCCTGGTCATTCTCGGGTCCAGGATGAGGTTCCTGGCACTCCTTCTCCGGGGGCGTTCGAAAAGCGACTCGAAGATCTCCCGCACAGCACGACGCTTCTCCTCCAAATGACTCTGGAACAGGGCCAGTGCTGAAACACCGCCCTCCTGTTCCGAGGGGTAACCTAAATGACCGGCCAAACGCGCCAAGTCCCCGGGATCAGACGGCAGGGTCTGCGTCTGCAAGCCGTGGAGCAACTGCAGACGATGCTCGACGTTGCGGAAGAAGAGATAGGCCTCACGCAGAGCTCGGTGGTCCCGGGCGGAGACAAAGCCTCCCTCGAGCAACCGTGCCAGTGCGTTGAGAGTATTGTGGTTGCGGATCTCCGGGTGACTCCCTCCGTAGACAAGTTGGAAGGATTGGACGAAAAACTCGATTTCTCGAATACCTCCGATCCCGAGCTTCACGTTGCGGCGTTCCTCACCCCGGTTGGCCAACTTCCGGTCGGTCCGACGCTTCAACCAGCTGATCTCCTCCAAAGCCCCCAAGTCCTGGTATTTCTTGTAGATGAAGCTCTGAACCGATTCCATGAAACGCTTGCCCAGCTGGCGGTCACCCGCCACCCAGCGACACTTGATCAGCGCCAGGCGATCAAAAGTATCGGCCCAGGTTTCGTAGTACTGCCGGTAGGCGTCCAGAGGGTAGGCAATTTGTCCCGTTCGTCCCATCGGTCTGAGGCGAAGATCGACTCGATACAGATGTCCTTCCCCGGTGAACTCCGTCAGCGCCCTTGTGTAATCTCGGGCGAAACGGATCATGGTCGGCATTTGACACCCTGGGGCGCAGACGTACAGCAGATCGATGTCGGAACTGTAGTTCAGCTCTTCTCCGCCCAGCTTGCCCAGGGCCATCACGGCAAACCCTTTCCCATTCGTCAGGTTCTTCCGGGCCAGGAGTTGGTGGACCGTCTGAAGGACGGTCTCCGCCAGCTGGGAGATCTGTCTCACCGTGGCCACACAGTCACTGATTCCGAGCAAGTCCAGGACGGCGATTCTCAACAGTTCTCGGCGCTGCAGCCGGCGCAACGAATCCAGGCAAGCTGACACCTTGCCGACCCCCAGACATTTCCCTGCCTGTGAGAACAAGTAAGAGGCCTGGGCCGGTCGCAGTCGGTCTTCTCCCATCACCCAGTAGAAGTGCTCCGGGTGGCGCACCAGGAGTTGGGTCAGGTCGGCGGAGGCGTCCAGCACACGCACCAGAACTTCAACCGCCAGAGGATTGGAGAGGAGATAGGCGCTCAAATTGCTGGCGTCAGGCACCGCCTCGAAAAGACGTTCCAGATGCAACAGCGTGGCATCCGGGTCCGTCGAGGCGGCAATCTGGTTCAAAAGGGAAGGCGCCAGGCGGGCAAATCGCCGACGATCACGCACCCGGTTAGCGGTCTGCTGGAGTCGCCTGTCGGCGGCTCGGGTGTCTCGAAAGCCGTATCGGCTCAAGAAACTGCAAGCCTGACGGGGAGAAAGTTCCGCGGAAAGAAAGAGATCGCCGGCTTCCATCCTGACCTAAATGTTAACATCGACACCGCCTACCCACCCCCAAAGTTGGGTGTCAATACGAGAACCGCAAATGCAAGCTGTTTGGGGTTGGGAGCTTGGTCCTTGAGATTTGTTTGAGGTTTGGCCCCTCGGTCCTTGGAGTTTCTAGCCCGAATTTCTCACACTCGATCGTAGCGAGGCCATGGAGATGCGCGTGGATACAAGGCGCCGCGACCGAGGGCCCCGCAGTCGCACTGGACAGTACGTCGAGGAGCCCGACGGAGCGCAACGCAGTAGACGCGGGCATATCCGTCGCCGTAGTAGATTGGGTGTGAGAAATGCGGGTGAACACCCCTTCGACCGGTCCGCAGCGGACCGTCTCCACTGGCATTGACAGGCAACCAAGCGCTTGAGTTAGTTGTCAAACCCGCCTTCCACCGGGACAGGCCCGGTGGGGGGCTCCGCTCCGACCCCTGGCTGATCGTTGTCTGCCGATGTTATCTGTTACATTGTACGCAACTTGACTCCACTTTGAAGATCAGCGAAACCCTAGTGGTTTAGATCGGTTTAGATATCAAAATAGAGCGCAAACTCGTAGGGGTGGGGGCGGAGTCGGATGGCGTCCACCTCACGGGTTCGCTTGTATTCGATCCAGGTCTCGATCACGTCGCGGCTAAAGACGTCCCCCTTGAGCAGGAAATCGTAGTCGGCTTCGAGGGCGTCCAGCACTTCGCCCAGACTCCCCGGTAGAGAGGCCACGTCGGCCAGCTGCTCGGGCGCCAGATCGTATAAATCCTTGTCCATTGGATCCGGAGGCAGAATCTTGTTCTGGATACCATCCAGGCCCGCCATCAGCATGGCGGCAAAGGCCAGGTAGCCATTGCAGGAAGGATCGGGAGACCGAAACTCGATCCGCTTGCCCTTCTCGCTCCGGGAGTAGGCGGGAATCCGGACACAGGCGCTGCGGTTACGCTGTGAGTAGATGAGATTGATGGGGGCCTCATAGCCAGGCACCAGCCGGCGATAGGAGTTGGTGGAGGGAGCACAAAAGGCCAGCAGGGCCGGCGCGTGCTTGAGGATCCCACCGATGTAGTGGACCGCCGTTTGGCTCAAGTCGGCATAGGTGCCGGCCTGGTAAAAGAGGTTGCGGCCGTCCTTCCATAAACTCTGGTGGACATGCATGCCCGAGCCGTTGTCCATGAAGACGGGCTTCGGCATCAGCGTGACGGTCTTGTCGTAACGCCGGGCCACGTTCTTGAGGGTATATTTGAACTTCAAGAACTTGTCGGCCATCTTGAGCAGCGTGTCGAAGCGGAGATCGATTTCACATTGCCCTCCCGTGGCGACTTCGTGATGATGGACCTCCACTTCGACGCCCATCTCCCGCAGCGTCAAGACCATCTCGGTTCGAATGTCCTGCAGCGAATCCATGGGGGGAACAGGGAAGTAGCCCTCTTTGTAGCGGGGTTTGTAGCCCAGGTTCGGCTTCTCGTCCCGACCCGAATTCCAAAACCCTTCCATCGAATCGATGAAGTAATAACCGTGGCTGTAGGATTGATCGAAACGGACATCGTCCAGGATGAAGAACTCAGGCTCGGGACCAAAGTAGGCGGTGTCGGCGATACCCGTCGACTTCATATACTGCTCAGCCTTATGGCCGATGTAGCGGGGATCCCGCGAATACGGCTCGCCGGTGACGGGGTCGGCGACGTTGCAGATCAGATTGAGCGTGCGAACCTTGGTAAACGGGTCCTCGAAAGCCGTTTCCGGGTCGGGGAAAAGAAGCATGTCGCTTTCCTGGATCTGCTGGAACCCGCGAATGCTCGACCCGTCAAACCCGAACCCCTCGGCCAGGCTCTCCTCCGTGATTTCGTCCGAGACGACGGTAAAATGCTGCCACAGGCCGGGCAAATCGCAAAAACGAAGATCCACGACCAGAATTTCGTGCTCCTTGATCCGATTGATCAGTTCCTCGGCGCCCATTTCCTCCTCCCAAAAAATCGCACGTTCATCAAACTCGGCGTACTCTACGCAAAACCGCCTCTATTGTGCAACGGGGCTCTGACAAGCCTCAGGGTCCCATTCTAGGATGGCGAACTTCCTCGCCTGGCGGCAAAGCCTACAGGAGACTTGCCGAGTTCGCCATGAGGATGGGTTCGCAAATAGATGAAAAGCGAATGTCGGGTCCCGCCAGGAGAGACTGATGAGACATCGAGTTTGGGGGATGGCGAGGGCTTCAGACGACTTCAGTCCCTTCTGAATCCACGGCCTTGGTAGATGTTTAGCGTGTTAGCACCCTCCCCATTCACCGGTTTGACATGACAACTCGACTCAAGCCACCCGCACCCTACCAGCCGAAGGGACTCTTCTTCGAGGTGCCAGCGGCCCATTGGAGTCCTTCCGGGCGAGCGGTGGGCGCCAGCCCGCCGTTTCTTCTCACTCGGGTGACCCTCAACGCCGCCAACCGAGCGCCCTGCCAACTGCCCCAGACAGGCCCGGGAAAAACGTTTCCTGCCTTGGCTCGGTTGCGATTGCGGTAGAGGAGTTTCCCCTCCTCGTTGGTTCCGGTTCGGGTAGCAGGAAACGGTCAGTTTCGCCTTTTCTGTCCCCCCTGGAGTGTGTGACTCTCATTGG
>JBHHYX010000352.1:0-5973 GCA_046757765.1 Acidobacteriota bacterium | reverse complement strand
TTCACAAGACGATCAACTTGTGCGCCTGACAACAATGTGCACTACCGAGTAACGGAGCCCCGACCGTGAGGGAGGGGTACCAGGGTTGACGCTCGCCGTGATGGCTCCGGTCGCTGACGCTTCCGGCTCCGTTTTCGTTGTCGCTTCGTATACCTGCTTCTCGGCGGCATGAGGTCGCTCGCTACACCACTAGCCCGCATTTCTCACACCCAATCTACTACGGCGACGGATATGCCCGCGTCCACTGCGTTGCGCTCCGTCGGGCTCCTCGACGTACTGTTCAGTGCGACTGCGGGGCCCTCGGTCGCGACGCCTTGTATCCACGCACATCTCCACCGCCTCGCTACGATCGAGTGTGAGAAATTCGGGCGAGGGTTCCGCTAGCTTGCGACTTGGGAATTGCGAGTTCCCATCCCAATCTGGTAACTTCTGTTTTTCCAGCGACTTACTCTTTCTTGGGATGGGAAGTAGCAGCTACCGCTGGGATCGGACCTCCAACTCGAGATTCCGGGCGGCCTGGCTCAGTGCACGGGTGGTTCCGTCCTGGGTATCGACCGACCAGACGAAATGGACCGTCTCCCCGTTCGATCCATTCACGATCAGGTCGATCCAGGTCTCGGAGGCCTTCCTCTGGATGACTTTCCACCCTTCGATCTGAAGAAGCCCAAATCCTCCCTGTGCCAGCCTGCGCGCCACCGGCGCGTTCTGGAGCAGGGTCTGGTAAGTCTCGAACTCGGCTTTGGAATGCTCAGAGGAGATCGGGCGAGCGGAATCGGAGGCTTTGGATTCTCCGGAAGGGGGGGCTGGGTCCCGAATCAGAACGGGCCCGCTGTGCTTCCTGCTGGAACCGACATCCGTCCCTCTGGGGGGACGTTTCGGAGCCGAGGGGCTCGGCTTTCCCCTCTGTGTTGGGGCTGGGGCGGCCTTGGGGCCGGGGGCGGCGTCCGGTCTCCGGGGCACGGTCCGGGCAGGTTCTCTCCCATTTGAGTCGACGACTCTCTCCGGGACGAGCGGTGACATCGATTCCGTCGGCTGGTGGCCCACTTCGGACCCGGGTGGCGCCTCGGCTGTCGGACTCTCTGGCAGACCACTCACTGCTTCAGACGAGCCTGGAGAGGCAGCCAGTCTGTCGCCGGGGCCGGGCAGTTCCTCAGGCGGGGACGGAGAGAGAGCGAAATAACCAATTGCAAGGGCGACAACGAGGGTCCCCAAGACGATTGGCAGAACCGGGATCGGCCGTTTCCCCCTCGACGCCCTCTCGGAAAAGATGTCCTCGAACAGGGAAACGGTCGGCCGGCCAGTGGATGAGGGTCCGGTCGCCTTCGGCGCTGCCCCGAGACGTCCGGGCGCGACTTGGGGGGGGAGCACTCCGACCGGCGAAGCCGCTCTCCCAGGATGGGTATGGCCGAGATGTTCCATCAGGGCTTCATAGGCGGCATTGATGGCGCGAATCTTGGTCGCCGCCTTGGAACGCAGGCGCGGGTACTCCGCCAGGCGATCCGGATCCCAGAGGGCCAAGAGGTCCTCGTGAGCTTCCATGACCTCTTTCAGAGGAGCCCCCAGCCTCACTTCCAGAGTGTGGTAGGCTTTCTCAACCTCGGTCATCGTTTCTATCCGATCAACGCAGATCAATCCAAGCCAAACCCGCGATGTGTCCAAAGTGGCGGTCCAATGCCGCGAGTTCGGCTCCCGTCTCGATGGCGTGAGCAAGCCACCCAAATGTCGTTGCTGGGGATGGGAGTCCCTTTCCGGCGCAGATCCCCGTAAATCCTGCCGTAGCGGTCCGCGGTTGTGAAGGTAACCGGCAGCAGGCTGACCCAAGGATGGTTGAGGAACTCCCGCAGCTTTTGCAGATTGGCTTCAAGGCGTCCGCCCCACCGGAAGCCTGCCAAAAGCTCGCCTACGATTACAGTAGAGAAGAGGATCTCTTCGCACCTGCGGATCAACGAGACGACATTGTCATGATTCTGCTTGAAGGCGGAGTAGGCGCTGGTCTCGAGGAGGAACCTCATAGCCACAGATCCGGATCGATACGTTCGAAGTCCTGTTGAACCTCGTCGAAGGCTTTGGCTTGTTCGGCCGTCCAGGTGCCGGCCAAGTGGTCCAGAGAAGAACCGATTTCGCGACTCGACTGGCCCTTGTCCGCGAGCCCCGCCCCGCGTCGGAGAAGCCTGAGAACCGCTTTGTTCAACGAGATGTTCTCCTGGCGGGCCAAGCGGCGGATTCTCCTTTCCAACTCTCGGTCAAAACCTCGGACTGTCAGTTGCTTCACTCCGTCTACTCCTTCCGACCGAGTCGAATACTGAGTCATTATGGAGCACTTGTGAGATTCGTTCAACGGCGCCGCTTACCCATCAAGAGCTTCGGGGCGACGATGGTTTGCGAAGAAGCAGGTACCCGTCTTCTTCTCCCGCGACTTCCAAAACCACAATCCTGTTGGCGGGAATGGAGACATCCACTCGGGCTTTCAGATAATTGCCGCTCAAAGCCGAGCGCATTCCCTCCTTCTCCTCCGAGAGCGTGAGAACGGAGAGGCGCTTGCCAGCGAAACTTCGCCGGAAGAGGCGGTTCTTCCGCTCAGAGATTCGGCGGAATTCGCGGCTGCGTCGCTTTATGGTGGAGGCGTCCACCTTACTTCTCATCTGGGAGGCTGGCGTGCCACCACGGTCACTGTAGGGGAACACGTGCAAATAGGTGAACGGCATTCGGCGGACAAAATCGACGCTCTGCTGGTGGTCCTCCTCAGTTTCTCCGGGGAACCCGACGATGATGTCGGTGCCAATGCCGGCCTCGGGAATCTTCTCCCGTATTTCTTCCACAATGGCGGCAAACCGAGCTGTGCGGTAGGGGCGAAGCATTTTCCGCAGTGTTCGGTCGCATCCGCTTTGAAGGCAGATATGGAAGTGGGGAGCAATCTTGCCCCCGCAATTGGCCGCAAGGTCAATCACCCGCCTGGAAAGCTCCATCGGCTCGATGGAACTCAAGCGCATTTGTCCCAAGCCCTCGATGGCAACGATCCCCTCGAGAAGCCGGTGAAGGGGAAAACGCGGTTGAAGGTGCATTCCATAAGTTCCCAAGTGGATGCCGGTCAGCACAACTTCCCTGAAGCCCCGGGCTGACAGATCACGGACATGGCGCAGAATCTGCTGGGGAGCGAGGCTGCGACTGGGACCTCGAACAACAGGAATGATGCAGTAGGCACACTTGGCATCGCAGCCGTCCTGGATCTTGACGAAGGGGCGCGTACGCTCCTTCAGAGGGTCGTCGCCCGGAGTCCATTCGGCGGCTCCAACCTGGCTGAAATCCTGGCGAAAGACAGCTGCCGGTTGGGGATAGGAAGGCGGCGAGAGCCGGCGCTCGCGGGGCCCACCAAGGTGCTCGGAAAGCTGAACCAATTGGCTCTTGTGGCTGTTGCCGACCACAGCATCCACTCCGGCAATCCGAGCGATGCTCCCGGAGTCGCGCTGGGCGTAACAGCCCGTCACTATGAGCCGAGCCAGGGGATTTCCCCGGCGGAATCGTCGAACCAGTTGCCGGACTTGCTGGTCGGAGCGGTGGGTGACCGTGCAGGAGTTGACCACGATCACGCTTGCTTCCAGCCAGTCACCGGTCTCGACGTAGTCGCGGTCCAGGAAATCTGCCCGAATCGACGCACTGTCGGCTTGATTGGTGCGGCAACCGAAGGTCGCAATATGAAACTTTTCCGAGCGTCTGCTTCGTGCGCCCCCAGCGGCGTCTGTCGGGAGGCGCATCCGGAAGGTGGTCGATCTACCCTCTCTTTCGCTCTCATGATGGACTCTCTCGTGTCGCTCTTTCACCCGTCTTCACCTGGGATTATCAGACCCGACTGTTACATTCTAGTGGAAATGCGGGTCTGTGTACTAGGAAGCGGCAGTGGAGGCAACAGTACGCTGGTGGCGACTGGAAAAACATGTCTGTTGGTCGATGTCGGTTTCGGGGGGCGCAGCCTGCAGCGGCGGTTGAAGGAAAGCGGCCTGGAGCACCTTCGAATCGACGCAGTACTCGTCACCCACAGTCACAGTGACCATTCCCGCGGAGTGCTGGCATTTGCCGGCCAGCAGAAGATCCCCGTTTTCATGACCCCGGGGACTCGAAGTGGGACCACGGAACTGAGCCAGGTGGACAGATGGGAAGAGGTCGAGGTGGGGGTTCCTTTTCAGGTTGGCGATGTGGCCGTGGAGGCATTTGCGGTCTCCCACGATGCCTTACAGCCGGTGGGATTTCGTTTTTCCGGGGGTGGAATTCAAGGGGCTCAAGCCATCGACTTGGGCGAACTGAGCCCCGACGTGGCCTCAAAACTGACCGAGTGTGACTGGCTCATTCTGGAGTCCAACCATGACGAAGAAATGCTCAAAATCGGGCCCTACCCCTGGCATTTGAAGCAGCGCGTCCTGAGCCGGACCGGCCATCTCTCGAATGGAGCTGTGGGACAGTTTCTGACCCGGATTTTTGATGGCCGGGCTCGACATATCTTTCTCGCCCATCTGAGCCGGCAGAACAACGACCCCGATATCGCCCTGGAGAACGCCCGCCAGGCCCTCCGCCGCCGCTCTCGCGATCTCTTCGATTCCTGGCTGGTGCACTTGACTCGACAAAGTCAACCGTCCATAGTCTTGGATCTATGATTTCCCGGTATTCCCTGCCCGAAATGGCACGGGTCTGGTCGGAGCAGAACCGGTTTCAAAAGTGGCTTGACGTTGAGATCGCCGTCTGCGAGACGCTGGCGGAGTTGGGGGAGATTCCGCCACAGGCGGTCGCCAAGATCAAGAAGAAAGCCGGTTTTTCCATCGATCGAATCAAAGAAATTGAGAAATCGACTCGCCATGATGTGGTGGCCTTCATCACCGCCGTGGCCGAAGGAATGGGCCCGGAGTCACGTTTTCTGCATCTTGGACTCACGTCCACCGATGTGGTGGACACCGCCCAGGCGCTGCAGATCCGTGAGGCTTCAGATCTGATCGAGGAGTCGATCCTCCGCCTGCTTGCTACCCTTCGTTCGCTTGCCTTCCGGCACAAGAAGACTCCCATGATGGGTCGAACTCACGGCGTCCATGCCGAGCCCATCACCCTCGGCCTCAAGTTGGCCGTCTGGTACTCCGAGATGGAACGCAACTTGAACCGTTTCCGGCGGACGCGGGACAACCTGCAGGTAGGGAAGATCAGTGGGCCCGTAGGTTCATTCTCGCACCTCCCGCCTCAGGTGGAGGAAAGGGTGTGTGCCAGTCTGGGGCTGGGATTTGCTTCGGCCTCGACCCAGACCCTGCAGCGGGACCGGCATGCCGACTACCTTTGCTCGCTGGCTATTCTGGGTTCGACCTATGACAAGATGGCCACCGAGATCCGCCACCTCCAGAGGACGGAGGTCGGGGAGGCTAGAGAATCGTTTGGAGCTGGGCAGAAGGGGAGCTCCGTCATGCCCCACAAGCGGAACCCGATTGTCTGTGAGCAGATCAGCGGCCTTTCCCGACTGCTCCGATCCAACGCCTCAGCCGGATTGCAGAATATCGTTCTTTGGCATGAGCGAGACATTTCTCACTCCTCGGTCGAGCGGGTGATCCTGCCTGACAGTACCATCCTGGCCCATTACCTGACGGTCAAAATCCACGACGTGCTGGCGAATCTGGTCGTGAATGAGCCTCAGATGAGGAAAAATATCGACCTCACCCGAGGGCTGTTCCATTCCGCCAGCCTGCTCTCCCGCCTGGTGCGGAAAGGATCGCTTCGCCAGGAGGCCTACGGGTGGATTCAGAGAAATGCCATGCGGGCCTGGGACGAAGGCGCCGATTTTCTGGATCTGGTGCTGCGCGACCCCGATATTTCAACCCGTCTCTCCCCTCAAGAGATTCATCAGGCTTTTGATCTGGAAGAGAAGCTGAGACATGTCGACAGCGTTTTCGAGCGCGTCTTCGGGAACTCTTGAATCGAGGCGTCAGCGGCCCGGGTCGAGCCGGG
>JBHHYX010000351.1:0-5981 GCA_046757765.1 Acidobacteriota bacterium | reverse complement strand
CGGCCCCTCTGGTGTCGCTACGGGCCCGAGCCGTGGTACGCTTATCGATAGGAGAACGCCATGAATGTTGAGCTTGACCCACAAGACACGAAGCGTGTCGAGGAACTCTCGCGACAAAGCGAAAAGGACCTCGGGCAACTCCTTGGTGAGCTCGTGCATGAGGCACTCGAGAGCCGTATCCAGAACCGTGGCAGCGCTTCTCACGAGCAGGAAGTAGCCTGGAGGGATTTTCTATGGTCCACTGCCGCTTGGTCGAAGAATCTCCCACCAAGTCACCGTGTCGACGATAGCCGCGGGAGCATTTACTCTGGCCGCGGAGAATGAGGGTTCTTCTCGACACGAACATCTTGACGCGCAGCGCACAGCCCTCTCACGAGCAACATAACGTTGCGGTGAGCTCCGTTTCTTCTCTCCGCACGCGTGGCCATGTCCTTTTCCTTGTACCACAGAATCTCTACGAATTCTGGGTTGTGGCTACGCGTCCTCCAGGAGAGAACGGCCTTGGCATGGGCCCTGAAGTGGCCCAAGCGCGCCTCGCAGAACTCAAACGGTCTTTTGCGCTGCTTCAAGACATACCCGCTCTGTTCACAACCTGGGAGACTCTCGTGGTTGAGAACGCCGTGAGTGGCAAGTCCGCTCATGATGCTCGTTTGGTGGCAGCGATGAAGGTGGGCGAGCTCGAAGGAATCCTCACCTTCAACAAGCACCACTTCACGCGATATAGCGGGATCACGGTGCTCACCCCTGACGAGGTGGAGAAACGCACAGAGCCGTGAGTTCGTGCAAGGTTCAAGGAGGGGTCCGCTATCCCAACTCCGGGCCCGGCCCTGATCCGAGGCCCCGCAATCGCTCTCTCCAGCCCCAAAACCCGGAATTCATAAATTCGGCACGCGGTTGCAAGAAAGAATTCAAAATTCAAGATCCGGCCCCTGAAAGCGGTAAGGACGACCGCCGAAGGTGAACGGCCCCTCATCGCGACTCGGTGCGGCGCAGAGAACCAGAACCTCTCTTCCATTCGGCAGTGGAACCCTCTGGATCTCGACCTGGGCGGTCGGTCGAGACGCTGGAGGGTGGTCGCGGCGTCGCGCAGGGTTGAATCGCCAACCTGCTGGCCCACGACCTTACCCGCCGGCGTGACGCCGATCAGCATCGGACCACCGCGACCGTTCAGAAATGCGCAGAGCGCGAATCTTCCTCTTGCATCTGCGTCCATACGCGTTCATTTGCGGTCAGAGAGTGCCATGGGAAGAGCAGTCGAGCAGACCGGCGGGTGGTGGGAAGCATTCCGGATACGCGCCTTTCCTGCAGGCCCCACTCAACCGACTTCACACCGTCCATGAGGAAAGTTGTGCCAGACCGTGATTGTGAATCTGATGCCGAACCACGAAATCGGATGTCCCGAAATGTTCCGCAAAATCCTGGATTTCGTCCTCCGTGACAACCTTGCCGCGAATCTTGCGGCGGAGTTGTGACGCGGGTACAAGAAACTCGGCCGCGAAGGCACGGTTCCTCTTCTGGCGATCGGAGTAGATCGGAGCAACGAGGCCTGCCGGAGCATTACCGGTGTGGAGGTATTCGAAGAGAGCGCGGCAAAGCGTGAACGTGCTGGAGCGCCCGGAGCGTGGTGGCATGGCGAAACGAGGCGCACCTCCAGCCGTGACCCCAACAAGGGCGTCGAGGAAGCTGAACTGGTCGGTGCGATCGGCCGTCACTGCCTGCCAGTCCTGCTGATCCACCCCCAGGGCGTCGGCAAGATCGGTCTCGGACCGAGTCAAACGATCCTTGAGAGACAAACGGCGCCGAAGGTGTCGTGCGAAGCGGTAGCCCTGCTCCCAGGGGGCGCGTGACCGATCCAGATGAGAGTTGGACGCTCGAAGAGCGAGAAGCGGCTCAACCTGCAAATCGCTCTCGCGGGCGTGATGGATCCACTCGGATACGGTCCGTGCCTGTGACTGGAACCGATGGATGTCGGCAGCGGAAAAGAACTCCTCGCGGATCGCTTCGGGGATGCTCTCAGCAGCCTTGATGATGCGCAGTCCCTGGCTTTCGGAGAGCGCATAGGGATCTCGGCCAAGTCGAGCCGCGAGCGTGCAGAACTCCTGTTCCTCAGTGTCGCAAGCCTCGATGGCAGACCACTCCTCGGCGAGCAGTGTGTTGGGACAGCCTTGGTCTTCCAATCTCGCCACGACGCTCGATACGAAAGCCCACAGGGAGTCTGTCACTTCGGCGCGGTCCACATACCGGTGGCCACCTGCAAGGAAGCGGACCGCGGTCGTGGGCACGTCCAGAGGGTCCCATGCCAGTCCTATGCGCTCGCCTTCCGGATGAAACTTCAGACAGGGCAAGGCGAAGCCCTCCGATGCAGAACTGAGGGAATGGCATCTGCCGTAGGCGTTACGAGCGATACGGGTTGGTGACACGACCTCGTGGAGCAGGCGCCACCAGTTGGTGGCAATCCATTCCGCAAGAGGATAGATGGGGCCGTAGACCGCATCTCGAACGCTTCCGGCGCGCTTGTCCTCGACTCTGGTCACGGGTTCGCCGCCAACATCGATTCGGAGTCGTGCCCAGGTTGCCCGCAACTCTTCACCGCGCGCGCTGCCCGGCGACTCCCATTCCACTTGAAACTGCAGTTTACTCATCCCTTTGCTCCAAACCCCGGGGGCCATTCGCTTCGATCCAGGGGGTAGCCTTTGTACTCTCCGCTTCCACTGTTGACCAGTCTGCCCTCGTAGACCACATTATCCTTCTTATACCAGACATAGCGGGGATAGCGCCCCTCCCAAGGGCTCCCTACATTACCGTGTAGCATCGCATCACGCAGCCACTTCGTCAGTTGGTCTTGGCTGTCGGCAAGCCTCGGATCGCAGATGCTTGCATCCGCCCGGGGCCGTGGGTGGCCGGCAAAGCTTGGCCGATCCTTGTGCTCCGGACTCCCCACATATCGCACGCACTTCGAGATCTTGTACAAATCCACGTCAGGGGGCGGCTGGGAGATCTCGCGGATGCGGGGCCTGCGTCTGCGTGGTGCCTTCATCGTGTGCCTCCACCGAAAACGATCACATCACTCATTCACAGCACGATCCCCACCTTGCCCGGATCCTCTGGTCGGCTCCGACCACGAGCGTCTGCAGCGCACGATTCTGCCCTTCGCCCTCTAATCGAGATAGTCCTCGAAGTGCTTCTTCATCTTGCCGAGCGAGGAGAAGGCCTGGAAGGATTCGAGGAACTGCTTTGCTTTGCTCAAGGGAACCGCGCTGGGGCGCGCTGCGACATCCCGCAGGGCGGTGGTCTTCCCAGACCCGCTGGGGGCGGCAACGAGGAGAAGACAGTCGTCCAGCTTCGTGACGTGGTTGAGCTGCTCAATGATTTGGTGAGCCGTGCGTGTCGCCATGAGGATCAGGAACTTGCCTAACCTGAAGGATTGTATCCGGAGTGCGATTGCAAGACCAGTCGAGCGAACCGGCGCGTGGTGGAAGATGGGGAGGCGCGGGTTGGGGACGAAGTGTTTTTCTCCTTGCGAACGGAGCCTTCGGCCGGGTGGTGAATCTCGCCGGCGCCGGCCTTGATCTCGAGAAGCACCAGGCTGCGCCACGCAGGACGACGATGAAATCCGGGACCTAGATATGATTTGAAAAGACGGAGAAAAATGCTCTGATAATCATCTAGTCGGCACCTCTGTGGCCAGCAAGTCAGGGGTATCTGGCAAGCTGGCCACGGAAAAAAAGGAGGTGCCCAATGAAACATTATGCGGGAGTCGATCTGCATTGCAACAACAACCTGACGTTGATCATCGACGAGAAGGACCGGATTTGCTTTCAGGCTCGGCTGGGCAACCACCTGGAAGAGGTGCTGGGAGCTCTGGAGCCGTTTCGGGAGAGGCTGCGGGGAGTGGCGGTGGAATCGACCTATAACTGGTACTGGCTGGTAGACGGGTTGCAGGAGGCTGACTATGCGGTGCACCTGGTCAACACGACGGCGGTCAAACAGTACGAAGGGCTCAAGTACCGGGGCGATCAATCGGACGCGTTTCACACGGCGCATCTGCTGCGACTGGGGATTCTGCCGACGGGATTCATCTATCCCCGGCGCTGGCGTGGGGTGAGGGATCTGTTACGGAAGCGGGGACACCTGGTGCGCCAGCGCACCGCCAATGTGCTCTCACTGCAGAACTCCTATGCCCGCAGCCTGGCCTGGAGGCTCAGCAGCAGGGAGGTACAGGGGCTAGAGGGGGAGCGGTTGATGGAACACTTCGAGGACGCCAATGTGGGGTTGGCGGCCTGGTGCGCGCTGCAGGCAATTGAGCACTTGAACAAGCTGATCGAGGTGGTGGAGCAGAGAGTGGCCTCACAGATGGAGAAGCGGCCACAGTGGCCGTGGTTGCAAAGTGTGTCCGGCATCGGGGAGATTCTGGGCTTGACGATTGTCCTGGAGACGGGAGAGATCTCTCGCTTTCCGACAGTGGGCAGCTACGCCTCCTATGCCCGCTGTGTGGAGAGTGGGCACTACAGTAACGGCAAGAAGAAAGGAAAGGGCAACCGCAAAAACGGCAACAAGTACCTGGGCTGGGCTTATCACGAGGCGTCCCACTATGCGGTTCGTTTTCATCGACCGTCACAGCGCTATTACGACAAGAAGAAGGCCCGCACCAAAGATCGTGTGGCCTGGAGTGCTCTGGCGAACAAGCTGTGTCGAGCCAGCTATTTCGTGATGCGGGACCAGGTAAATAAAGGTTCTCTTCAGCGCGTCTGTTCGGGCTGAAGAGAGGGATCTGGAAGAGGGTGAGCTCCAGAAGGGGAGTGGCTGAGAACCATCAGTCTGATTGGCGGCCCTCTTCCGGAAAGGCTTTTGGGCTCTTAAGCCGCTCTGGTCGTGAGCCACCAAGGGAATGGCTCTCCTTCAGGGGGGAACCACAGAATCTGTCCGAGTCCGAGATGAGGACCTTCAATTGGACGCGATCGGGTAGCGAAGATTTTCTGGGGCGCCAGAGGGCGCCAGGGGCCGGGCGGGCCGAATGGCGACGCCAAGTGCCTTGATCCTGACGAGTGTCTGGAGCGGATCCTTTGGGATCCGTAGCCACATGAGCGAGACAACGGGAAGGGGAGCACCAGACCCGCAGCGAGGCCCTGGGCCATACGGGTTGAACTCAGTGGTCGCCACCTGAGTCCAAGAAGTGCAGCGACTTGGAAAAAAGGAACGGACGTCCTTTAGGGTTTGGTTTGGGCACTTGACAGGTGCCGCCTGATGAGCGTCCCCAACTCGCCCCTGTTATCCGTAGAATCCGACAGACCGGAATGATCTGCTATAGAATTGACTGATAGATGGGTATCACCGGTGCGCGTGCCTTCCGGATGTTGGCTGGGGAATTGGCAGCTTCGGAAGGAAGAGATTTTGAGCGCAGAGTGCTGCAACTGATTCGCTTCATCCGAGAGGATGCAGTAGGCGCTCCTGCGCGTCTCTCTATCGATCGCAGCGGAGTGGATATTCTGGCTTGGTCGGACGACCATCCGTTTCCATTGGTGATCCAATGCAAGGGCTTCAAGGTTCAGGACCATGAGCTTGGACGAACCCAGATTGAGAATTGCCGAAAGTCGATAGCGGCATTTCGAGAGAGTGGCCTCACGGCAAGAGTCTACGTTTTGATTCACAATCGAACAGGACAGAATCCTGAGTTTCGGGAGCGCGTCGGGTTCGAGCTCGCGGACTTGGTGCGTTCCGGTGTGGCTGAAGAGGCGCAGCTTTGGGACAGGCACACGCTACTTCGGAACATTGCCGAGGCCATTCAAAAGAGAGTTCGATCTCAATTGGCACTGACCGAGGAGAATCTACAGGAATATTCAGGCGAGTCCCTTCTTTGTGGTCCGGTCCGAGAAGTTCCTTTCAGAACTGCAAATCTGTTCACAAGTCAGTACAAACTTGAGCGTGCAACTGAGGGCGTGGCGCCCGACCCTCGACTGCAAGTCGAGGGGTTCTAATCTCGT
>JBHHYX010000350.1:0-6011 GCA_046757765.1 Acidobacteriota bacterium | reverse complement strand
ATCAGTTCCGGGATCAGAGCACGGTTGGAGTGATCGGGTCCGCGGTCGGCGTCCTCTTTTAGTCCTGACCTCCCCTCGAAACTGTGAAGCAGGGTGCGGCCACGACGATGGTGTATACCCACGTTACAGCGGGATTCACTGATGGATATTGCGGCTGATCCTGGTTTCGCTGCATTCAGGAGCTCAGCGCAATATACTGCGAGCTTCCCTCGCAGTATACTTATTTAGTTAGACGACGGCGAACATGCTTGAGATCCGCGAGTCATTCAAGAGCTACGCGCCGCCTCGCGGGCTGATAAAGACCACGCAGAAGCTGCTGTCGATCGTACCTGCAGAACAGCTCCGCGCACTGGAGGCAATTATCCTAACCGACGCTGACAGCATCGGTAGAGGCCAAACACAGCGTGTTCGAGGACGGAAGTACGCGAGACAAGATTGCCGCGGCTTCTATCACCCAGCGGGACGCCACAATGCGGCGTGGATCGAGATCGTGGTCGACAACGTACTTGCGGGTGTGCCACGCTTTGCACAGTCGGTACCTTTGGTTCGTGAACTGTTGCTGGGCGAGGTGGTGTACCACGAGGTGGGACATCATTTGCAACGGGTCTATGGCGCAGCGCTCGGCGAAGCGGCTGCAGAGAATTGGTCCAGGCGGCTCAGCCAGACCTTTCTCCGGAGGCATTACAGGTGGTTGCTACTCTTGGCTTGGCCCGTCGTGAGGATCTACCGTCTTGTACGGCGCAGGGCCAAGACGGCGTGAGTGTCTAACTACGGCATGCAGCCGACGGAGTACCTCCCCCGATAAAGTGGACATCTCCCCCTAACGATACGGAGGTGTCCGATGCGAGGCGTCAAGCAATGTCGGGGTCCATGGCGGGAGGTGGGGGTCAGGTTTTTGAAGTGTTGATCCTAGCGGGAAGCTGAGGGAGCCTGCCTGCATGGCGCGCAAACCCCGAAATTATGTTCCGGGCACGCTGGACCACTGGATGCTTCGTGGCAATGGCGGGGACGAGATCTTCTCATGGCGCGACCCTCGAAGCGCCTCATCGAAGACAAAACTTCAAAAGCCTGACACTTACCCTTACGAATAGGGCATGAAACTGCCTTCGCGAGAACGTGCAGTCATTGAGCCGGCCAAGGTCCGGGACTACCTTCTTTCCGCTTCGCACCCGGTTGGGCGCTTCAAGGCCGCCTTTTTCGCCAGCCTTGGATACACAAGCGCCAACTGGCACCGTCTCGAGGCAAATCTCCGTGACCTGGCGGTCTCGGGCGATGCGGAACCCGGGCAGGACAGCCCGTATGGCCAGAAGTACGAGATTCGTGGTACCCTAAAGGGCCCTTCAGGGAAGTCGGCGGAAATAGTGACTGTCTGGATCATTCTTTCCGGTGGGGACGTGCCACAGTTCGTGACGGCGTTCCCGGGGGAAATGACATGACGTACAAGGTTCTCGATACCGTAGTGCTTGACCGTGAGCTTCCGCAGCATGGTCTCCGTAGCGGAGACCTCGGGGCCGTCGTGCAGGTGTACGAACCCGATGGCCTGGAGGTCGAGTTCGTGACTGCATCCGGCAAAACTCAGGCGCTCGTGACGCTAAACGCCAGAGACGTGCGCCCCGTGCAAGACAGCGATCTCATCGCTGTCAGGTCCGTCGCGTGAACTGCATCGCGCTCACCTGTGCGGCGGCATCTAAGGTGGGGGTCAGGTTTTTGAAGTATTGATCCAAGCGGGAAGCCGAGGGACCCTGTCCGCATGGTGCGCAAACTCCGAATGCATGTTCCGGGCGCGCTGGACCACTATTTGCTGCGGGGCAATGGCAGGGGGGACATCTTCTCATGGCGCGACTCTCGAAACGCCCCACCGAAAACACAACTTCAAAAGCCTGACACTTAGCCTTAGGACGCCTTACGGGCTTTCACTGAGCAGTGAGAAACTCTTATCGATATGCGGCCATACTTCTTCTCTCTGTTCTCGGGACATACCTATTCCATCAAGCCCTCAAGCTCGACCTGTCTGGACACACTTTTCCGAAATTTATCGGTGTGGACTTTATCGGCTGGGCTATGGTTGCTTGGTTGGTGGTTTGCCTCTCACTCTTCGGCTTACTGACAAGAGAACCCCTTGGAGCAAAAAAGATCTGTAATACTTGTGGGGGGACGGCGAGGTCCATTTACGATTATGGTCCCATCCAACTCGTCTACTTTTTGCAACTTGGGTTGTTGTTCTTTTATATTCCCTTGGGGGTAATATTTTGGCTTTGGGCTAAAGATAGACTCAAATGCGAGTTTTGTGGGACGAGCTTAAGAATCTGACGGAAAGAGCCCTCTCGCGTCCTAACTTCACGCTTCAGACCGATCGCTTACAGCGACGGCTGAGCTTTACCCGTTAAACCGCTGGGGCTTCGATGGGCCAAGTTCGCTCGGTGATCGACGAGATACGCAGGCAGATCGTGCAATGTGTAAAACGGTGGATCCGGATGGTGGTCGGGACTACCCCCGAACGCAAGGTCGTGTTGGCCGTGGCTGACATTGAAAAGCTGGAGAGGGCAGGTGACCGCAAAAGCGCGAGGAGTCTGTGTCGACGTTTCTTGGAGGAAACGGAGCCTCGCTACCAGGGACCCCTCTGGCGTTTCATAGCCGAAGATGCGCTCTACGAGCGGAGGGACTACCACGGTGCCTTAGACGCGTACCGTAAGGCGGAAGAGAACCTTGACGACGCGGATTATCTGCGCGACCTCACGCAACCGATCCGTGTCTTCTACGGTGCAACCGTGGCGAATCTGCGCGTTGGTGACCGTGAGCAGGCGTTGCACTACTTCGACCTTCTGACCGAGGAACTGGCACGCTTGCGGAAGCAGCGATGGTTCAAAGGATGGCTGCGCTGGTACGACAAGCGCCTTCCAGACTTGGGAACCCGGCTCCGTGCACCCTCGATCAGGCCGCTGCCCTCCCTGAGCGACCGCTGGTCTCACTGGTGGATCGAAGGAGATGGATTCTGCTTGGGTGTTGTTGCTGGCAATTCGCCTCTGGAGGTGGTTGAGCTTGTTGAGCGCAACCGTGGGCGATTCCACAAGATCACTGCGCGGAGAGCGCGACCAGCGGTGACGCCTGGGGAGTTCGAGCGCGACGAAAGCCACGTCGACCAGATCGCTTGATGCAAGCGGGGTTTAACAACTGGCCGGAGCTGACCGCCGGGGGCAGCAGCCCTTATCGTCGGGTCCTGCTGGCGGTGATTCGGTTCTGCGCAGCCACGGTACTCTCTTCCCAGGCGGCAGCTCAGCCGGAACGTTAGGCGTCTTTGGAACCAGGTGAGGCAAGGGAGCGTGGCGTGTTACGTAAGGTGCTTCTCGGACTCTGGCTGATATCAATCATTTCGGGCTTTCTGTCCGCATCGTACGGCATCCTGCGTGAAAGCTTCGCAGACTTGGCGCAATCTCGAGGATACGGTGAGGGCCGTTTTGGGGAGGGGCCATACGGCGGTGGGCTAACGACACTGGAAGATCGTCTTGTCAGATTCGGCATCAAGTGCGGCCTTTTGCCGGCCGATCGCGTGCTGACCATAAGAAAAGGGTACCGGACACCTATTGGGGCCGAACTGAATGATTCCATTGAGTCGAGCGGCCAATTCGTTGGGTGCGGTGGGCCCGGTGGGTCTGTCGTGAAGCCCAATCCGCTGGTGGACGACCTCCCCCCGCCGGTCCGCCGAGTCGCCATCCCCCGGGCCCGCGGCTGGCCGCGGAAGCACGCGGAAAAGTAGAATGTCCTTTTTTTCCTTCAGATCGCCAGAGCCCTTGAAGTTGTTGATACTATTTTAGGCGGTATGGCTCGCGCCATGCACGAGAAAAAGATCGTAGTAAATTCTGACTATACGATTACCATGATGCAGCGGATCCAGACTGAGACAGGGCTTGAAGAAGGCCGCGCTCGCTTCCGGTTCGATAAAAACGGCAATGACGTCTGGATTTGGGAGGAGTCACCTTGACCTATAGAACCACATCACGCTTGTCTAAGAGCCGGTTGGAGTCTGACGCTCGCCAAGCTCACGTGGCTCAATCGGACCGCTAGCGAGGCCATCAGAATATTCTCACCATGAGCGCGAAAGGGAAACGGGTCTGGACGATTACCGCAAGCGCCGCTGCCATAGTCGCAGTGGAAATCTATATCTGTGTGATGCTCGCCCTTGCGCTGGCGGTCATAGCGCCTGTGATCAATCCGTGGCCACTCGTGGTTGCGCTAGCGGTCGGGATACCTCTTAGTGGGGGCGGTCTTTGGTGGGCGACCAGAAGGCCGCGTCACGTCGCTGCCGGAACGGTCAATGCGCTCCTGCTTGCCCTCCAAGGCGGTATCGTAGCGCTGCTTCTCTGGCCATCATTTGTCGCCGTGGACGAGACGGTAATTCTTCCGGATGGATACATGGGAAGGGTGCAGATCGTCCATGGAGTGGCAGGGGCGGTGTCGTTGGAGCGCAGCGAGTCCGGTGCCATTATCTATCGGATTCCGGCTAGCGGGCTCTTGCTCACCCAAGATGACGACCCGCGGCAAGAGTGGTATCGACGGCGGTACTTCTATCAGAAGAAGGACGGGTCTCTGGTGCCCATTACGACAAGCTGGCCCGCAACAATCCACGATACGGACCCCGACTTCCTCGACCCCACGGTTGGGATTTACTTGGAAACCGGTGGCGGCTCGATATCGCTAGAGAATGGCCGCTGCACATTTTCAATACAGGGCTTCATGGTGGGCAGCAAGAGGTACATTCGGTCCATCGAGGGTGTGGGTGACACCTGGGAAAAGCTTTCCGCCGCGGGCCTTGCCTGTGACCGCGCCAAGAGCGCAGTGCACCGGACCCGCTGAGCGGCGGGCCGGCGACCGCGGGCGTTAGACATCGAGAAGTAAACAGTGGGGAGCCGGAAACTAAACCAGTACGCGGGTGCCATAACAGCGCAGCAAGCGGCAGCTGGAATGAATACAGCTCTGCGCAACGCGCGGCGGCTTCTAAAGGATGCGAAGCATCTTCTTGATATTGGAAGCTACCCTACAGCCGCCTCCCTTGCCGCGCTGTCAATTGAGGAATCTGGTAAAACAGCAATCCTTCGTGAGCTAGTCGTAGCAAGAGATGAGAAGGAGATTGGCCAGGCGTGGAAGCGCTACAGATCCCATACCCAGAAGAATGTTGCATGGCTTCTTCCTCAGCTTGTAGCTCAAGGCGCTCGACACCTGGAGGACTTTCGATCCTTGTTCGACACCGGCGCAGACCACACTCAACTTCTCGATTCGCTAAAGCAATTGGGCTTCTACACTGACTGCCTTGGCAGAGCGCACTGGTCAGAGCCTGAGAAAGTCGTAGACGAAAAGTTAGCGCGACAGCTTGTAGAGGTGGCCGACATCCTCTGTCGGTCAAGAGAAATTACGGTTCGGGAGATTGAACTATGGATCAAACATGTTAAGCCTGTCTGGCGTGGTCCGATGGAGTGGATGAAGAAAGCTGTTGCGAACTGGTACGCGGATATGCAGCGGGAAGGATTGATCAAGAAACCAGATGATGGGATGGAAGCTTTTCTCTTCGGGCGGAAGTCTACTAGTCCCAGTGGTTAGTCCAGAGTTCAACACGCCGCCTAAGCTGGCAATCGCAGCTTAGCGGCTGGGCGTTAGATTGAAACGAGCGGCATCGGACGCGCAAGATACACCTTATGAAGCGAAACCCAAATGACCTCCTCGAAAAGGGTACCGGACACCTATTGGGGCCGAACTGACTGATTTCATGGAGTCGAGCGGCCAATTCGTTGAGTGCGGTGAGTCCGGTTGGTCTGTCGTGACGCCCTATCCGCTGGACGTGAAACGGGGACATCTACTCTTCAGTGGACGGCAACTTGACCGAAGCGTTCAGCACGCCGGTGTGTCGGCAACGGGCTGAACCTTGCCAGGGTTAGAGAGATGCGTTTCTGGCCGCGGCTTTACGGGACCAGCCTGCCGTTCTCTCGCCAACCAGCCAAGTAGCGTAGTATACTAAGAAA
>JBHHYX010000349.1:0-6014 GCA_046757765.1 Acidobacteriota bacterium | reverse complement strand
AGTGAGTGGCCATCCGGATTGGCCGGGCGCTGACGCTTCGGTTCAGTTTACAGTGCTGCCCAAAATTTTGTCCCTCGGCTGCTGGAAAGGCCAATTTCTCCAGACTTCTTTCCCCCTTTTTCCAATAGCGAGTCAACTTGACTCCGGTTCCGCTTTAGCAGATGCTTAGAATCCGTCTGGGAGCCGACGGGGAGAGCCTCCGGGCGCATTCTCCCCGCCAGTAACATGAATTTTCACGGGAGAAAGGAAAATGCGAGTCCACGCATCCGTTGCCCCGGTGCTTTTGCTGGGTCTGTTGGTCTTTTCCGCCTGCCAGTCCACCCGTCCTGGAAAGGAATCCAAGAGAACTGAGATGGCGACTCGGCTGGCCCAGTACACTAGCGTCCGATTGAGCTCGGATCTGGAGTCCCTGACCGAGAAGGAGCGCAAGATGATCCCGCTGCTGATCCAGGCGGCCCAGGCCATGGACCCGATTTACTGGCAGCAGACCTACGGCGATCCCACCTCTCTGCTCGAGGGCGCCCGGGATCCGGATGTGCGCCGTTTCCTGGAGATCAACTACGGGCCCTGGGACCGATTGGCGGACAACGAACCCGTACTGCCCGAGGTGGGACCCAAGCCGGCCGGCGCCAACTTCTACCCCCACGACATGACACGGGAGGAGTTCGAGGAAGCCTTGAAGGAGTCCCCGGAGAAGGAGGAGAGTTTCAAGAGCCTCTACACGCTCATCCGCCGGGAGAGTGATGGACACCTGGTCTCGGTCCCTTATCACGAGGCCTTTCAGGAGCCGCTCGAGAAGGCCGGGCGGAAGCTGCTGGAGGCGGCGGAACTGGCGGAAGATCCGGGGCTGAGACACTACCTCGAGTCGCGGGCCCATGCCCTGGTGAGCGATGACTACCGGCCCAGCGACATGGCCTGGATGGAGATGAAGGACAACGTCCTGGACGTGGTCATTGGTCCCATCGAGACCTACGAAGATCAACTCTTTGGGTACAAGGCTGCCGCCGAAGCCTTCGTACTGGTCAAGGACCGCGAGTGGAGCCGGCGCCTGACCCGCTACGTCTCACTGCTCCCTTCCCTGCAAGAAGGACTCCCCGTGGAGGCTGCCTACAAACGAGAGGTCCCTGGAACGGGGTCCGACCTGAATGCCTACGACGTCATTTACACGGCCGGTGATGCCAATGCGGGGTCCAAGACGATCGCCATCAACCTCCCCAACGATGAGGTCGTGCAGTTGACCAGGGGGACCCGCAGGCTGCAGCTGAAAAACGCCATGCGGGCGAAGTTCGACAAGATCCTAGTGCCCATCGCCGGCCAGTTGATTGCCGAAGAGCAGCGATCCCATGTCACCTTTGACGCCTTTTTTGCCAACACCATGTTCCATGAGGTGGCCCACGGGCTGGGGATCAAAAAGACCCTCGACGGGCGCCACACGGTGCGGGAGGCGCTCAAGGAACAGGCCTCGGCCCTGGAGGAAGGCAAAGCCGACGTTCTGGGACTGTACATGGTGGGGGCGCTCAATCGCAGCGGTGAGATCAAGGGGGATCTCGAGGACAACTATGTCACTTTTCTGGCCAGCATCTTCCGCTCCATCCGATTCGGGGCCACCGAAGCCCACGGGCGGGCCAACCTGGTCCGCTTCAACTTCTTCCAGCAGAGGGGAGCCTTCACCCGGGACGCAGAGAGCGGAACTTATCTCGTCGACTTCGAGAAGATGGGTCAGGCGGTGGACGCCCTCTCGGCGCGCATCCTGCGCTTGCAGGGGAACGGAGATTACCAGGCCGCCACCCGGTTCATGGAGGAGATGGCCCGGATAGGTCCCGTGCTTGAAAAAGACCTGGAAAGGCTGGTGAGCGCCGGCATTCCGGTCGACATCGTCTTTGACCAGGGCCTCTCGGTCCTCGGATTGGGCAGTGGCAGATAGCCTGCGACAGTAGAGAGGCGAGGCCGACGAGAGTGGCCGGCCGGCGTCACTTGGAGTAGAATAGCCGGGAGGTGCAGCATCAGAAAGAATCGCCTGGCCTGGACGGTTTTGACTTTTACTCTGGCCGGACCTCTTTTGGGAGCGGAGAAGTACCGGATACCCTTGGATCCCGAGGCGCTGACGCCCGCCTCTTCCGACCAGTTCCTCGGGTCGATCCACGGCACTCTCAAGACCCTCAAGGCGATTCAATCCAAGAAAAAGCCAAAATCGACCTTGGCCATTGAGGTGCGCGGGGAGCGCGGTGCCTCCAATTCGATCTCCCAGACCTGCGGAGACGCCATGCTTCGGATCAAGGGCATCGGATACCCCTACGCTTCCCTGGCTCTTGCCTTTCCGAGCGAGGGCCGCTTCCCGTCCGATGGACAGGTCCGGAAGAAAGCCCGAGCATGCATGACCGTCTGGGTCCCCGGCATCAAGACCAGCACCATCAGGGTCAAGAAAGCCCGGATTTTCCGGCAAGGGAGCGAAATCGCCCGCCTCTACCTGATCAGCTTCCTCGAACCCAGGAACACTCACTTCGACATCCCCCGCTAGTTCCCATCCCAAGACTTTCAAAGAGACGTAAAAGAAGGTTTGCGGTTGGGATGGGAACTAGAAATCCCAAGACTCCAAGCTCCAATTCCCAAAGGAAGTGGCAGTCAACCAGGAGCTTGCCCATGGGCAAGGCGGATTCTGCCGCCAGGCCACTGAACCACGAACGTCAGTGAGTGGCCATCCGGATTGGCCGGGCGCTGACGCTTCGGTTCAGTTGAGTTTACGGTGTTCCATGAAATTTTGTCCCTCGGCGGCTGCAACATTGGCGGCCAATGTCACGTTCTTGATGAAGCCCAAGTTGAGGAGAAGGCCCGTTCAGAAAAGTACTCGCCTTGGGCCTTCTCCCGAAGTGATGGCCTCAGAAGCCGCAGGCGTCGCTGCCCCTGACCTGAGTGACCACGATTGAGGCGGGCGAACTGATCTCCATCTCGGAACTGGCCGGGAAAACATCAGTACCCGAGAGATACCTCTGGAGCACTATGGCAACACTGGAGCCAGCCAGGGAAAACATCGCGTCCCATCCGCCGGAAGGCGCGCAGGCGCAGCCCTCGGCCGTGCCGTCGGTGACGTCAAACTGGACATTCGGGCCGGGCAGGCCGATCCCGAGGTTGAGGAAGACGTCACCGGCGAGGCAGGCGTCGGTGGCCCGAACGTCGACGGGCGCCCCGCTCTGTCCCTGCACCAGGTAGACATTGAGGTCGGTGGGCCCGTTGTAGTTCGGGGTCTTGAAGACGACTGTTCCGCCACCACCCATGGCTCGGATGTAGCCGCGACCGCTGCCAAAAGGATCCACAATGACCCGGATGTCTATCTGGTGATTGCCGGGACCGACGTCAAACGAACCGCTGCTGTAATCGGGGCTGTCAAAAGCGGCTTGGGGGCCCACCTCCAAACAGGTCCCGCTGGGTACGGCCGAAGTGGTGCCAACAGAAATACCGTCAACGAAAACCTCGAACTGGTCACCGGGGCAGAAATCGTCCGTCACGTCGATTCGCGCCGGTCCCGCGACTTGAAACCCGTCAGCGGGGTCGGTCAGAAACCCGGCTGACCAGAAGAAGGCCGGGGGGACGGCCGTCGTTGCGAACCAGTCCGCGCCAACAGGCAAGGCGACATCGACCGAAGATCCACCCGAGTCTCCTCCATTCTCGCCAGGGACAAAATCCGAGCCGCCAGCCCGGCCGGCTCGAGCCGAATTGTCCTGGGCGAATACGATACCGCAGGCCAAGAGAACCAAGGCAATGATTAACAGAAGCTTTTTCATGCAAGACCTCCTAGATGAGATGATGGTTCAAGAAACACGGGCCTTTCGCAGCCCTCCCTCTCTTCCTCGGCGCACACCACCGAGGCGTCACATGGCCAAGTTGATAAGTCTTTCCACAACCGTCTGGAGCCACGCTAGCGTGAGTTAATACACGTGTCAATCAGGTAGTTAAGTAATATGTAAATAAAACCTGTATCGGGACAAGTTGCGGGTGGAGATCTTCGCCGGCCGCCACTTGACCGTCCTTAACGCTTGGTAAGACTGGAAATTATTCAGAGGATGTCGTTGCGAAGCGGCAGAGGCGCCCGACCGAAAAGGCGTTCCGACCGAGGTCCCCGCAGTCGTACTGGCCCGGAAAATGCAATCTTCTCCTGCACTGCCTGTTGAGCTTTGTGGCGGTTCGACCGGTGAAAGGCCCTTGGCGGCAGGTTTTCCGATGGCACAGGGCGTGCACCGCTGTCGGGTGGAGGAAGAAATGAAAAACTGTTGGATTTGTATGGCGAGTTTTGTTCTCTTCTCGAGCACCTTTGCGGCGGGTCAATCGGCGGACCCTCGGCCGCCAAGGGCGTCCGGGTACTTTTTCGCGGCGCCGGGGGGGACCCTGGGCGCAGCGACACTGCACTTCGGAGGGGGTGCCGACATCCTCCTGAAGGGGGGCCTGGGTGTCTCCACGGAACTCGGTTACCTGGCTCCCTTCGAGAGTCTGGGCGAGGGAATCGGGGTTCTTTCAGTTGGCGCACTTTACCAGTTTGGGCCGTCGCGGAAGACCGTCCCCTTTGTGACCGGAGGCTACGGGCTGGCGTTCCGAGGGGACACTCTCAACCTGGTCAATTTCGGAGGTGGCGTGAACCACTGGTTCAACGAACATTGGGGTTTGCGAATTGAAGGCCGGGTGCACACCTACCCCCCAGAACCCGCGTTCAGTATTCTGGAGGTGCGTTTCGGAATTGACATTCGCTAATCCGTTCCAATCGTAGCGAGGCGGTGGAGATGGGCGTAGAGAGATCATCACGGAACTCTTGGGGGGTGCACGAACAAGAATGTGTGAGAAGTTCAGGCGTGCGCTTGACATGGACAGTTAATCTATCTATTATAGACACCTTTATGAGACTTTGAAGAAGTGGAGCCGGCTGATGAACTGGAAAGTGGCGGAGGCCAAACAAAAGTTATCGCAACTGCTTCGGGCGACTTCTCGGGAACCTCAACTCATCTATAACCGCGACCGGCTGGTGGCGGTGGTAGTCAAGGCCGAGACCTTTGCTCAGTTTGAGGTTTGGGAGAAAAGCCGGCACGAATCCTCTGTGGGCGAAGCCTTTGACAAGTTGCGCCGGCTCTGCGCTGCTGAAAACTATACTTTGGAGCCCCTTCCCCGCCACGACCGTGCGAATGCCTTTGAAGAAGCCCTCGACCAAGTTTCTCTGTGACACCAATGTCATCAGCGAGTTGGCTCGGCCCAAACCGAATCCAGGCGTCCTCGCCTGGGCAGCCGGAATCAGGTCGATGGCCTTGAGCGTGGTGTGCCTCGAGGAGATCTTTTTCGGTCTGGCCTGGAAACCGAATGCAAGGATCCGGTCCTGGTTTGAGGAGTTCCTGGAGCAGTACTGTCTTGTGTTGCCTGTTAGCGGCAAGATTGCCCGTCATTGTGCGCTCCTTCGGGGCCAGTTGCGGGCCCGAGGGAAAATCCGCTCTCAGGCAGATATGCTGATCGCCGCCACCGCTCAACTCCACCAACTGACCCTGGTGACTCGAAATACGCGCGACTTTGAAGAATGCAGGGTCGCCCTCCTCAATCCGTTTGACTAGGGCTCCTCGAGGCTCTGTCGAGTACGACTGCGGGACCCTCGGTCGCAAGCCTTGTGAGGGCGACCGCCTTCGACTCCTCATGATGGAAGCCGGGGGGAAATGTGGGCTGAGGCGAAGTCGGGGGCTCGTCTCGACGGTTCTCTTTCTGCGAAAATAGCCGCCATGAAGAATCTTCTTGCAATTCCACCGGGGCAGGCCCGGTGGGGAGCTCTGGCTCCGCCATCCGCAGGCTAGTTTTCAAACCTGGCTTCCACCGGGACAGGCCCGGTGGGGGCCAAGTCCCACGCTCCGCTTTCTAGTTGTCAAACCGGGCTTCCACCGGGGCAGGCCCGGTGGGGGCCTCCGCTCCAACCGTTGGCTGATCGTTTTGTTACAGTGTTATCTGTTGTCACGTGCGCAACTTGCCTCAAGTTTAAAGATCAGCGCAACCCT
>JBHHYX010000348.1:0-6023 GCA_046757765.1 Acidobacteriota bacterium | reverse complement strand
GACGGAGCGGATATGGTCGACGACTTGAACTCTCTGGATGGCGCGGGGTTGAAGCCAACCTCGGAAGTGAGCGCCTATACGGCGGACAAGATCAAAGTGCTGGAAGGATTGGAGGCGGTCCGCAAGCGACCGGCCATGTACATTGGTTCGACCTCCACCCAAGGCCTGCACCATCTCGTTTATGAGGTGGTCGACAATTCGGTGGATGAAGCGCTGGGTGGCTATTGCACGCGCATCGACGTCTCGATTCACATAGATAACTCCATTACCGTCGTCGACAACGGTCGAGGCATCCCAGTAGACACCCATCCGGTCAAGAAGATTCCCGCCGCTGAAGTGGTCATGACCACGCTCCACGCGGGCGGCAAGTTCGACCACGATTCTTACAAGGTTTCCGGCGGACTTCACGGGGTCGGAGTATCGGTCGTCAATGCGCTCTCCGAGCGTCTGGACCTGGAGATTTGGCGCGACGGGAAAGTCTATACCCAGAGTTACGAGCTGGGGATCCCCATCACTCCCTTCCAAGAGACGGGGACGACCGCGCGAAGGGGTACCAAGATCACGTTCAGACCAGACCGCGAGAGCTTTGAGACGGTGGAGTTCAACTACGACATCCTGGCTCAGCGGTTGCGAGAGTTGGCGTTTTTGAATCGAGGGCTCTGGATTACGATCGAGGATTTGCGCACCGACGAGAGGCAGGAGTTCCGGTATGAAGGAGGGATCATCAACTTTGTTGAACACTTGAACCGGACCAAGAATGTCTTGCATCCGGACCCGATCTTCATTCAGGATTCTCGCGACAGTCTCAAGGTGGAAGCGGCCCTCCAGTACAATGACGGCTATAACGAGACGATTTTTTCTTTTGCCAACACCATCAACACCCTGGAGGGCGGCACCCACCTGGTGGGTTTCAAGTCGGCTTTGACACGCACTCTCAACGCCTTTGTGACAGAGAATAATCTGAACCGTGAACTGAAACAGAACCTGAGCGGCGAGGACGTTCGTGAAGGGCTGGTGGCCGTCATCAGCGTGAAACTCTCCAACCCTCAGTTTGAAGGGCAGACGAAGGCAAAGCTGGGCAACAGTGAAATCAAGGGCTTTGTGGAAACCATCTGTAACGAGAGGCTTTCCATCTTTCTGGAGCAGAATCCCGCGGTGGGGCGCAAGATTGTCGAGAAAGCGGTGGAAGCCGCCAGGGCCCGCGAGGCCGCGCGCAAAGCTCGCGATTTGACTCGTCGCAAGAGCGCGCTGGAAAACCTCTCTTTGCCCGGCAAGCTCGCCGATTGCCAGGAGAGAGATCCTCGTTTCTCGGAAATCTTTATCGTGGAGGGAGATTCGGCCGGTGGGTCGGCTAAACAGGGCCGCGATCGGAAGTTTCAAGCCATTCTCCCCATTAAGGGCAAGATTCTCAATGTGGAGAAGGCCCGTTTCGACAAGATGCTGAGCAACAATGAAATCGCCACCATGATTGCGGCAATCGGAACCGGGGTGGGGAGTCAGGATTTCGATCCTTCCCGTTTGCGCTACCACAAGATCATCATCATGACGGACGCTGACGTCGACGGGAGCCACATTCGCACGTTGTTGCTGACCTTCTTTTTCCGCCAGATGACGTCCCTGATTCAACGCGGGCACATCTTCATCGCGCAGCCTCCCCTCTACCGATTGAAGAAGGGCAAACGGGAAATCTACCTCAACGATGAAAAACAGCTGACGGAGCACTTGATGTCGGTTGCCACTGAGGACGTGCTGCTTCAGATTCCGGAAATCCAGGTCGAGTACCGGGGCAGCGAGCTGATCGAGAAAATGCACACGCTCATAGATTTTCAGAACGTTTTTGACAAGATGGCACCCAGGTTGAAAGATGCCCAGTTGTTGGAAGTGTTGTTGCGCCATCTGGAAAGCGGCGCCGATGGGAGTGACGAGTCGGCGCTTCGAAGTCTCTTTGCCGACCAGCAGAAAGTCCAGCTTCTCTCAGAGACTCTGGCCCGGACGGGGTACCAGACGCGAGTCCTCTATGATGAGGAGCACAACCTGAACGAGATCCAGGTTCTGGGCAATCACGCCCCTCTCACCATCAACTACGAACTGCTCTCCTCGGGCGAGATTCGTCATCTTGGAGATCTTTATCGCCAGGTACTCGACTTCCATCACCTTCCACTCGTGGTTCGACAAAAGGAGAAGGAAACCAGAATCGAAGACCTGCGGCAGTTAGTGGACCACCTTCTTTCGGCCGGCAAGAAAAACCTGCTCATTCAGCGCTACAAGGGGCTGGGTGAAATGAACCCGCAGCAGCTATGGGACACGACCATGGACCCCGAAAAGCGCACACTCCTGAAGGTGAACATAGAGGACGCGGTGGAGACTGACGCGATCTTTACGATCCTCATGGGCGATCAGGTCGAACCCCGTCGCAATTTCATCGAAACGAACGCTCTCAACGTAAAGAATCTGGATGTTTGAGACCGGCTCATCAGGGGTTCGCCTCCGGTCCAACGGCTGGACCCCATCGTGGCCTGTGTCATTGCAGCAATCCTAGGAGCCCGAACAGATGCCTGCAAGGGAAGTGCCCGTCAACATTGAAGAGGAAATGAAGGCGTCCTATCTGGACTACGCCATGTCGGTCATCATAGGACGCGCGCTTCCTGATGTTCGAGACGGACTGAAGCCGGTACATCGGCGTGTCCTCTACTCGATGCAAGAGTTGGGGAACACCCACGCCAAACCATACAAGAAGTCAGCCCGCATTTGCGGAGACGTGATTGGAAAATATCACCCTCACGGGGAGGCGGCCGTCTACGACACCATGGTCCGGATGGCCCAGGATTTCTCCATGCGGGAAATGCTTGTTGACGGTCAGGGTAATTTCGGCTCCGTCGACGGCGACTCTCCCGCGGCCATGCGCTACACTGAAGTCCGCCTTTCCCGCATAGCTGAGGAATTACTGGCGGACCTTGACAAGGAGACCGTTGACTTTCAGCCCAATTACGATGAATCCCTCACCGAGCCGCGAGTCTTGCCGGGGAAATTCCCCAACCTTCTTGTCAACGGGGCCAGCGGTATCGCCGTGGGAATGGCCACCAATATCCCTCCCCACAACCTGAGCGAAGTGATCGATGCTTTGCTTCTTCTCATCGACCGTCCCGATGCCTCTCTGGCCGAGTTGATGGAGCGGGTGCCGGGTCCGGACTTTCCGACCGCGGCGTTCGTTTACGGAAAGACCGGAATATGGCAGGCCTACCAGTCGGGGCGTGGAATCATCCGGATGAGGGCCAGGACGAGTTTTGAAGAGGTTCGGGCCGATCGGCAGGCGATCATTGTCGAGGAACTCCCCTACCAGGTCAACAAGGCCAGGCTGATCGAAAGGATCGCGCAGTTGGTGGCTCAGAAGAGAATCCAAGGGATCAGCGACCTGCGTGATGAGTCCGATCGCGAGGGGATGCGGATCGTTGTTGAGATCAAGCGAGGGGAAGAGCCTCAGATTGTCCTCAACACGCTCTTCCAGCTGACATCGATGCAGTCCTCGTTCGGGGTGATCCTGCTGGCGATTGTCGAGGGGCGTCCCCGCGTGCTCTCCCTGGCTGAAGTGCTCAACTACTTTCTGGATCACCGCAAAGAAGTGGTGAGGCGGCGCACGGCTTTTGAGTTGCGAAAAGCCGAAAAGCGCGCCCACATCCTGGAGGGGCTGAGAGAAGCGCTGGATCATCTGGATCAGGTGATCGCCCTGATTCGAAGCTCCCGGTCGCCGGGAGAAGCGCGCTCGGAGTTGACGCGCCTCTACGCTTTCACCGACCTTCAGGCCCAGGCCGTCCTGGAAATGCGGCTGCAGCGACTGAC
This sequence comes from Acidobacteriota bacterium, assembly GCA_046757765.1. Taxonomy (GTDB): domain Bacteria; phylum Acidobacteriota; class UBA6911; order RPQK01; family JBHHYX01; genus JBHHYX01. The sequence goes on along the minus strand of JBHHYX010000348.1, from coordinate 2,186 downwards.
GGGGCTGGAGCGCGAAAAGATCGTGAGCGAATACACGGAAGTCCTCGAACGGATGGCCACGCTGCGCGAGATCCTCTCCCATGAGGAAAGACTCAAGGGTGTGATCAAGGAAGAACTCGTCGAAATCCAGAGGAACTATCGGAGCGACCGGCGCACCGAGATCCTGGACTGGGAAGCGGACCTGACTGTTGAAGACCTCATTGCAGAAGAGCAGATGGTCATTACGGCCACTCATAACGGATATATCAAACGCACGTCACTGAGCCAATACAAGAGCCAACATCGCGGCGGCAAGGGTCGCATCGGTATGAAGACCCGCACCGAGGAAGACGTCGTCGACTACCTCTTCGTCGCCTCCACCCACAGCTACATCCTGATCTTTACCAGCAAAGGGAAGTTACATTGGCTGAAAGTCTGGAGGATTCCGGAAGTCAGTACGGCTGGAAAAGGGAAGGCCATCGTCAACTTGATCGACATTGACCCCGGAGACCATGTGGCCGACATGATCGCCGTCGCCGACTTCTCTACCCCGGCCCACGTGGTCATGGCTTCCCGTCGAGGCTATATCAAGAAGACGGCTCTGGAAGCTTTTTCGAATCCTCGCGCGGCTGGCATCATCGCCTGCCGGGTCGACGAGGGAGATGAACTGATCTCCGTGGCCAGGTCCGACGCCGGCCAGGATGTCCTGTTGTTTTCGAGTCTCGGGAAGGCCATCCGTTTTGGCGGTGACCAGGTGCGGCAAATGGGACGCACGGCTCGAGGGGTGAGAGGCGTGAGGCTCCGCTCGGGAGATCATTTGGTTGGGATGGATATCGTCGACGATTTGGAGGCGGATGTGCTGGCTGTGACGAAGAACGGCTACGGAAAGAGAACACCCCTGTGCGAATATCGGCGACAGGGCCGCGGGGGGCTGGGAGTGATCAATATCAAGACTACGGAACGTAACGGAAGGATCTGCGGCGCTTTTCAGGTGCATGAAGATTCTGAGATTATCATTATCACCGAAAACGGAAAAATCATTCGCATGGAGGCCGCTCGAATTCGACAGACCCGGGCAAGGAGCGCTCTGGGCGTCAAGCTCATGGAGCTCGAACCTGGTGACAGAATAGCCGCCGTGACCCGCCTGCCTGCCGAGGAGGAGAAGGACTCTGGACCGGCTGAAGAGAATTGACTGGGTGCTTTTGCCTCCCTTCCTGGTTTTTGCCGCCGGGGTCTTTCTCTACTTCGAAACCGAACATGAGGTCCGGGCTCAGTTTGATCGCGCACGGCAAGAATGGAGAACCGGTCATTACCGGGAGGCCGCGCGACTCTACGATTCTGTCTACCGGCACTACCCGGCCAGCGGTTACGGGGCACGGGCGCTCTGGGAACTGGGCACGATCCATTATGTCAACTGGTATCAGATCGACCGGGCCCTCGAGGATTTCCAGCGCTTGATCGAGGAGTACCCTGGCAGCCCGCTGGTGACCCCCGCCTACCTCAGGCTGGCTGAAATTCATGCCATCGGTTTTCAAGATCTGCCGCAAGCCATCCGCTACTGGAAAGTGCTCCTCACAAGACGCCTTCCCCAAGACCTCCGGCACCAGGTTTTGTTCAAGACCGGCACAGCCCTGTTCAAACTCGGTCATTTCGAGGAGGCGCGCCAGACCCTCGAGCAGCTGGTGGCCCGGCGGCCAGAGGATCACCTCGCTCAGGAAGCGCGTCTGCGTATCGGAACCATTCTTCAGCTGGGGCGGCAGTACCGGCAATCCCTCAACTTTTTTCTTCCAGTTCTCCACAATACGACCTGTTCGGAGTGTCGCCTGCAAGCTCAGCTGGGTTTGATCGAAGATTACGAGTTTCTCAATGATTTGCCCCGTGCGATTGAGTACGCAAAAGCCATTCACAACAAAGACTATCCCTTCGAGATGAAACAGGAATTGCTGGCTCGACTGCAGAAGAAGCGAAGGTATTACGAGCCGCGTCTCTGGAAGGGCCGCAAACGGTGACTCCTTGAGATCGAAGGGAAGGCGGAGCGGTCGGAACAGAGAGGGAGCGACCCAGAACCGGGCCTCTTCGCTACCCGATTCGATCGGGTGTGAGAAAGGCGGGAAAATCGAGCTCCCTGGCCCCCATTATTGAGAAACTGTCTAAAGGGGTACGACAGCGCTACCGGCTCACTTCTCTTTCCCCCGAGCCGGGTTAGT
>JBHHYX010000347.1:0-6044 GCA_046757765.1 Acidobacteriota bacterium | reverse complement strand
CAGGGCCTCAAGAGACTTTTGCGACACCCTCTCACGGTCGGGGCTCCGTTACTCGGTAGTGTACATTGTTGTCAGGCGCCCAGTTGATCGTCTTGTGAACTTCTTCTCGGACTAGGAATTCCCTAGAAGTCAACCATGGGAAGGGCAGCAGATTCTCTACCTTTGCCTGGGGGCCGGCCCCATCAACTTCGTGATGTATTCCGTCCCGGGGGAGCTGAACCGTTTCATGGGTCGGTTCCACTCCAACGGGATCCTGATGGGCCGTCCTTTCCCGCCTCTGCTGTCCACCTCACCAATTGTCAGTCGGACTGGCCAAAGGAGCGCACAAGTACCCACGGAACAGCCCATGGTCACAAAATGAATCCGACGGGACGGGAGGCGGACAGGCCGAGTCAGACTTGGAAGGATTCGCCGCAACCGCAGCTGCTTTTCGCGTTGGGGTTATCGAACCGGAAGCCCGCGCCCTGGATGGTTTCCACAAAGTCAATCTTGGTGCCGTTCAGGTAGACGAGGCTCTGCTCATCTACGAAGACTTTGAGACCGTCCACTTCGATCACCTGGTCGCCCTCTCGCTGCTCCGATTCAAGCTTCATTCGATATTCAAAACCGGAGCAACCTCCAGCTACTACTGCAACGCGAATGCCGGTGTAGTCGGCCGCCTGGCCGGCAATGAATTCCTTTGCTTTGCCGATCGCCTTTTCAGTCAGATCAATCATCGTTGTGTTTCCTCTCGACCTTGTGAGACGCTCCTATTCTAAGGCGGTTTCATTTTGTGAATCAAGCCGAACCCGCTGGCTACGCGGAGTTGTTGGCCCCTGACCCGCATTTCTCGTTGATCGGGCTCTCACTTCGGGGACTGAGCGGGCCGGCGAACTCACCTCCTGGCACCGATCCTCGGTCCATCCACCAAGTTGAAGCTGAGCCTAATCAATCGGGTCGCGGCTTGCGGCTTTCTGTCTGGTTTCGCCCCCGGGCCAGTTCACGAAGAACCTGGCCGAGCTTGTCCTGCTCTTCCCCATAGGCCGCCCATTTGCCCTCCTTGAGGTAGCCCCGGGCGTTGTCAAAGTGGCGAAGGGCTTGCTCGACAAGTCCACCCAGGGTCTGACCTCGAATCGACAAGTCAGGCCGAGGGGCGAGCAGTTCGCGTGCTCTCGTTCTGCCGTCCGTCTTCAGCACCGAAGCCAGTGACTCCTCCAGAGTCTCTCCAATGGCGACACGGTTCCTGTAGACGCTCAAGACACGCGTCAACTCGGGAATCTGGCTCTTTTCCGCTTGCAGGTAAAGCGGCTCGACGTAGAGCAAAGAATCTTCAATCGGAATCACCAGAAGATTGCCCCGGATGACCTGCGAGCCTTTCTGGCTCCACAAGGTAATCAACTGCGAGATCTCCGGATCCTGGTCGATTCGGGCTTCGATCTGCATGGGGCCATAGGTGAGCTGCTGCTTGGGAAACTGGTAAAGAATCAGGCGACCGTAATGGTCGCCGTCCGAGCGGGCGGCCAGCCAGCCTATCATGTTGTTCTTGTTCTTCGGTGTGAAGGGAATCAGCAGAACGAATTCCTCCCGAGACGCATCGGGGAGCTTGAGAATGACATAGTAGCTCTCCATTGTGCGCTGGTTACCGCTGTAGATTTCGCTTGCAATCTCCCAGAAGTCTTCATTGTTGTAAAAGACGGTAGTGTCTCGCATATGGTAGGTCCGGAACATCTGGCTTTGAATGTCGAACAAATCTTCCGGATACCGAATGTGGGACCTTAAGCCGGCCGGCATCTCGTCCAGGGGCTTGAACATGCCCGGGAAGATGCGCGAGTAGACCTGGATCAGGGGATCCTCGGCATCGGAAATGTAAAAAGTCGTGTCCCCCAGATAGGCGTCAACCACAACCTTTACGGCATTGCGAATGTAATTGAAGCTTTGCTGGTAAGGCTCGGAATAGGGGTAACGATCGCTGGTGGTATAGGCGTCTTGAATCCAGACCAATCGCCCCTCGTGGATGACCAGATAAGGGTCCGAGTCATAATGCAGAAAAGGTGCGATCTTGGGAATTCGGTCCTGGATTCCCCGGTGGATCAGAACGCGGCTCTCAGCAGTGAAGTTGCGGGTGAAAAGAATGGCATAGGCCTTGAGCTCCCAGGCAAAGAGCAGTCTTCGAAGAAACGAGTTGATGGCCAGCCCGCGTTCCTCCCGATAAGTGGCATGGGCATTTTGATCGCCCACCGGGTAATCGAACTCCTCCATCCGAGTCCGCACGAAGACCGGGTGCCTGCTCTCCTCTCCGAAATAGATCTCGGGCCGCTCGATCGTGATGTCCACGGAAGACCGAGGCGGGATATCCTTGATGAAGAATTCGGGCAACCCTTCCGATGTGACTTCATTAACGGGGCTCAAGCAGACGCCGTAGCCGTGGGTGTATTGAAAGTGTTGGCTGATCCAACTCTGGGCCTGGTCGGAGATACGGCTGGCATCCAGTTCCCGGGCCGAGAGGACGACCTGCCGATATAGACCGTCAATCACGTAGCGGTCCACATCCACATCATGAAAGTCATAGTAGGGCCGGATGGATTGTAGTTGTCCATAGGCGTCCTTGATGGGTCTCCAATCCCAGAGCCGGATGTTTCGCAAGGTGGCCTGGTTGCGCCGAAGGGACTCTACGGTCAGTTCGCCCTCGCCTTTGAACTCCCGTACTTCGACCTGGTCCAGGCGGTAGGCCTGAGACGTCATCCGGATATTGTGAGCAATGTAAGGAATCTCTTTCTTGAGTTCATTGGGCCGAACAATGAACGTCTGGACCAAGGCCGGGTAGACTTGGGTTCCCAGAAAGGCGACCCCGAATCCGATTCCGGCAAAGGCAACTAAACGGAGGCTTCGGGTCAGGCTGGAAAGGAAAAAGAGAAAACCCGTCAGCAACGCCAGAACAGCCAGGATGGTGTAGCAAGGCAGCCAGGCATTGACGTCGCTGTAGCCCGCCCCGAAGACCCGCCCCTCCCGGCTGTACAGAATTCCAAACCTCTTCAACCAGAACGAGTAAGCGAGAAAAAGGAAACCGATACCCAGAACCACGCTCAGATGAATCCGAGCTGGCTTGGAAAGCTGCAGGCGACCGTTGTAACCCACATGCCCGTGAACAATGTAGGAAGCGGCTGCGATCAGGAACGCGAAGAAGAGCACTATCAGCGCCAGGGAGGCAAGGAACGAGAGTATAGGAAGCGAAAAAAAGTAAAAAGAAACGTCACGGCCAAAAATCGGGTCGGTCACCCCGGCCTCGACCCGATGCTGGTATTGAAGAAATGCCATCCATTGGGATTGTGTGATCAGACCCGTAAAGATGGAGAGAATCAGAATGGCGATCCAAAAGAGGTAGTCGGACCCCTTTTGGGCCATCTGAATGAGTTCGTGCCGAACCCAGAAAGTCCCCTTGGATCGGCGCGAAGCCAGCCACAGATTACAACCCAGGACCGAGAAGGCGACTGCGAACCCCAGCACCCAATAGAAGAACTTGGACCACAGAGTTTTCTCGAACACCGGCAGGTAGCCAATCGAGCCAAACCACAGAAAGTCCACATAAAGAGCAATGCCGCCGGCCAGAGCCAGCCAGACCGCGGCAGCCACCCCCAGTAACAGCAGGGTCCATCTTTGCATGAATGAAACCTCCCCGACAGGTTCAAGATATCACAATGCTCGAGGCTTCGGGCATCGGATCGCGCCCGCCTTCCTCTCTCCTACTCCTGCGGGGACCATTCCTTTACAGGAATGCCGGCGTAGCCCAGCTCACGATACAACTGTTGGAAGTCGGGACTGACGACAAAATCGACAAAGCGACGGGCCCAGAGATTGGACGGGTCGGGCGCAGCAATGCCATAGCGAATGGGGCGGCCGGTGATTTCCAGAGACGAGCTGGAACCCCACTCGGGCACACGCACGAAGGCTTGGGCATAGACGGGGGCGTAGGAGGGCTCCCCCAGGGAAATCTGGGGAGGCAGGGCGACAAACTGGAAATCGTCTTGAATCGCTGTTGATCTGTAAACGAAGGCAAAGTCCAGAGCTCCGTTCCGCAGGAGGGCCTCCAGTTCAGAGTAATCGGCCGCTACCCGGCTCGAATCCAGTCTGACCAGAAATCGTCGATAGAGGCCCGGGCGGTTGAACTCTATTTCGGCCAGTTTCCAGACCAGGTGGGTTTGGTAGCCGGAAGCTTCTCGACGGGGATCCAGCAATCCGTAGAGATAGCCCCCTCGAAACAGCAGCTCAGACCAATTCTCCTTCCAATCCGTCTCTTCCGCAAGCGTATCGAGCAACTCCCTGCGAGCCGTCGCCAGGACCATTTCGTCACCCAGGAAGGAGTAGAATCGGCCCGGCCCGGCAGGTGAAAAGACGCTCGACAACTGCCGCCAGTCGTCTGTGGCGATCACATCACAGGTGGGTCCCAAATCCCGCATCCGGCGCGCGGAACTCCAATTTTTCAAGGGTTCGGACTGAACACGGACGCCCGGGTGGTTGCCCTCAAAGCGGCGGGCCAGTTCTTGGATCAGGGGCGCCAGGCTGTGGGAATAAGAGACCCCAATGGTCGATTGCCGAGGGGCACATCCGGGTGACGGAAGCAAGAGCGCCAACATCACTCCCCCCATCAGGGTCCCAGCGCCGACCCCACTCCCGGTGCAGGCACGAAAAAGCCGCCAACTCAGCGGCAAGGAATGCTTTGTATGGGCCGGTGGAGGGCAAGACATACCCTCATTTAACCCGTCTTTCTCGCACCTTGTCTAGCCAGCACTTCTCGCACTCAAACTACCGCAGAGCCGGAAGCATCCGCGCTGACCGCGTCGCCCCCTCGGGCTCCCCGACGTGGTGTACCAGCACGCTTCCGGGGGCCTCGGTCGTAACGCCTTGCCAGGACGGCGCTTCCGGCTCTTGGTCACGACCGAGGGTGAGAAATCCGGGCTGGAGCGTCGTTTTGGAAAACCAGAGCTATTGTTGCCAGCGCGACGCTGCCCGGTCCAGGTCTCGGCGACTCATCGATGCCGCCGCATCGGCCGTGAGAGGCAACAAGGAAAAGCGTGCGTCCCGGCGCAACCCTCTTGGGCTACGTTGTTTCGAAAACGGAACACTAGCGCCTCCTCGAAGCACAGCCATTGCCACCGAAAGCGCCCAACATCGAATTGACAATCAGCCACATTAACACATAGACTGTGTTGAATGAAGAATCTTACTTTGAGCATTGATGAGAAGGTGCTTACGATCGTTCGCCGTTATGCCGCGGAGCAGAATCTGTCGGTGAACCACCTGGTGCGCGAGTTCCTGTCAAAGATCGCCGAGCGGGAAGACCGGGCGCGTCGAGCTCGGCAGCGCATCCAAGCCTTGAGCCGGCAATCGGAGGCGAGAATGGGTTCGAAATCCTGGACGCGAAATGAGCTCCATGCCCGTTGACTGTTTCGTTGACACCAACATTCTTGTCTACGCCGCGGCTGGTCGAGAGCAGGAGGAAGGTAAGAGAAGGAGAGCTCTCCGGATCATTGAAGACGAAGATATTTCGCTATCCGCTCAAGTGTTGCAGGAGTTCTATGTCACCGTAACTCGGAAGATTGCGGTTCCTCTTTCCCCCGATCAAGCAGTGGAATGGATAGAGGAACTGGAGGCGTTTCCCTGTTTGTCTATTGGTTCGGCCTTGGTCAAGATTGCCGTGGAGGTCAGTCTGGAGCATCAAATCTCCTATTGGGACGCAGCCATCGTGGCGGCGGCCCAAACACTGGGTGCCCCCATACTCTACTCGGAGGATCTCAATGACGAGCAGCATTATGGACCCGTACAGGTGCGGAATCCGTTTGCGAACGGTTAACCTGGCTTCCCCCCGTTCCGTCAACTCAGCTCAAAACGACAACAATCTCCTCTCCGGCGGCCACGCGGTCTTCCCGCACGTCGTCCAGCCCAGGTTGGCAACAACCCTGGGTTTGCCGGTCGCCGTGATCCCCTATCAACCGCAACGGCCGAACCCTGGGACCGTAGGACCAGCAATGAATCGACCCTCCTATGAAGCCGCGTTTGTCAAGTGAAAA
>JBHHYX010000346.1:0-6067 GCA_046757765.1 Acidobacteriota bacterium | reverse complement strand
GTCAGGGTGGATGCATTCGGCTCCGCAATAGATCGTTTGTGAGAAATGCGGGTTAGTGGCCAGTTCCCATCCCAAGACTCTTGAATACCTGCAAGCGTTCCCTGTGTTCTCTGCGTCTCTGTAGTGCGTCGTCTTGAAACTGAGCCGAAGCGTCAGTGCCCGGCCAAGTCCGGAGGGCCACTCACTCACCTTTCGTGGTTCAGTGACTTGAGCCGAAAACCAGGATGGCGGTGGCTCCCTACTGACCCGGCGCAAATACCGGAATGCCGCTTTGCCGGGCGGCCTCCTGCAGTCTGGAATCATAAACAGCCATGCCCTCGAGGTCCCCTCCGAAGCTCAAGGCGGAGGCCAGATGGATGGCATCGAGTGAACGAAGCGTGACCGCTTCCAGGAGAGCCGCCCGCTCCACCATGCTTCGTTCGATTCGGAGCAGGTTGACGGCGGCCAGGACCCGTTGTGCACGGCTCAGAACCCTGGGATCGGTTGAAGCCCGACGGGCCGCCCTCGTCACCTCGACAATCGCCAACTCGCTGCTCACCCGGTTCGCCCAATACGCCAGGCGGGCCAGCAACGCCTCACTCTCGGGCTCCTCGAGAATCAGCTTCACCAGGGCCGAGGAGTCCAGGTACACGATCCCGTTATCCATTCAGCTCTCCGACCTCTGCTCCTCCAGAGCCCGGCTGATGGAGATCGTGGTCTTGCACCCGAACGGAGGGCCGAGCTCTAAAAGGTCTCCCCGAGCCGGCAGCACCCGGCCCGAGCTGATGAGCCGCCCCAGCGCGCCTTTTTGATCCGGAACCGGAATCAACAGGGCCACGGGCCGGCCTCGCTCCGTGACACGAAACCCCTCGCCAATGGCCACACGCTTGAGATACTTACTGAGATTCTGCCTGAGTTCTCGAACCCCAACCCGCAACATCTCCGCCATGACGCACATTGTAGCACAAAATCGCTCGCGCTCTCCTACGGGAGGACGTCTCCAGAGAAACCGGGCATTCCTCGTTGACTTGGCGACTCTTCGGCGAATAGAATCCGGTTTATCCTTGGTCTTTAGCATCGGATGCGGAAGAGACCGGGTCAATCCGCCTGAAGTCTCCCCGATGCACTTGCGCAGTGGAGGGCATGAGCTCGCCCTGCCGATGACGGCCGGGCGGGTCTAGCTGGATCTGAGGGTGCTTGGGCCGGGAACAAGTTCAGAAGGGGGGGTCAGGCTGCGCATGGGATCACAGTTTCGCGCTTGCGTACCAGTACTATGCAAGCCCGTAAATAGCTCTTTCAGAGCTTTGCCGGGCTTCGCTGGAAAGACCCAGCGTGTCTGATTTAGCCTACTAGGACAAGGGAGTCCCACAGGCTTGGTGGGCGTCAATCCCGAAGGGATTGTGTCTTCCAGCCCAGGGTTTCCGAACCCTGGGACGTCGGACCAGCAATGGATCGACCCTGAAGGGGTCGCGTCATGGGGACTGATCCGGCCCCGCAGGTAGATGCCCCATGAGAAGGGCTCGGGTTTGGCCTCCGTGCATGGGAACTGCCCGAAGAGGACACTCACATTTTTTGAATTCGACTGACTGACTGGAGATGACATGGATGACTTCACCGTCCGTTCAGGAATTAGATTGCCGCTGAGTTCACTTGTGCGTGGTTTCTTCGGCTGCTCCCTCTTTCTGATTCTCACCTGCCGCGTTGGGGCGGGGGCGGAGCCGGGGCAGAAGAGTTCGCCCTCGAAATCCACCCCGGATACGCTGGCGACCACTCCCGAGACCTGGATGATCGGCATTGGCGACAGCCTCACGCACGGAACCATGGATGCAACCAACAACCTCATCAACACGCTCAATGCCTATTTCGAGCGTGTGGGGATCTCTCTGGCCACCCAGATCAGAGTGCACTTCGAGCAACCCCTCTTCAGTCTTGGCGAAGAGCGGCTCGAGCCTTTCAAGGTTCCCACCAATCTGGCGGTGGACGGCGCAGACGCGTTTTCAGTAGAGGGAATTCAATACTTCAAGCGCGCCGGCGCGCCCGATTCCTTTGTCACAGTTGCCTATCTGAGCGACAAGCTTCGACCCGACCAACTCGAGGACAAGTACGATAAGGTCATGTATCCGATCAACCTGACGGCGGGCCGGCCCGTTTCTCAGATTGGCGCAGCCAACTGGCTGGTCAATAGGGCGGGAGCAACAGGAGTCGCCGAGGCCGTGGTCATCATGTGGGCGGGAAACAATGATTCGAGCGTGGCCGCGCTGGGTGCCGGGGGAAGCAACCCGGAGTTCCAGCCTATTCCACTGGCCGAGATTGCTCCCGAGATCAAGCCGGCGCTGCGACTGCTGCTGGAACTTGGCGAGGAGAGTGGCGCCGTCTCGTTTGAGCCTTATACACAGGCGGCCCTGGAGCGGAACCTGACCGAAGCGTCTGACTTCACAGAGCAATACGACCACCTTCTGACGCGTCTGGAGGAGGAGACCGCGGCCTCCGGAGTTCAGGTGGAACGCTTTCTGCTCACGTTGCCCTACTACAGCGCGGTCGGTTACCTCTTCGATTCGGACGACCTGGAGTTCTACCTGAAAAAGCTCGATCCCACTTACAGCGTGCCCCCCACTTTTAAGCGAGTCGCCGACCCGGGCCAGCCCATCACCGATCCTTTTCGGGGCGACCGGATCGCCCTGCTGACCTTCGGCTTCATGTACGCCCTGCTCGACTCGGGCCATTCGGTCGACTATGTCAACCAGGTTCTGGAACTGGACGGCCAGCAGCGCGACGGACTTGTTCTTTCGGAAGCGGAGCAACAATTCATAATTTCCCGTATCGACGGGTTCAATGCTTCCATTCAGGCTCTGGTGGCACTTCACGGTCCGACTTTCCACTTGGTGGCCGTTGGCCAGTTCCTCAATGCCGGCCTGGGGGGCGGCATTGAAATCGTGGTGGGTGACAAGGTCTTGAGCCGGAAATGGGTACGGGGTTCTGGATTCAGTCTGGACGGGGTTCATCCCAGCTACACGGGCCAGGCCTTGGTGGCAAATTTCGTGTTGAACGCCATCAATCAGGCCCTCGCGCTGTCCGCGCCTGGCTACGATTTGGAAGTGGTATTGAACTCGGATCCCTACGTTGACGTGGATGGCGACGGCTGGGCCCCCGGCCCCGATTATTCCGCTTCCGGCTTGACCCAACTCCTTTTTCTTTTCAGAGACCCCGATGACTCTGACGCAACCATGGGCCCCGTCCTGCCCGACGACGTCTGGGACCTGATTTCCGACATCCTGCTGCAGGAGTTTCTGGGAATCTCTTCGCTGCGAGAAGAGGCACGGCGGAAGGGCCTCCTCTCCACACCCTAGTTTCGGCACGGGAACCCGGGTGAAGGCAGCTGAAGTTTTTCCACTTGGTTGAGCTGGTTTCAAAGCTGGCGGCCCGCCATTCCGTCCCGGGGCAGACGTGGCAGCAACATGCGATAATGTTTCTTTGACGGTATGGCAGAAGCCATCGCGGGTTCTCCAGTCCTCCAGGGAGGGGAAAGGGGGAAGGGGGAAAACCTTCAGGTTCCGTGAAGGCCGTCAAGGTTGGGGATGATGGAGGGAGACTTGTCCTACCTGATCGCCTGTTCATGGCATTTCATGACGCAGCGGCGAGGGCGTTGGGTGACAATCCCGAGCGATTCCAGACCAGAGGAAGGAGAACGCCGATGCAGGCGCTAGTTGTGCTGCCCGGGATTGAGGGCCTTGATTCGGATCTCGAGAAGTGGGAGAAGCCGCTTCTTCAGAGAGTCTCGGGAATACCTTTGCTGCAGAGGGTGATCGCCACGGCCTGGAAGGGAGGCGCCTCTTCTATTCTCGTCTTGCTCCCGAGCTCCGTCTCGGAAGACTGGATTTCGGACCACCTCCGCCGCGGCCGTCTCGCCTCCTGCCCGCTCCAAACCCGGCCCTTCGAACCGGCTTTCGACCCGAATGAGCGGTCGCATTGGGAGGAGATCGAAGATCAACTGGAGCCGATGTTTCTCTGGCTTCCCTGGAATTGGGTGACGGGCAAGAAAATATTAGCCGCAAGCCTGCAGGCCTTTCAGGCGGGGAACAGACAAGGTGATGGCGTCGAGGCCAAAAGAGGCCCGGCCGGGACATCTGCGCCGTCGATACCAGACCCGGACGGGCCACTGTTGATCGAGAAAGAGTCTCTGTTTTCCAAAGCGGCCGGCAGTCTGCAGAAATATCTTCACAACTCGGGTACTCAGTCTCTGGGGCCAACCCCTGGCGTCCTGGTCGAATCGGTACGATCCGTCAGGCAGGCGGAGCGCTTTCTGGTTCGGAATTCCGGCAAAGCGTCAGACGGGATCTACTCCAACTTCAACCGGCGCCTCTGTTGGCCCTCCGTCAGATGGCTCTTGAGAACTCCAGTCACCGCCAACATGATCACCTGGGCCGGATTGCCGCTGGTCGTCCTTTCAGGCTACTTCTACGCCCAAGGCCATTGGGCGGCCTATAGCGCCGGCGCCTTGACTTATTTCCTTTCCGTGCTGCTGGATGAAATGGACGGCATGGTGGCCCGCACCAAGTTCGAGGAATCCTCTTTTGGCTGCTGGCTCGAAACCATGGTCGACTACCTTGGCTATCTCTTCCTCTGGGCCGGGATGACAATCGGACTCTACCAAGAGTACGGCAGCCTCTGGTGGCCGGCCCTGGGCGGGATGACCATCCTGAGCAATCTCATCACCTTTCTCGTGCTCCTTCGCCAGAGAAAGGAGTTTGCTCCTTCCAACCAACCGAATCAGTATCAAAGTCGCTTTTATGGCCGGCTGGAAGACGATTCGGGCCGCCTCATCTCACGCATGATTCGGAAGGTCGTCTTTCTCGCCAAAAAGGGCGTGATGTGCCACTACATTCTTCTCTTTTCGGTGCTGGGACTGCTGCCGCTTCTTTTTGTCCTGGCTTGGACGGGAAGCGTGTTGACCCTCTTCATTTCGCTCTACATGAATCGGCTCTTTCGCGCACCCTCCCGGACGAAATCCTCCTCCAAGGTTTCGGTCGCCCCCTGATTCCACACAGCCCGAGATCCTGTCGGTCAGGTGCGCCCGGATCCCGACTTTCGCCTTGGGGCGCCCATCAGTTTCTTATAGGCGGCAACGGCCAGCTCATCACAGCGCTCATTCTCGGCGTGTCCGGCGTGGCCGCGGATTCGCTTCATACAAATCTGATGTTGGCACCTGAGCCGGTCCAACTCCTTCCAGAGTTCGACGTTCTTGAGCGGTTGGTAGCCATTGCGCGTTCTCCTGCGCCATTGATTGGCCTTCCACTTGCCCATCCACTCCCGCAGCCCTTTCTCAACATAGGAGCTATCGGTCACAATGCGGATCTCAACCGGGCGTTTGAGGGCCCGCAAACCCTCAATGACGGCTTGAAGCTCCATCTGATTATTGGTGGTTCTAGGCTTGGCCCCAAACCGCTCGATACGCTTGCCCGTGGGAAGGTGCTCCAGGACAAAGGCCCAGCCACCAGGTCCGGGATTACCGCTGCAGGCGCCGTCCGTATAGAGAACGACCTCCGGTTTACTTGCCGGCGGCCCCCTCCTGGACCGGGCACTCGCGGGTACTGGCCGTTTCCTTCTTACCAACGACAACCCCAATCCAGCTCGGTTGAGAGTCCGGAGTCCAAGAACAACAAAGCACAAAAGGAGCGTGAACGAGATGTTGCGAGATGGAAAAATCGTTTGACCATTCAGCGATTAAGCCTTGCGAGGAAGCCTGGCCCCGGACATGTTTGGTGGTTCGCCTCGTGAAAGCCCTTCGGCTTCACTGGGAACGGCGTTTCCGTGTCAGAACAAGAGGTGTTGCGACCATTTCGGGCACGCCAATCACGGCTTGTCGTCAGTCCACATGCCGATGGCGTGATAACCCGCGTCCACATAGATGGTTTCACCCGTGATTCCGCTCCCCAGATCGTCCGAGATGAGGCTGAGCGCCAATCCGGCGACCTCCTCTTGAGTGATGTTCCGCCTCAGCATGGACGCTCCCGCCGCTTTTGAAAACATGCGGCCAAACCGGGAATGCTTTTTGCCGCCACGGTGCGAAGGGGGCCGGCGCTGATGGCGT
>JBHHYX010000345.1:0-6121 GCA_046757765.1 Acidobacteriota bacterium | reverse complement strand
CCGCTTCGTGACGAAAGCCGGTGAATAATCCGGGTTAGTGAGTGGCCATTCGGACTTGGCCGGGCGCTGACGCTTCGGTTCAGTTTACAGAACTGCGGGGCCCCGGTCGCGCCGCCTTGTCAGCCCGGCGCCTTCGCCGCGACCGGGGGTGGCCAATCCGGCTCAGGGAGTCGGTGGGGGTATCTTCACTTCTTCGGTCAGTTTGACCGTCATCCGGGTGCCGTATTCCAACTGCGCGTCGGGACCACGAGTGATCAGTACATTGGCCATACCCGCGGCGGCGCCGATGGCAGCCCCCACACCGGCGCCTTTTTTTCCACCCGTGATGACTCCAATCAAGGCGCCGATGGCAGAAGAGGTGCCCACCCGCTTGGTGTCGCGTGACTTGCCACCACGGGCTACAACCACCCCCTCATTTCCCTTGATTTTCTCTTTACTCTGCTTCTCGATCGAAACCACCGTGGCTTCCAGGGGGATGCTCTGGCCGTTCCTCAACTGGAGTTCTTCAAAGCGAAGATTGATCTGGGCCCGACCCCGAATGCGACCGGCACGCTTGAGGTAGGAAATCGAACCGAGGATCTCGGCGCCTCCAGGAACGAGGGTCTCTTGTTCGATCCGGATGTCCTCGATGACACGAGCCCGAAAGGGGTCACCTCGCTTGTTGTATTTCGTGCTCAAGGTGTCGAGCAGCTCAATTCTGACTCTCGTGCCAGCCGGAATTCGGTCTCGACCGTGACGGGCAGAGCGACTGGACAACGGCGGAGAAGTCTTCGCGCTCACAGTCGGGGGCGGGGACGAGGTGGCTCGGGCCGTGGGGCGGGAAGGGGCGGACACCAGCTCGTACCCCTCCTCATAGCCGTCCTCAAAGCCCCGCCGGTAGGCGACCAGATAGACATCCCGATCGTGGCGGCCGGCATCATAGCCGTGTTCCGCGCCTTGGAAGGCCTTCTTGTTGGCGAGGTCGAAGAGGCGATGGTGTGCCTTATCTTCTTGACCGGCCGCACGGCCATCGGCATAGCCAAAATCGTAAGCCTCGCGGTAGGTGGTTCCAACGGGAGTCGTCTGGGCGCTGCCCGTCCCGGCAAATAGAAGAAACCCGAGCAGGGCAAAGCAAAGCTGTGGGGGTCGGGAAAACTGGAGTCCCCAAAACATCATCTCAGCCTCCCGTGTCCTTGTTTCGTCTCTGGTCCACATTGCTCCAGCAAGCCGGGCCAAGTGAGCTATTCCTTGCCCGGATTCTGTCGTCACCCCCCGCTGCTTTTTTGAGCCCCGGAGACGAGGAACCGGGGCGCAACGTCCCTCCATCTCACCCAAAAAAAGGGTTTTCCAGTCTCCATGTCGATCAGGATGCGATTTCCGCTCGATTGCAGCTTTCCATTCTTGTCGCTGAACTGGAAATAGAAGTGAGTGTAATTGTATTCACCTCGTTTTTCGAACGCGACCTTATTCTCAAAGCGGCCCAACTCTTCTCCCTCCTGATTGAAAACCGCAAGGCCTCGTAAACTTTCGTCCGGAACGGTTCGCAGGAGGTTACTGATCAACGGAAAGTAGACCGTTTTCTTTTTGGTCGTGAAGACCTCGCCGAACTTCAGACCACATTGGTACTCCGCCAAAGCCGCCCGCAACTGGGTCACCACCTTCTCAACCTGACCCCACCGAACTCCCCGCGGATGGCCTTTGGTTTTCAGCTTGACGGGTAGTTTCAGCTGCATTTTCACCCTCTCGCATTCCCCGGCCCAGAGCAGCGGGCCCAAGCTCAGAAAAACAAAAAGGGTCAGTCCTCGCTTCATCAATATTCTAGATGGAATCTTGAGCCAAAAGGTTGAGCGCTTCCTTCCACAGGATTCCCTTACTGGCTGGGGTGCGCGGTTTTCTGGTGCACCCAATCGACGACGGTGGCGACGTTCTCGACCGGAGTCTGGGGCAGGATTCCGTGTCCCAGGTTGAAGATGTGTCCGGGCCGGCCGGCCACACGGGCCAGGATGTCGTCCACTTTCTCTTCCAGGACGTCGAGAGGTCCCAGCAATGCCACCGGATCCAGGTTGCCCTGCACGGCCACCCGATCGCCCAAGCGCCGCCATGCCTCGTCCAGAGGGATTCTCCAATCGACGCCGATCACCGTTCCTCCCGCTTCCCTGAGCAGTTCCAACAGACAAGAGGTTCCGGTCCCAAAGTGAATCAGTGGGGCCTCCAGATCTTTGAGACTCTCGAAGATCAACTTTGAGTAGGGCAAAACGTAGCGGCGGTAGTCGTCCGGTGCCAGACAGCCAATCCAGCTGTCAAAGAGCTGAACGGCGTTCGCCCCGGCTTCCAGTTGGCCTCTCAGGTATCGAATCGTTATCTGCGACACCTTCTCCATCAGCCTCTGCCAATCGCTCTCATGACGATACATCAAAAGCTTGGTGTGGGTGAAGTGGCGGGAAGATCCACCTTCAATCATGTAGCTGGCTACCGTGAAAGGTCCGCCTGCGAAGCCGATGAGGGAGACGGCGGGATCCAGTTCGCCGCGTACGAGTCGCACCGTCTCCAGGACGTAGCTCAACTGTTCGGCTGGATCGAAGGCGACGAGCGCGCGGATCTGATCTGGGCTTCGAATCGGTGGATCGATCACCGGACCGCTGCCTTTGACAAACTGGAATCCGACTCCCATTCCCTGCAAAGGAAGCAGAATATCGGCAAAAATGATGGCCGCGTCCAGATGGAACCTGCGCACGGGTTGCAGGGTCACCTCCGCGGCCAGTTGGGGGGTCCTGCAAATCTCGAGTAATGAGTATCGTTGACGAACTTCCCGGTAAGCGGGCATATAGCGACCCGCCTGGCGCATGAACCAGACCGGCGTCGGGCGGACTTGCTGCCGCCCGCAGGCTTGCATGAAAGGCGAACTGTTCATACTTCCTTGATCTTATCGGCTTTGCCGGGGCGATGCCTTACAGATTCCCTTTCGGGGCTCCCGGGACACTTCATCGATGCCCCTCCAGGAAAGGGCCAGTGGCGTCAACGTGGGGTTTCTTCCGATACATTGGGAAAGACCGACCCGTCTACAACAAAAAGGTTCTTGACCTCATGCCTCTGGGTGAACCGATTCACGCGCCATCGTGGTGCTCAGGGCCCTGGAGCCTCCCTGTCATCGCTTTTCTCTCCACCACTCATAGCCAACATCTAGCTAGGTTAGCCAGCCTTTGGCAATCGAATCAAGGGCAAGAGCGGAGAAGCGCGCGGCAATCGAGTTGGAGGGGATGCCTCTTCAGAACTGGAAGTAGACGAAGGGAATCTGCTCGTCGGTGACGGAGAACAGCTCCAGGGTCAGGAAGGCAAGAGTGTAAAAAACGACTCGAAGCCAGGCAGGTCCCGACAGGATTCGTCCAGTGACCTGGCCGTATTCTTCCCACAAGGCCAGGACCACGGAGACCCCTACCATCAACCAGAGTCCGGGGCTGAGCAGGTTTTCTCCCGGAATGTGAAAAGCGCTCATGCTGGTGAAGACGTGAACGGCATCTTGAAAAGAAGTGGCGCGAAAGAATACCCAGCCGAACAGAACCAGAAGGAAGTTGATGGCGGTTGCAAGGCCGGTCAAAAGGGGTCGGACTGACTGGAGCCAACCCCAGCCCGGCCGGGCTCTCTTCTTGGCCACTCGAAACAGCGACAGGAGAAGGCCGTGATAGCCTCCCCAGACAACAAAGTTCCAGCTTGCTCCGTGCCAGAGACCACCCAGCAGCATGGTGATCATGAGATTGAGATGCGTTCGGCCCGGTCCCCGCCGGTTGCCGCCCAGCGGAATGTAAAGGTAATCCCGCAGCCAGCTGGAAAGCGAGATATGCCACCTTCGCCAGAAGTCGGAGATGTTGGCGGCCAGGTAGGGTCGATTGAAGTTGACTGGAAAGTGGAATCCCATCAGTTGGGCACAACCTCGGGCGATGTCCGTATAGCCGGAAAAGTCGAAGAGGATTTGCATGGCAAAGGCCAGTGTGCCGGTCCACGCCGTTATCCAACCCGGGTTCCCGGCAACGTCTTGAAAATAGGCGTCGGCAACCTTGGCAAAGTGGTCTGCAAAGACCATCTTCTTGTTGAGTCCGATCAGAACCAGAGACAGTCCTTCCTGAAATCGAGTTGCCGTAGGAGCCTTCCAGGACCGCAGTTGGGGCAGGAACTGCCTGGCGCGAACGATGGGGCCGGCGACCAACTGGGGGAAGAAGGCCACAAAAAGGGCAAAATCTGTGAAGTTGCGCAGTGGTTTGAGTCTCCCCCAGTAGACATCAATGGTGTAGGACATGCTCTGGAAAGTGTAGAAGCTGATGCCCACGGGAAGGGTAATCCGCAGCAAGAAAGCCTCCTTGGCCAACCCAAGTGCCTGAGCGACTGAGGAACAAAAAAAGTTGTAGTACTTGAAGAATCCCAGTAAAACCAGGTTGGCGCTCAAACTCATGACCAGCAACAGGCGGCGGGTCCGCCGAGAAGCACCCGGCATGAGCCGACCGGCCGTGTAGTCCACTACGGTCGAGGCCAAGATCAGGACAATGAACTTGGGGTTCCACCACATGTAAAAGACATAGCTGGCGACCAGCAGGACGATTCGTCCCCAGCGCAAGGGCGCGAGATAGAAGAGGGGCAGTACCGAGAGGAAAAAGATCCAGAATACCCAGGAATGAAACAGCATGGCGGAAGGGCTAGTGCCGTCGGGGTTTTCGATCGGAAGAGGTGGCTTGCCGCTCCGAGCGCAGCACAGGCAGCACGGACTGGACCAAGGCCTGGGTAAACGCTCTTCTTCCTTCTCCGTTCAAATGCAGCCCGTCAAAAAAGTAGCGTGGACGCTCCAGAAAACTGAAAGTCTTCGGGTCAAGAAGCGTTACTTTGCCTTCCTCTGCCAGTTGCGGGATGGCACCGCCGGAATCCAGGTCCATTTCGGGCGGAGGGATTGGACGGCGGGGCAGACGAAAAAAAATAATCCGGGTCGGGCTTCTCTTATAGCGCCGAACAAGGGCTGAAAACCACCGGTTCTTGTATTGACGCAACGGGATCGATGGTAGTGTAGACGACCTCTTGAGATCAGCTTCAAGACGCTGTCTGGTTCTCTCCGGAAGCCCTGGCGGAAACCGAAGACTTCCCGTCTCTCGAATGTATTGGAGCCCTTGCAGGCTGTCCTGGCGCCCCCTGTAGGCATACCTCCAGCGGCGCCAACTCCGCTGGTACAACCGCCGTCGATCCAGGCGCTGGAGGGGGTGCGAAAGAAGATCCTGCAAGTCCTGCTTGAAAGCAGAACCTTTCAGCAGTATGGAACGCAAGACCAGGATTCGGTAGCTGCCTTTTCTGTAGGAACTCACAAACTCGGGGATATCCGCGACGGTCAGGCGGGTGTTCAGGGTTCTCAAATCGATCAGACGATCGGCCTGATCTCCGCGACCCACATCATTGTAGCTGTAGACCGGCACCAGAATGGCCTGGTAACGAGAGGCCTCAGGGTCTATTTCCCGCAGCAGGTAATACCAGACTCGGGGATTCGACCCGTTCAGGGAGGCGTTCAGGAAATGGAAACCTCGGGGAGCGCTGAACTCTTCGGCCAGCTCTTCCCAGAATCCTTCCGCCATTCGAGAGTCGCCCAGCAGGAGCGCGTATCTTCCCGAAACCAGGCGCCTTCCACGCTCGGCGGCCCTCAGCAGCTCAAAGCGGCCCGCATAGGAGTCGGGTTCCATCACGAACGTGTAGAGACCGGTGTGGAAAATGGAAAACTCCAGACCCAAAAACAACCCCATCCCTATACAGAAATGAAACAGAACCCGTCTCAAGCCTCCTTTGACAGCGCCAGGCGCGTCCACACTCGTTGCATTCGTGCTCATGCAAACGCTCCACAGGGGTTTGGGGACCCGAAGCCGCTCTGTCTTCTTGCCGTGAAAGTTGATCGCCTGATTTCGATCACAGCCATACGAAGCTGATGCCCTCCGCTCTGGGTCGGCCAATCGACGGGCAAAGAACGCCATTATAGTTGCCGGACCGGACAAAAACAGCAAGACGGGCGGGCACCGTTTCTTGGGAGATCGTTGCGGGACGCTAACCCGGATTTCTCACACTCGGTCGTAGCGAGGCGGTGGAGATGCGCGTGGATACAAGGCGTCGCGACCGAGGGCCC
>JBHHYX010000344.1:0-6128 GCA_046757765.1 Acidobacteriota bacterium | reverse complement strand
GCAGTAGACGCGGGCATATCCGCCGCCGTAGTAGATTGGGTGTGAGAAATGCGGGGTAGGGGCGCGCTGACTGCTCGACGGGCCCTTCGCGTCTCTTCCCACGCGCCCCTACAGGGCGCAAGACTGTCTTTACCGGCGCCGACCTGGGGTTGTCACCCCAGGCTATTAAGGGGCACGCCGGCTTCGCGGCTGGTAGTGATGGCAGCCTCGCCTCGGGTCGGTTCAGACCTGGCCAGCCCCTGCCAGTGAAAGGCAACACCCCAACGCCACCGGCCCCGTGCCGGTGGTTCCAGGGCCATAACACCCCTTCGATCGGTCCGCAGCGCACCCTCTCCACTGGCATTGAAAGGCAACCGCGCTACAATTGGGTGGAGGTGAGAAATCCGTGCGAGGCCGGGAAAGGGCTGGCGGGGAGGTGAGTTTGTCGTCGGTGGCTTCGGATCCCTCTTACGCGCTGACCGCTCAAGTGCTCGACTCAAGGAGTTTCCGAACCCTGTCGTAATCTTCTCGCGTGTCCATGTCGTCCACGACATGGTTGGTGCTCATCTCCACTTCCAACACCTGGTCGGGATTCTGTGTGACCACCCCCCGGCATCCAGCCAGACCGCGGTGGCGAAGAATGTCCGCTCTGAAGCGAATGGGGAGAATGACCGGGTTGCCCCGCTGACCCTGGAAGACGGGGACGATGATGCGAGGACTTTTCGCCTCTGCCGAGCGCCGGAAGGCTTCCATCAGCCGCTTGAGTTCGTCCGGCACAATGAGAGGCAGGTCACACAGGCAGATCATGACGGCCTGGCTGAGCAAAGAAACGGCCCGCACCCCGGCCTGAATGGAGGTTGTCATCCCCTCCGTGTAGCGCTCGTTTTCAACCGGGGTCACCGGGTATTGCTTCAAGACCTTCCGGACTCGAGAAGCTTGGTACCCCAGGACCACGATGACTTCCGACGCCCCTGAAGCGGAGACGACCCCCACGATGCGTTCTACCAGGGTTTCTTTACCCAGAGGTAACAGCAATTTGTTGCTGCCGCCCATCCGTTGCGATTGGCCCGCCGCCAGGACAACTGCTGAGATCGTCATCGAACGTCGGCCCTCCGGGCCTTCGGCAAGGTCGGCTGCACTTTCGTTCCAAGGCGCCACCCCTTTTCGACCGGGACAGGGGAATCCACAGGTCCCGGGGCGTCAATCCCGAAGGGATTGTGTCTTCCAGCCCAGGGTTTCCGAACCCTGGGACCATGGGAACAGCAATGAATCGACCCTGAAGGGGTCGCGTCGTAGAGGAGAATGATCCCGGTTACGAGTGAGAGTGATTCCACTGCATACCGACGCAACCCCGTTGGGGTGGATAGGGGGCACGAGGACCGGCAAACCCGGGGTTGTTGCCAACCCTGGGCTGGAGGACGCAAGTCGCGACGCCCCGTCAGCCCGGCCCATGCCGGTTAGTCCACAACCCCTTTTTCTTTCAGAATCTTCCAGACTTTGGGTGGGGTGATGGGGATTTCCATGTGTTGCACCCCAAGAGGAGAAAGCGCATCCACCACCGCATTGACAATTGCCACCGGGGCGCCCACGGTGGCGGATTCCCCCACTCCCTTGGCGCCCAGGGGATGATGGGGAGAGGGAGTGCAGGTCTTGTCCGTCTCCCATCTCGGCGTCTCCACGGCTGTGGGGAGCAGATAGTCCATGAATGAACCGGTGAGAATGTTGCCATCCTCATCATAGACCAGTTCCTCGTAGAGGGCGGGCGCCATTCCCATGGTCAAACCGCCATGGATCTGCCCGTCCACGATCATCGGATTGATGATGTTGCCACAGTCATCCACCGCTACGAAGCGCCGGATCTTCACTTCTCCCGTCCCCTTATCGATATCCACGACACAAATGTAGGAACCGAAGGGGAAGGTCATATTAGGAGGATCATAGTAGGAGACCGCTTCGAAGCCGGGCTCCATGCCAGGGGGAAGATTGGTGTAGGCGGCGAAAGCAATTTCCTGAATCGTCTTGGCTTTGGCGGGAGCCCCTCTGACCTGGAACCTGCCCGGTTCCCACTCGAGGTCTTCCTCGGCGGCTTCCAGCAGGTGAGCGGCAATCTTGCGGGCCTTGGCGCGAATCTTCCGCGAGGCCCGGGCGGCAGCAGCGCCGGCCGTGGGGGTACTGCGGCTGGCATACGTGCCCAGGCCGTAGGGCGCGCTGTCCGTGTCCCCTTCCTCGACCAGAATGTCCCGGGCCGGAATCCCCAGTTCTTCGGCGATGATCTGGGCGTAAGTGGTTTCGTGCCCCTGGCCCTGAGACTTGGTGCCGAATCGGGCCAGGGCTTTTCCGGTGGGGTGGATACGCAGCTCACAGCTGTCAAACATCTTGAGCCCGAGTATGTCGAAATGCTTCGAGTTTCCGGCTCCGACGACCTCCGTGAAACTGGAGATCCCAATCCCCATGAGCTCTCCCTCCCGGCGCCTCTTCTCCTGCTCCCGCCGCAGCTCTCGGTAGCCGATTCTCTCCATGGCCAGCTGCAAAGCGGCCCCATAGTTTCCGCTGTCGTACTCCCAGCCCAGGGCGGATTTGTAAGGAAACGCATCGGTGGGTATGAAGTTTTTCAACCTCAGTTCGGCTGGGTCCATCTCGAGTTTCTGGGCAAGGCGGTCGACCATTCGCTCGATGGCGTGGACGGCTTCGGTGACCCGGAAGGAACAGCGGTAAGCAATGCCTCCGGGGGGCTTGTTGGTGTAGACGCCGTCCACTTCGGCAAAAGCGGTTTTGAAGTCATAGGACCCGGTACAGATGGAGAAGAGGCCGGCAGGGTACTTGGAAGGGTTGCAGGCGGCGTCGCTGTACCCATGGTCGGCGATCGTCTTGATGCGAAGGGCTCTCATCTTCCCGTCCCGATCCGAGGCGATCTCGGCCGTCATGTGATAGTCGCGGGCGAAGGAGTCGGCCTGCAGGTTTTCCATCCGGTCTTCGATCCACTTGACCGGTCTGCCGCTCAGAACCGAGGCGGCCACGGCGATCACGTAACCGGGGTAAACCGGGACTTTCCCGCCGAACCCGCCCCCGATATCGGGTGCGATGATTCGGATTCTTTCCTCCGAAAGGCCCACGTGTCCCGCCACCAGCGCGAAGACCGTGCGAATGGCATGAGGGGCCTGCGAGGTCATCCAGAGAGTCAGCTTGCCTTCCACCGGATCGAATCGGGCCACACAGCCGCAGGTCTCAATGGAGGAGACGTGGATCCGGGGGATGTAGATCTGTTGCCTGACAGTGACCTCCGCCTCACGGAAAGCCCGCTCGGTGGCGGCTCGATCGCCCACTTCCCAGTGAAAAATGTGGTTGTCCTTTTGGCCCTCCTTGTCGTTGCGCAGCACCGGCGCTCCCGGTTCCAGTGCCTTGAAGGGATCGACGACGGCCGGGAGAGGCTCGTATTCCACTTCCACGGCTTCGACCCCGTCGGCGGCGCTGTAGCGATCTTGCGCAATGACGGCGGCCACTTCCTGGGATTGATACATCACCTTTTCCACCGGCAGAACCATCTGAGTGTCCGACATCAGGGTCGGCATCCAGTGCAGGTTGTGCTGCTCGAGCGTTCGGCCCGTGATGACGGAGATGACGCCCGGGAGGGCAAGGGCCGCCTCCGTTTGGATGCTCTTGATCCTGGCGTGGGGGTAAGGGCTGCGGACGATGTCCATGAACATCATCCCGGGGAGTTTCACGTCATCAATGTAGTGCCCCTGACCCGCCAGAAAGCGGGCGTCTTCCTTACGCTTCAGGCTGTGACCCATCCCGCCGATCTCGGGAGACGTCTTCGGCTTCATGATCCCGCTCCTTTCATCCTGCCGGCGGCATGGCGAATCGCCTCGACGATGTTGAGGTAGCCGGTGCATCGGCAAAGATTTCCTGAAATTCCCCAGCGAATCTCCTGTTCACTTGGATTCGGGTTTCTCTGAAGCAGCTCGCAGGCTCGCATGATCATCCCCGGTGTGCAGAAACCGCACTGCAGTCCGTGCTTCTCCTTGAACCCTTCCTGCAGGGGATGGAATGCCCCGTTTTGGGCCAGGCCTTCGATGGTGACAATCTGCTTGCCGTGGGCCTGGACGGCAAAGAGTGTACAGGACTTGACGGACCTGCCTTCGAGGAGGACGGTGCAGGCCCCGCAGTGGCTGGTGTCACAGCCGATATGGGTGCCGGTCAAATCCAGGACTTCTCGAAGGAAATGGACCAGCAGCAGGCGCGCTTCAATCTCGGCCTTGTGTTCCACACCGTTGACGGTCATTGTCACTTGGTGTTTTCCCATCGTCAGTGGTCTCCTTTGGCTCGCTTGACAGCCAGCGCCAGAGCACGTCTGGTCAGCTCCTTGACCATGGCCCGCTTGTACTCTTCAGATCCTCTCAGATCTGCCTGGGGCCTGGCGGCGGCGGCGGCCAGAGCGGCCGCTTCGTTGACGGTGGCTTCATCTGGCCTCCGTCCCCGGATCGCCTGCTCCGCCTGTCGGGCTTTGATTGGAGCGGTTCCGACGTTGGTCAGGCCAATGCCGGCCTCCCGGCAGAGGCCGGCTCGATCCAAGGTCAGTTGGACCGCCACGCCGGCGGTGGCAAAATCTCCCGCCCTCCGTTCGATCTTGAGATAGGCACCGCCGCTGCCGGGTGCCGGAATCGGGACTTGGATCTCGGTGAGAATTTCATGGGCCTGGAGCGCCGTGGTCAAGAAATCTGTGAAGAAGTCTTCAACGGGAAGGGTCCGTTCCCCATCCGGTCCCGTCGTTTGGAGTCGCGCGCCCAGAGCCAGCATGGTGGCCGGATGGTCGTTGGCGGGGTCGCCATGGGCCAGGTTGCCTCCCACGGTAGCCAGATTTCGCACCTGAGGATCAGCGATGACCCTCGTGGTGTCCCAGAGGATGCGGTATTTGGACTGAATCAGATCCGATTCCTCCAGCGCCACCTCGCGAGTCAGCGCGCCGATTCTCAGATACCCGTCCGATTCCCGGATGTAATTGAGTTCCGATATCTGATTGATATCGATGAGGTAATCGGGTGTGGCCAGCCTCAGCTTCATCATCGGGATCAAGCTGTGACCGCCGGCCAGAATCTTGGCCTTGTCTCCGTACTGCTGAAGGAACGTGACGGCTTCCGTCAGAGTCCGTGGCACCAGATACTCAAACGCCCGCGGGATCATCTCTGCCTACCTCCTCCCTTGATTCGGCCCGGGCCGTGGCAGTCCTTCCGCTCAACGGCAGGTCCGGCCGGGGAACATTGGCCGCTCCCTTGTTGTGCCGGGGGGCGTCTCCGGCCCCTGGGGTCGCGTTCCCCCTCAGCCGAGGGGTCGTTTGCCCCGTTTCTGGTCATGCGGCGCCAGCACCCATGGTCGACTTGACCAGGTCCTCGACGCAATCGAAGTTGCGGCGGCCTGAAAAGCGGCGAGAGACACCCCGGTTCACTGAAGCGAGCGACACAGCGCGATCATGAGCGACCCTGTCCGCACCACTCCCATCCTGCAAGTTCGCTGGACTACCCAGGATTTTATCGAGGGCGGTTCAGTTAGGCAAGCGGACGGCGTGAGGGACTAGAAATCTCAAGGTTCCAAGCCTCAAATCTCAAACAAATTCCGGAAGGACTCAAGATCCTGTTTTCAGGAGCGCCTGTCTTCATTGTGGCATCGGTCCCGCCTGGGTTTGGTCCCCGGGGGAGTCAGGCCAGCACGTCGCCGCCGGTTGGGCTAATGGGTTCCGTCTTGTGGGGGAGAGCGGCGTGAGCCGCTCAGTGACCTCGCCTGACATAGTCCCGAAGCAGCACCCACAGGATTATGGCTGCAAACGGGCCGAACATCAGTGCAAAACCAAGCGCCGGCATGTGGTTCAAGAAAGGCATGGACAGGTTCCTCCAATCGTGTCGCCACCGTTGCAGGGTTGAGGGCCTGACATTGGAGCCGGTTGTCTCCACCAGGCGCGGTTCTCATCTGCCCGGCTGGTGAATCACCTCCCAGGTTGCGGCAGCCAACCCGAGCCAACGGCGACTCGTCTTGTCCTTCCCCTTTGGATGACCCACCAGCAGATTGGTTTTCGAGGTCGGTACCCGGAGTTCAGATTGTGACTGGATTCCAGCGTCCTTGCCCGGACGGCGGGACCTCGACCTCCTGCTGAACAT
>JBHHYX010000343.1:0-6137 GCA_046757765.1 Acidobacteriota bacterium | reverse complement strand
CCGCCGTCGCCAAGTCATCCCAGGCGGGTTGCGTCCAGACTACTTGTCGAGCCACCGAGCCATCCGTCTCTCGGCTTCCTCCAGTGAAATCACTTTTCCTTGGCGCGCCGCCTCGAGGCCTTTCTCAATCTTCTGGCGAACGTAGATGTGATACTGGATATCCTCCAGGGAGGCGTCTTCGGGAAGTTTCTCAAGGAGTTCGCGGACTTCCTGCTTCGCCGTTCTCATATGTCACACCTTCAGAAGCATATTGTACATCGGAGCCCAGGGAATTGGGAGATCCGGCACTCTCCGAGGATATGCTCGGATCCGAGGACAATCGGAAGGAGACCGGAAAACTCAACGCTCCTTGCAAATGATGCTCTCAGGCGGGGTCTGAGAACAGGCGATGCCGTCGGTCACGCCGGACGAAATCCGGGCACATGCATTGTCGATGGCAGTGCGAGTCGCTTCCTCGCGCGTGATTCCGGACGCGGTCCTGCAGGCTGTCTGGCCCCGGAATTCCACACAGACTTCACAGCTGAATGGGCTCAGGGACAGGGATGCGTAAATGATGTAGATGAGAAAGAGGGCGAATGCAACGACAATCAGGATTCGTGACATGATTCCTGCAATCATACCTCACCCTGCAAGGATGCTTCCGGATTGGAAGTGTTCTGCCCCCGCTCTCAAGAAAAAAAAGGAGGTTGAGAAAAGGGACAAACCGTTTCTCCACTCCTTTACCTCGCATCGGCTTGTCAGGCCTTTGCTGGGCGGCAACAAGCCGGTTTTGGGTCTGGTTGTTGGTGTCGTTAGCGGCGAGAAGAAGGAGGTGTATGGCTATGGCGAGACCGGGTTGCATCCCGGCGACACCCCGGACGGCGATACCCTGTTTGAGATCGCATCGGTGACCAAACCGCTCACGGCGCTGCTGCTGGCGCAACTCGTGGCTCGTGGCGAATTGGCGCTTTTGTTAGCGGTTGCTACGTGAACCAACAGCTCCCGGTCCCGGGAGCGGGGCCGCCTGCTCCAGCTCTCCACCGATTCCATCTTCTTGGACAGACATGCCCACCTGGCCCGATTGGACGCTCAGCAATCGATGCTCTACTCGGAGTGCGTCTTGGGTGATTCACTTCTGAACCTGCCTTCGGGTAGAATGCCCCATCGACACAAGGAGGGAGGTCCATGCAAAGACTTATAGTGTTGACAGTTCTCTCAGGTCTGTTCCTGGGCGTTGCGCCGGCCCAGACTCCTCAACAGTTTGACTTTTTCGAAAGGGGGCCCTATCGAGAGGGCATCCCCCGCCCACAAGACATTCTCGGCTACGCCATCGGAGAACGCCACAGTTACTCCTATCAGATGGAAGATTACATCCACGCTTTAGAGCGGGCAACTTCGCGAGTCAAGATCCTGCAATATGGCCGCTCCTATGAAGGTCGAACCCTACACCTGGTACTGATCAGTGCCGAAGAAAACATGCAGCGATTGGAAAGCACCCGCGCGGCTACTGATCGACTGGCTGACCCTCGTCAGATCAGTGCCGATGAGGTGCAGCAAGTGGTTGGAAAAACTCCTGCTACGGTCTGGCTCAACTTTGCTAACGACGGCAACGAGTCGGCTGCCTTTGAAACTGGAATGCAGATCGCCTACCAGCTCGCCGCCGGCGAGGACGAAACGACACACAAGATCCGCCGTCAGGTCTTGACTATCGTCAATCCCGCCCACAACCCGGAATCTCACGATCGATTCGTGGCCTGGTACCGGTCCATCGTTACGGGTCCCAACGGCAATCCTGACCCCAATGCAGTGGAGCACGAGCGGGAATGGCTGATGAACTCCAACGACACCCACTTCCACGTCGACCCGAACCGTGACGCTTTCCGCCTCAGCCAGGTAGAAACCCGGGCTGTCGTTCGCCAGTTCCACCGGTGGCACCCGCAGGTCTTCATCGATCATCACGGCAACCCGCCCATTTTCTACTTCCCGCCCGTCGCCAAGCCCATCAATGAAAACTTTCCAGCAAGTTCACGCAAGTGGGAAGACACTTTCGGCCGCGCCATCGGAGCGGAATTTGACCGCTTCGGATGGCCCTATATGAACCGTGAGGTTTACGATCTGCACTATCCCGGATACTTCGACAGCTACCCTTCGCTCAATGGCGCCATAGGCATGACCTTTGAAACAGACGGGGGTGGAAGCCAGGGGCTGCAGCTCGAGCGACCCGACGGTACCCGCTCCACTCTGAGAGGCGCCATCGCCAAACATTACAGCGGCAGCTTGGCCGTACTGACAGCTGTGGCTGATGACCGCGAAACTTTGCTACGGGATTACTACAACTTCCGCCAAAGCGGCATGGAGGAGGCAGAACACAGCTCTGTGAAACAGTTTGTTCTGCTTGAAAGCGGCGACCCGAGCCGCGCCGCCTCCCTGGCCGATTTGCTGCGCCAGCACAAGATCGAAGTCCACCGCACGACCGATGTCTTCGTTTCCCGGCGCGTGCACAATTACTTCAACGACGCCGTGGAAACTCGGGAGTTTCCGCCCGGCGCTTATGTCATCCGCACCCAGCAGCCGCAAAAGCGTTTGCTCACCGCGCTGCTCGAGCGGGAAGCCAAACTGAACAAAGAGTTTGTCGAGGTGGCCCGAGAACGGATGGAGCGCAACCTGAGCCTCGGAAGGCGAGCCGGCCGTGAACGGCTGGGTTTTTACGACATCACTGCCTGGTCCCTCCCGCTCAGCTTCGGAGTGGAGGCCTACTGGACCGAAGATGCACCCAGCCATCTACAACTGATGGAGGAATCGGTATCTTTGCCGAAAGGAGTATCCGGCGGAGAGGGCCGCCATGGCTATCTCTTCAAGCCCCGCTCGAACGCCGGATTGAAACTGATGTCGCGCCTCTTTCAAGAAGGTTTCAAGATGCTCGTCACTCGAACGAGCTTGAAGGTTGCGGGTGAGACGTTCCCTGCTGGGTCGATTCTGCTGCGAACCTCGCGGAACCCCGAAACGCTGGGGGAGCAGATCCGCTCGCTTGCCGAGGAAACGGGTGTGCAAGTGTGGGCAGTCGACTCGGCCTGGACAACCGAAGGCCCGTCACTGGGTACTCGCATGGCGAGGGATCTAAAGGCGCCCAAAGTGGCGATCGCCGCCTATGAACCCACCCGGGGTCGGTCCTTTGGTCACCTCTGGTTCTACTTCGAAGCCATACTTGGCTACCCGTTCACGCCCATTCGCACCGAACGGTTCGGCTCGCTGGACTTGAGCAAATACGATGTCATCATCTTTCCTGACGGCAGCGACGCCGGGTATGAGCGTCGGCTTGGGAAAAATGGCATTGAGAAACTGGATCGCTGGATTCGCGACGGTGGTGTGTTCCTCGGCCTCAAGGGCGGCGCTGCCTTTGCGACCCGACCCAGTGTTGGCTGGACCAGTTCCTTCCTCTACGGACGTCCCCCGCCGAAAGATGCCAAGGTAGAAAACAGGGAAGCGATCGAGAAGGAGGTTCAGACCACTCCGGGGGCAATCCTGCGTGTCGAGCTCAACAACGCCCACTTTCTCAGCTTCGGGTACGGAAGTGAGACACTAGTGCTCCACAACTCCGGCTACATCTTTTCTCGGTCAAAGGAAGGCAGCAATGTCGCCACTTATGCAGACGAAAAAGCCCGCGTGAGCGGATTCATCTGGGACTCGACCGAGCGGCGCATCGGCGGAACCTCCTACCTCATCGACGAGAATCTGGGTCGAGGGCAAGTCATCCTCTTCGCCGGCGACCCACTCTTTCGGCTGCTCTGGCCGAGCCTGGAAAGGATGTTTACCCACGCCGTCTTTCTGGCCCCCTCGCTCCGCTGAGGTCTTTGCAAGCAACCGGTGACCGTTAGGTTTAGGAGCTCAAACGATAACGAAAGCCGTAGATGGTTTCGATGGGCGAAGAGACGGTCGACACGTCCAGCTTGCGCCGCAGTGCGGCGATATGGTGGTCAACGGTTCGGGTGGAGACATCGACCTCGTCACTGGTTCCCCAGATTCGGGCGATCAATTGTTCTCGCGAAACAGAGTCTCCCCTGTGTTCGGAGAGCACTTCAAGAATCTCGAATTCGCGGGAGACGTGCTTGAACATCATGACAACCTCGCGTCGTTGAGAAAGGATCAACGAGGCCCTCACCGCCAACAGGCCCTGATCCCGTAGAGCACCACCGCCATCGAGACGGCGCCGCAGACCAGGCCCCAGAACCAATAGGGCAAGAGTAGCGCCGCTGCGATCTGGCCGACGTCGGACGGCATGGCGCCGCCGGCGGTTTCGGCGGTCGGGGTGAAGAGGTAGTCGCCGCGGGAGAAGACCGAGAGCGCTAGCTGCACCGCCAGGAAGATCAACACCAGCTGCGCGACTTCCCCCGAAGCCTTGCGGGCGGCGAGGAAGCAGCCTCCCAGCACCACAGCGACGAAGATGAAGCCGAAGAGGTTGCGCACCACGAGCAGCAGAGCCAGGGCGAGAATCGCCGCCAGACCGGTCAACGCGCCGCGGGCGCCGCGTACCGTGCGCCCGACGGCGAAGCCCACGGCCGCGGCCACCGCCGGGCCCACCAGGCCGCCGGCCGCCACGAGGGCCCGGCTCAAGGCGCCGCCCTCGCCGCTCCACACGGCGAGCCCTGAGCCGTCGGGCCACATCACGAGGCGGTGGAAGCTGCCGCCGACCAGGAGCGCCGCGACGCCGTGGCCCATCTCGTGAGCCAGGGTCGACAGCAGCATCAAGGGATAGGCGACATAGCGCCCGTAGGGCACCACGTAGAGGAGCGCCGTGAGGATCACGGTGGCGAGGAGCACGAGCCGCGCCCGCTTGGCCGCCTTCAGGCGGGGTGTGTTCATCCGTCAGGCCTTTCTCGGGTCGCCGGAGGCCAGAAGGCGTCGATCCGCACGCTTTCCAGGAGCAGGTCGAGTGCCGGCTGCCAGCCGGCGGCGTGCAGGTTCTCCAGCACGTGGCGGCTGACCAACCAGGTCGCGGAGAGCGAGTCGGCCGTCCGCTGGTAGCGCCGCAGCAGAAGGAAGAGCGAGCCGCCCTCCGGCAGCCGCCGGCCCAGCTCGTCGATTCTGCCACGCGCCTCCTGATGCAGCGTCCATCAGCTCCGAAATCCTGCCCGGTTGATCTCGGTTTCCCCCCTGCTGACGGTCATTATTGAAAAAAAATCCAACCCTCGCAAGCAGAAGCCGCTGGCAAAGGGTCTGAGGTGAAGAGCCGGCAGTTTTGCTTTGGAGGTTTTTTTTCTGCCGCTTCAGGGCTGGCTTCCCCCCTCTTTAAACGGGCCTGGCAAAGTTGATCGTTCACCTCGATCAGCTCTCGAGTCAGACTGCGAAAGCGCTGGTTCGGAGATCGGATTCTGGAGGTAGACCGGGACGTGGCCACCCGATGGGGCATTCTGTCGGGCGAAGCGGAAAGGGAAAGAAGGAAGATTCCGGTGCTGGATGGGCTGCTCGTTGCGACAGCTCAGGTTGGCGGATTGACTTTCGTCACGCGAGACACACGCCACCTCGAAAAGAGCGGTGTCCCCTACCTCAATCCATGGGGTTGAAAGCCTTCCGGGGGCCTCGCCTGGGAAACGTCGTTCCGGGGCCCCGTCTTCAAAACTCAATTTCTGAGGACCGGAAGTCAATCTGTGGCAATCACCCGGGGGAACGCTCTACCAACCCGGATTACTCAC
This sequence comes from Acidobacteriota bacterium, assembly GCA_046757765.1. Taxonomy (GTDB): domain Bacteria; phylum Acidobacteriota; class UBA6911; order RPQK01; family JBHHYX01; genus JBHHYX01. The sequence goes on along the minus strand of JBHHYX010000343.1, from coordinate 468 downwards.
AAATCCTATGGGCGGTCTCGGGGCCCCACCCGGGCGGTTAACGGCAACAGACTGTCCTTGCCCTTCTTCATCGCCCGGAAGAGGATCCGGTCCTCCGCCCAGCGGACATCGCCCCGAGCGCAAAGCCCGGACTGGACCGCCGCGGACGCTCAGCGGGAGCTGGAACAGGTCAAGTGACTTTGTTGTTAAGTAACTGGAATCAAGAGATTAAGATGGCGCGCCCACCAGGACTCGAACCTGGGACCTTTGGTTTCGTAGACCAACGCTCTATCCAGCTGAGCTACGGGCGCGCGGCGTGGACAGTCCTGAGTTTAGCAGAATTGGGCTCTCGGTGGGAGTCGCGATTTGTGACCAATTTGTGACCACAAAGCAACTCGACGGCAAAGCATTTGGCCTGCGGGCTGGGGTGCGTGTAGCGTTGCGTCACCAGGATGCTGCTGTGGGGGCCCTATCGCACCCAGTCAGGGT
>JBHHYX010000342.1:0-6142 GCA_046757765.1 Acidobacteriota bacterium | reverse complement strand
TCAGGCGCCGAAGGCGCCACTCATATTCAGCCCAGCGCAACGCGCTGGGTCTTTGGTGATACTCTCCCCTTCTTGATAGTAATACTCTCCCCTTCTTGGTGACACACGCTTACCGGAACGATGCCCGGAAAAAACATAGTCGTCGAAAGAGAAGCTATTGGCCCACGTACCGAGTACTTTCTATTTTCGATGGTATAAGCAAACTATGCCCAAAGCAAGCAAAAGAACTACGTATCATGCTTTTCCCGCTCAACGCTCGACCTGCTCCGGGACTCGGCACGGAGATGTCGCCTGAAGTAGGCGTAGAGCCTGCTCGACCTGGATTCGGGAGAGGTCAGCCGGGGGGGCGTCGGCTGTTCCGGCAAAGCACCTGGCGCCTTGGACAAGTCCCTCGGAGCGCAACAGATTGGAGCCTCTCTCCATAGAGAATCGCTCAATTTTCGTGAGGTCCTCCGCCTATGAGAAACTCAATCTTGCCGAATTTCCCCCTGGAACTTTTCCAAAGGATAGAATCTTGGCGTAGAATCCCTGCCCGCGGGGACCGGCAGGGGCGAGTTGAGGGTCATGGAACAGTTCGACAAGTTGAGCAACAGTGTGCAGCGACGGGTGATGGACAACGGGCTCACCATCGTCACCCGTGAGGATCACTCCGTTCCCATCGTCACCAGCATGGTCTGGTATCGGGTGGGCTCGCGTCTGGAAGAGCCGGGGGTACGGGGCATCTCCCACTTTCTGGAACACATGATGTTCAAAGGCAGCGCCCGTTACGGGAAGGGGGAGATTGATGCCGTCACCCTGCGCAATGGCGGTTTCAACAACGCCTTTACCTCCAACGACTACACCGCCTACTATTTCAGTTTTGCTTCCGACCGCTGGTGGCCGGCCCTGGAGATGGAAGCCGACCGGATGGCCCACAACCTGTTTAATTTCCATGAATTCCAACTGGAAAAGGAGGTGGTCATCGAGGAGTTGAAGATGGAACTGGACAGTCCCTGGGGATCACTGCGTCAGGCGGTGGCCAGAGAATCCTTCCAGGCCCATCCCTACCGGTTTCCCGTCATCGGTCTCTACCAGGACCTGCTCTCCCTTACACTCGATCAGATGGTCGAACACTATCGAAAGTTCTATGTCCCTGCTAATGCGACTCTGGTACTGGTGGGAGATTTCCAGACCGGCCAGGCCATCGGAAGAATTGAAGAACTGTTTGGAGATCTTCCATCGGGAGAGCCTACCCCTGCCGGCATCAACGGGGAGGAGAAGCGGGCGGGGCGAACGCGCATCCGGAGGCCGGGGGAGGTTCGTCGGATGCTGATGGCCTTTCCTGCTCCTTCAGTGAAACAGGCCGACCACTATGCCATTCATCTGCTCGACAAAGTGCTTTCGGAGGGGAAGCTGTCCCGGCTCTACAGGCGGCTGGTCGAGTCGGAGAAGGTGGTGTCGATGGTGGGTACCGATTTTGCTGAAACATTGGACCCCTATCTCTTTTTCATCCGCTCGGAACTGGTGAGCGACGCCGACTGCGCCAGGGTGGAGTCTCTGGTCCTGGAAGAAGTGGCCAGGCTGGCGCGGGAACCCTTGTCCGAAAGCGAGCTCAAACGAGCCAAGAACCAGTGCATCATGGGTTTCTTGAGCGACTTTGAGACGACTCTGGATCAAGCTCTCCAACTGGGACTCATGGAAACCTTGGACCGCTTCGAATACTGGGATGACTACATCGAACGAATCCGTTCCTTGAGCGCCCCGGAAGTTCTGGAAGTGGCCCGGAAATTCCTGCTTCCCGCCAGGGCAACGGTGGGTTGGTGGGGATGAAGACAAAGGCACAATTGGACTGCCGGCGCTACCGCCTCGGAAACGGACTGACTCTTCTGGTCTCAGAGAACGGCCGTCTGCCGCTGGTTTCCGTTCACGCCTTCGTGCTGGCGGGGGCCGACCAGAATCCCTTGTCCCGTCCGGGACTGGCAGCGCTGACCGCTCGTCTCCTGGATGAAGGGACCGAAAAATACTCCGGGCCCGCTCTGTCCGAACTCATCGAAAATGTTGGAGCCGGTTTGTCGCTCTTCAGCCATCACGAGCTGACCGTTCTCTCTCTGCAAGTGAAAGCCGGAGATCTCGAGATGGGGATCGAGCTGATGGCGGAGATGCTGCGTCGACCCCTTTTCCCGGCCGATCCCTTTCGGCTGGAAAAGGAAAAGGTTCTCACGGAGCTCAAAGCCATGGCCGAGGATCCTCAGAGTCTGGCCGGCCACCTGCTCAATCGAGCCATCTTTCAGGGCAGTCCGCTCCAGTACCCGGTCCTTGGAACGGAAGAGAGCATTCGCCAGGTGGAGCTGAGTGAGGTCAGACAGTTTCACCGCCGCAAGTACTCCCCTCAAGACACCCTCTTTGTGGTGGTGGGAGCCGCCGCTCCCGATCGCGTCCGCCAACTGGCCTCAAAGTCATTCGGGGACTGGGAGAATCGGCACTACCGGCGAAGTCTGGTGGCAGTGCCGGCCCGCCAGACCAGGCCGCTGCTAAAAGAAGTCGCCCTGGACAAGGAACAGGTCCACGTTTTCCTGGGACACCTGGGAGTCCGCCGTCAGAATCCAGATTTCTACGCCCTTCAGGTGATGGATGTCATTCTGGGGGCGGGACCGGGTCTCACCAGCCGCGTCCCACGCCGACTTCGGGATGAACAGGGGCTTTCCTATCAGGTCTACTGTGATATCTGCGGCTCCAGTGGACTCTATCCCGGAAGATTCGCCGCCTACTTCAGCACTTCTCCCAACAAGCGGCGAGGCGCCTTGGAAGGGCTGCTTTCGGAGATTGAGAGGCTCCAGCGAGAGGGGGTGAGCGAAACCGAACTCGTCACCGCCCAGGAGTACCTCACCGGCAGCTTTGTGTTTGAGTTCCAGTCCAATGCGGAGTTGGCCCGACTTCTTCTGATGACCGAGTTGTTCGATCTCGGAATCGATTATCCGCAACGTTATCCGGAAATCATCCGCGGGGTTCAGCGCGAGGACGTCGCCCGGGTTGCCCGAAATTACCTGGATACGGTAAATTACACGACGGTGATTGTGGGGCCAGTGGAGGAGGTGGAGAGGCAGACCCGGCCCGAAAGTGACGCCAAGACGGCTCCACCGCCGTAGCAGGTGTCTCCAAGGTGGACTGGGCCCGCGTGGCGGGGAGCCTGAGGCCGGGGCGAGCCCCTCCTCTGCTTGCCGACACGCACGGTTTGCGTTGACGGGTCGAAAACGGCCCCGCGAAGGAGAGGGCGGTATCAAGACTCCATGACTGACGCGGTCGCACGCACTCCTGGTTCCTTCACCCGGGACCTTTCCCAGGCAGGAAAGAAGGCCCCCCCTTTTTGGGGATCGAAGAGATGGAGCCGGTGGGTGCTTCTGGCAGCCTTGGCTGTCAGCGCACCCCGCTGCAGTCATCGACCGCCGCCACTTCCCCCGCCCGCGCCACCTGCGGTCCCGGCGGAAACGGAGGCCCAGCCCTCGCCCGGCCCCATCGATCCGTCCGCCTCCCCTCCCCGGCTCGAGCTTCGCCTCGAGCCCTCCGTGGTCGAGCCAGGGGAGTCCGCTCTTCTGAGCTGGGAATCTGTTCATGCCGACCTGGTGAGCATCGATCACGAGATCGGCCCGGTCCTCACGTCGGGACGCATCAAACTCTTTCCCGACAAGACCACCACCTACACCCTCACTGCCGAAGGGCGAGGCGGCATCGTCCGAAGGCGCGTCGTTGTCTCGGTGTCGAGTGGAGGAAGAGAGGGAATTGAAGGAGACCTCGAAACCCTCTCGCCGCAACAGCGGTTCCAGACCTTTATGAAGCCCATCTACTTCGATTTGGACAGCGCGGCCCTCAGTGAAAGAGCCCGCCTGACACTGGAGGGGAATGTTCGATGGCTGCTCCGTCCCGAAAACCGTCAAATCGGTGTCGTGATCGAGGGTCACTGTGATCGGCGAGGGAGCGAAGAATATAACCTGGCGCTGGGCGATCGCCGGGCCCAGTCCGTCAAGCAGTTCATGAACCAACACGGGATCGCTTCGGCTCGAATGTGGACGATCTCATGGGGCGAAGAGCGTCCTTTTACGCGGGAAGAGACCGAGCGGGGCTACGCCTTGAACCGGCGTGTTCAGTTCAAATGGGTGCCAGACAAGTGAGCCGACCGAAAGGGTCTGCCGTGGCTGGCGACCAGGTTTTCGGTATCGGTATCGGGGTCGCAATCGCCGCATCGATCAGGAACGGGTGGCCTGAGGGTGAGTCACCCCCACCGGTTTTCGATCCCGATACCGATTCCGATTCCGACCCCCGGCGGAGACGCTCCTCTCCAGGAAGCGCACGTTCTCGTCGTCCCCCGGCGTCCCCATCCCGGCAAGGATGAGAATCTCTGGCGACGGGTAGCGAGGTTTTCGGTATCGGTATCGGGGTCGCAATCGGCCATCGATCAAAACGAGCGGCCGGAGGGTGGGTCACACCAACTGGTTCCGATTCCGACCGGGACGCTCCGAAGCGCCTATTTTTCATCCTCCCCGGGAGGCCCGGAAGGGGTTTTCGACCAAGACCCCGCCGTAGTCCTGTCGGTGGCTGAGATCCTCGCTCAGAACCACCCGGCAACCAGCTGCTCGAGCCGCCTCGATGATGGCCGCATCCCAATAAGAAATCTGGTACCGGTCGGACGTGTTCAGTGCGGCCCTCATGACGGCGACAGTGATTTCCTGAACCGGAAAGCGCAAGAAGGATTCGACCACCCGCGCCCCTTGCTCATGGGTGATTCGATCCGCCCGGCCGGCCCGGGTCGCCTGAACGTAAAACTCCTGAAGGACCTGAACCGAGAGGGCGAGGTCCTCGGCATCGAGAAGCTCGCGTGCCGTTCGGGCTTTCGTCCGCTCTTCGGCAGCCGTGCTCAGGGCATAGAGCAGGACGTTGGTGTCAACGAATCTCATTTCCGGCGATGGAGCTCGTCTCGCGGCAGCCGGTCAGCCGCACGAAAATGTGAGATGCCGGCCAGCACCTCATCCTGAAGTCGGCGCCGGCGCTCGAAATCCGACTCTTCCTGGCACAGCCGAACCAGAAAATCCCGGACCAAGGCGCTAACCGACGTGTCCTCTTCGGCCGCCTTGACGCGGGCCTGCCGGTAAACCTCATCGGGAAGTGAAACTGTGATGTTTTTCACAGTTTCACTGTACCAGACCCTTGCCCGTTGCGGCAAATGCAGCTTAGCCCCACCTCCGCAGGAGTAACCATTGAGCGAGGCTTTCGGTATCGGTATCGGTATCGGGGTCGCAATCGCTCATCGATCAAAAACGGGCGGCCTCAGGGTGGCTCGCCCCAACTGGTTTCGATTTCGACACCGATGCCGATGCCGACCTCAAACGCTGGTCACACACTTGTAACACTTCCAATAGTTTTCACACATCTGTTACAATGAAATCATGGACACCACGATCCGGAACCTGGACGAAGAGGCCTACCGCTCGCTGAAGGCGAGAGCGGCGCTGGCTGGCAAGACCATCGGCGAATTGATCAATGAGGCGATTCGCTCTTATCTGGCGCAATCGGAGCTTCTCTCCAAACGGGGCAGTCTCCGTAGCCTCACTCCCGAGGCCTATCCGGAGGGAAATGAGAGACTCAGCGAGAAGATCGATTCATTGGTTTATGGGCTGGACGGTGGCTCGTGATTGTTCTGGATTCGAGCTTTCTCATTGCCCATCACAACAGCAACGACATTCACCATGAAGGGGCGAGAGTCCTCATGGAAGGTGTCCTGGCGGGCATTTACGGTCGAGCGCTCCTGCTGGAGTACGTCTTTCTGGAGGTGGCAACGGTCTTACTGCTCCGGCGCGGTCTGGCCGTGGCCACGTCAGTGGCCCTGAAGTTGATGGAGGCGCGCGAAGTGGATTTCCGTCCCTGCTCGCAGCTCTTCCCGCAAGTCATGGAGACGTTTCGCAATCAGACAGGCGAGCGCTTGAGTTTCGTGGATGCGGCTGTCGTGACGGTGGCGCGGCAGCACGACCCTGGATACGTGGCAACGTTCGACAAGGACTTCCGGGATATCGAAGGAGTGTCCGTACTCCCACGCTAGTTCCCATCCCAACACTCCTAAATAGTTGTTAAATAATAGCTGAGATTTTGGGATGGGAACTAGAAGTCCCAAGGC
>JBHHYX010000341.1:0-6166 GCA_046757765.1 Acidobacteriota bacterium | reverse complement strand
CAGGAAATCGAGCCGAACGCGGGCCTCCCGTTTGCCCTGTGTGATGATGGGTGCCACAAGCCGCTGGTCTTCATAGCGGGGGACCGTCCCATAGAGGGCGAACGTCATCGCGTCGACCAGGCTCGACTTGCCCGATCCGGTGGGGCCGGTAAAGACGAACAGATCGGTGTCGTCGAAGTGGACCTCGACCGGGTCTCGGTAGGATGCAAATCCCGCCAGCTCAAGCCTTCTGGGCCTCATAGACCTCCTCCAGAATCTGGTCAAAGAGCTCCAGCAGCCGCCCCTCCTCTTTTCTTTTCTCTTTCAGGAACTGGGCGAAAAAGTCGCGGGGTGAGCCCTCTATCGGTTCTGCCTGCTCCGGAGTTCCTTCGCCTTCGCTCTCCACCAGACGAACTTCCACGGCGTTGGGAAGCAGCTCACGGACCTCCTCGGCCAGGCCGGCGCGACCCGGCTCGTCCAGCAGCACCCGCAGGTAGTCCTCGCTTCCGCTCTCGGCCAGCTCCTCCAATGCCGCCAGACTTCCCTGGACCGTTCGCAGTCGACGCCCGCTGCTGAGTGGAATGCGGCGGGTGAGGGCAGGAGTCTTGGAGCTGGCCTCGACAACCAGCACACATTTCTCCTCCTCGGTGTCCCCGAAATCAAGCTGCAGCGGCGAACCGCAATACCAGACGGGGCAGGTGGCCGGGATCTGTTGCGCCTTGTGAATATGGCCCAGCGCCACATAGTGGAGTTGTGCCGGCTTGAAGGCCAGCGAAGGCACTTCGTAGTCAAAACCGGTGTGAACCGAGCGCTCACCTCCACCTGGCTGGGCTCCCGTGACCATGAGATGAGCGACCACAAAATTGATGCTGTCCGAGTCGAGGCTTTCGCACATTCGAGTCAGAACCCTGGCGCAGCGCTGGGCGTAGGTCTGAGCCTGCTCATCGGCGTCCTGCTGCATCAAGGCCGTGGCGGTGATGATCTGGCGCTGGGAGAGGAAGGGAACCAGCGCCACGCCGGCCCTCTCACCGAAACGGGTCTCGATTTTGATCACCCCACCCTGGCCGGGGCGTGCGAGCAAGGCTCCGGTGTGGATTTGAGCCGCTCGGTCCAACAGTGGTTTGACCGCCTGCAGGCGTCTGGGGTTGTCGTGGTTTCCCGAAACCAGGACGACGTGAGCTCCGGTGTCGGCCAACTCGAGGAGAGTGCGGTAGACGATCTTCTCCGACTCGGGCGAGGGCATGGCGGTGTCGAAGAGGTCCCCGGCCACGATCGCCAGATCGACTTCCTGCTGTTGGGCGATGGCGACGATTTCCTTGAGGACTTGCCGATGTTCCAGGGCACGGCTGCGACCGCGAATGGTGCGGCCGACATGCCAGTCTGCCGTGTGCAGGATTCTCATCAGTCTTCTTCCTGAACCAGACCTTCGAAGGGATCCGTCTCGAGGGGATCGCCATGCTCTTCGGGACTGGCTTCCGAGGGCCGGGTCGCCCAGGCGGGAAAGGGGAATTCAAGGACCAGCGGAACAGGAAGTTCAGGCTGGGCCAGGATCATCGTCCCCGGCTTGACAATGGTGGAGCGCTGGCGATGCGCGGTGGGGAGCCAGCCGTAGTCGGCGCGCGAGGCTTCGCCGGCATCCAGCCGCCCGGCCACGCGAATCGCGGAGTTGGCCAGGACACGCCGCTCCACCTCACTGGCCGTCTGCTCCGCGCCGATCAGAATGAAGCCCAGGGATCGTCCACGCTCGGCGATGTCCAGAATGATCTCCTTGATCGGGCTGGAGCCCTCGCGAGGGGCGTACTTGTTCAGCTCGTCGAGCACCACAAACCATCGCGGGTCGGGACCGCCCGACCGTTCCTTTTCGTCAAAGGCTCTCTTGAGGACCACTCCCACGACGAAGCGCTGGGCTCGATCGTTCAGGTTATGGATATCCACAACCGTCACCTGCTGCTGGCGCTTGATGTGGTGCCGGGCGGGGTCGGACACATCGGATCGGATGAGGTGTTCAACGTGACGCACGGTGCCGTAAAGGCGGCGAATAAAGGCGTTGACTGTCCCCAGGCCGATGGCGCGCCCGGCCCACAGTGGATTGTCTTGCACCCGGTTGGCGATCAGTTCCGCGAGGGCTCGAAAGTCCCGAATCTCTTCGCCCTCGATTTTGGCTCCACCTTCGTCCAGCGGCACCGCTTTTCGGAGCTGGGCCATGACGTTGTGGATCACGATGGTGTATTGCTGTCGATCGTCTTCCGCATCGGCGAAAAGGAACAGGAGCAGGTCTTCTTTACAGAACTCGTGGACAGTCCAGAAGAAAGAGGTGATCCCCTCGAGACGGCTGGCGACATCCGCTTTGGCCGAAGGGGCGTCACGGCGGGGAGGCGCCCAGAATTCGACGCTTTGAAAAGCCCCCATCGGCAGATCGAGCTGTCCATATTTCTCACGGTCGGCTTTGGAGTCGGCCAGTCGGCGGTTCACCTTGTCGAGGAAGAGGAGATCCTCTCCCTTGACATTGAAGATGAGCGCCTTGGTGTTGAGCCGAGCCTGTCCCAGGACTCCCGAGTGGTAGAGGCTGTAGAGGAGAAAAGTGGCGTAGGAGGTCTTGGTGGCGACACCTGAAACTCCGCTGATGTTGACATGCGCACCCCGAGTCCCGTCGAGGAAGTCGAAGTTCAGGTAGAGGGGTTCGCCGTCACGAGAAAGACCTACGGGAAGCCGGCTCTCCATGCGATCGAAAAAGAGCGCCTCATCGCGCTCCTCGTCACGGGCCTTGCGAACCTCCTGACCGGGCCTGGGTGGGACGAAGATTTCAGGCTCGAAGCGGGTCGCCATCACCTGAGCGGCCTCCGAGACTTGGGCCGGCAGAACTCCGTCTTCAATCAGAAAGACGTCGCTGTCAAAACGCGCTCCCTCATGCCGGGCGCGGACTTGCGTCACTATGCCGTAGACCTTCACGCGCTTCTGGTCGGGCAGCACCCGTTCGAGTGCAACCACGTCGTCGAGTTGCAGGTACTGGCCTGGCGCCACAGCCACCCAGAATTCAAGAGGTGTGGCGTCCTCGGTGCCGATCACGCGCCCGGCCAGAGTCTTCTCCTTCATAATGTTATCCAGCTGACTTCCAGCACCACAGTGGCGGCGGATCTTTGGGAAAAGGATGGTTGTGTCGGCTCTCCTCCTTCATCTGAAAGTCAGCGCTTTCGGCAGCAGAAATGGTTTTGACGCCCTCCTCAATCTGCAGTGACGCTACTGGGCGGAAATCGGAAACTGGCTGGGATCGCAGCGAATGCCTCCCACGTAGCTCTCCAGACAGGCATTGGGTCGAAAATGGTAGAGCCAGTGATTGATGCTGGGGGCGTCAATGAGGCAAAAGTCTGCCTCCTTGCCAACCTCCAAAGAGCCGACTCGGTCTTCCGTCCCGATAGCTTTGGCGGCATAGATGGTGCTGCCTTTCAGCACCTCCGCGGGCGTCATCCTCTGGGCCGTACAGGCGAGAGTCATAGCCAGAGGGAGGTGATAGCTGGGGGCCGAGCCGGGGTTGAAATCGGTGGCCACCGCCACCTTCACTCCTGACTCAATCAGCTTCCGCGCCGGCAGTGGCCTTTTCTCCAGGTAGAGGCTGGCCAGAGGAAGACTGACAGCGACCACCTCGCTCTTGGCGAGAGCCGCGATGCCCTCCGTGGAGATACACTCAAGGTGGTCTGCCGAGGCCGCCCCCAGCTCCGCAGCCAATTCCGCGCCGCCGCAACTGCTGAGCTGATCGGCGTGCAATTTGGGACGCAGCCCCCATTTCTTTCCCACTTCCAGAATCTGGCGGGCTTCGGCGCGGCTGAAAGCCGACTCTTCCAGAAAAACATCGCAAAAGTCAGCCAGTTGACGCCCGGCCACCACCGGGATCATCCGGGAAACCAGCAACTCGACGTAGCCGGCGCGGTCCTGCCGATACTCCAGTGGAACTGTATGAGCGCCCAGGAAGGTCGAGAGGATTCTCAGTGGCTGTTGTTGTCGCAGTTGCCGGTAGGTTTCCAACAGCTTGATTTCGTTCTCCAGGTCCAGGCCGTAGCCGCTCTTGCACTCAACGCTGGTGACACCCAGGGCCGCCATTTCCCGAAGAAAAGTCATACATTTTGCGAGCAGGCGAGGAACCCCGATCTGGCGCGTATGGAGAACCGTAGAGGCAATTCCGCCCCCGGCCCGGGCGATTTCCAGATAGTCGCGACCGCGAAGGCGCATCTCAAATTCATCCGCTCTCCAGCCGCCGAACCCCAGGTGGGTGTGGCAGTCCACCAATCCAGGAATCACAAGTCTGCCTCCGGCATCTCGGCTCTCGAGCTGCTCGAACTGAGGAGGGAGGTCGGTTTCCCGGCCGGCCCATGCCACCAGACCGTCCTTCCACACCAGGGCGGCTTGTTCAATCGGGCAAACTTCCGCCTGATCGCCTTCCATTGGGCAGGTGGCCAACTGCCCGATGTTTCTCAATACCGGCATCAGTGCAATCGACTCAGGTTGTTCTCGACTACGGCAACTAATTCCGTGCCGCGAACAATTCCGGCACAGCGGGTGAGGTCATCCTTGAAGTAGTCGTCTTCCTCACGATGACGAATCAAGGATCGGACGTAATCGTGGGCGAGCTGGACGCCCCGGCCCGGCTTCAGCGGCTGGCGATAATCGAGTGCCTGAGCCGCCGTAAAGAGTTCAATGGCCAGCACGTGCTCGACATTGTGCAAAACCCCAAGCAGTTTGAGGGCACTCAGGCTTCCCATGCTGACGTGGTCTTCCTGCCCCAGGCTGGTGGGGATGGAGTCGACTGAGGCGGGGTGACACAGAATCTTGTTTTCGGAAACGAGCGCGGCCGCCGTGTACTGGGGAAGCATGAATCCGGAGTTTACTCCGGTATCCCGCATCAAGCACTTGGGCAGTCCGTCGTGCCCTTCCAGCAGCAGATAGGTGCGGCGTTCGGAAATGCTCCCCAATTCGGCCAGGGCGATGGCCGAATAGTCGAGGGCCAGGGCCAGGGGTTGGCCGTGAAAGTTGCCGCCGCTGATGATCGCGCCGTCGGGAAAAACGAGCGGATTGTCCGTCACCGAATTGATCTCCGTCTCGACGATTTCGGCGGCGTGTTCAAGCGCATCTCGACTGGCCCCGTGGACTTGCGGCACGCAGCGCAGGCAGTAGGGGTCCTGAACCTTGCCGCAGTGCCGATGAGATTCCAGTATCTCGCTGTCGGCTAGTAGCTTGCGGACATTCTCGGCGACCAGGCGCTGGCCCGGGTGGGGACGGACCTGCTGGATTCTGGGGTCAAAGGGCTTGATGCTCCCCTGCAGTGCCTCCAGGCTCATGGCGGAAAGCAGGTCGGCGACCTTGCAGAGCCGGCGGGATTTCTCCAAAACGTAGGCTCCGTAGGCGCTCATCAACTGGGTGCCGTTGATCAGCGACAACCCGTCCTTGGCTCCCAGTTCAATGGGACGAAGGTCTTCCTCTTGGAGAAGGCGAGCCGCGGGAACGGTTGCCCTCCCCTCCTGATCCCAGAAGAAACCGTAACCGATCAGGGGAAGCGCGAGGTGTGCCAGGGGGGCTAGATCTCCAGAGGCCCCAAGACTGCCCCTGCTGGGTATGGCGGGAATGAAATCGCGCTCGGCGAAGAGGAGCAGGCGATTGAAGGTCCTCAGAGAGATGCCGGAGTAGCCGAGTCCCAGCGCGTGGATCTTAAGGTGAAGCATCAGTCGAGTCAGGTCTTTGGGAACCAACTCTCCAACACCCACGGCGTGGCTCAGGAGCAGGTTGCGCTGCAGCCGGCCCATCTGCTCAGGCGCGATTCTGCGCCGGGCCAGGGCGCCGAAACCGGTGTTGATCCCGTAATAGGCAGTCCCGTCCTCCAGCAACCGCTCCACCAGGCGCCGGCATTTTCGTACAGCTGCTTGATCCCTCCGCAAGGCGGCCAGGCTGCTTTTCAGGTCTTCGTAAAGGTTCTCGAGACTGATCGAAAGTTTGGCCATCTTGGTTGCACAGGTCAACGAGACTCATGGGGCCTCGCCCTTCTGAAGGGCGAGGCTTTGTCTTCGCGTCCCGACCAGCAAACCCACGAGCGGACTAGCCCGCATTATTCACCAACTGTCTACTGCAGCGGCGAAATCATCCGGACTGGCTGCGTTACACTCGGTCGGCCTCCTCGACGTACTGCACGAGTACGACTGCG
>JBHHYX010000340.1:0-6185 GCA_046757765.1 Acidobacteriota bacterium | reverse complement strand
AAGCGCTGGAAACCGGGGTTTTCCAGCTCTCGGAAACGCACCACGAATGAAGCTGTTCGTGAGCGGCATATTGCCAGAGCTGTTCCGCTCTGCTGGGTTCGAAGAAGTCCAGGAGTCAGCTCGATATAGCACGATGTTTGGTAGCCTCTCTTTAGACAGGGCACGGAAACCTGGATGACACGCGGTATGCCAGGAGACTAGGGGACGCCCTCGTCCACCTTGACGTTCGAACCCAGGGCGGGGCCCCGGTGTGCTTTGAGAATCAAAAAGGCCACCACGCCGACGACCAGAAAGGGCGCGCCCAGCAGGAACAGGATGCCATTGTTGAAGCCGCTGGCCAGCCTCTCTCCTTCGGGCGAGTTGGCCAAGGCCGTCCGGCACATCGCGCATTGGGCCAGGGCGAGGGGGGAGGGAACCAGGAAAGCCACCATCGCTGCCAGTGCCAGCAACATCCGCTTTGCCCGTCGCATCATTCTCCCCTCTCTTCGTGGCTCAGGCGTGCGAGCTGGAGAAGCTAGGGGTGGCAGCGGCCGGGGGAGCAAAGTCAACTTCCCGTTTGCGCAAGCACCACCCCTTCACGTTTCCGCCTCAGGGGGCTGACAGCCTGAGAATTCGAATCCCGTCAAAGGAAATCAGCAAGAACAGGATCGCAGCGGTGGCCAGGATTCCCGCGCCCACCATAAGAACGAGGCTGAACTTCTCAAACCGAAGGTGCATAAAGTGGGCGCCAATCAGCGAGGCTTTCGTCAGCATTGCCAGGATCAGCAGCAACAGGATGAACGCCTTGGGCAGCGGCAGATAGCCTGTGACCAGCATCCCCAGGGTAAGAGCCAACAACACCACCCAGGTGAACCAATAGACTCGGTAGCTCGCTTGCGGGACGCTTTTTGCCATGGCGCCTCTTCGACTCACTCCTTGGTTCGGTTTCAAACCAAATAGAAGAGCGTAAAAATGAAGACCCAAACCAGATCCACGAAGTGCCAATACAGCCCCACGAGTTCCACCCCTTCTGCGGAGGACCGCCCCATCGTGGATCGCAGGGCCACAATCGCCAGCAGTATCACCCCCGTGAGCACGTGCGAGCCGTGAAACCCGGTGATGACAAAGAAGGAGGCGCTGAAGGTGGGTGGGCCCCAGGGATTCGCGTACAACCTGGCCCCCTCGTGGATAAGACTGGTCCACTCGAAAGCCTGCATCCCCAGGAAGGCAACCCCCCCGAGAATGGTCAGCAGCAGGAACTGCAGAACCCGAGTGTGGTGGGCGCGGCGCGCGGCGGCCACGGCGGTGGCCATGGTGGCGCTGCTGGAAATCAGAATGAAGGTCATGACTCCGATCATTCCCAGGTGGAAGACCTCGGATTGATCCGGCCACTGCGGACTGGCCAGTCGCACAAAGCCGTACACACTCAAGAAGCCGGCAAAAAGCAGCGCGTCCGTAACGATAAAAACCCACATCATCAGCTTCTGCCAGCTTACGGCAAAGGGCGAACCGTCCCCGGCCCAAGGCGATTCCATCGTTTCGATTGTGCGAGCTTCGTCCATTGGGATTTCCCCTCTGCTTAGAGTGTCACCAGGCGAACATGAGAACAAAAAGGTAGAGCCAAAGCCCATCCACGAAGTGCCAATAGGTTGCGCAGAGGTTCACCCCGGTGGGCTCGGCCGCGGTCCAGCGAGCGCTCCACACCCGGCTGAGCGCGTAAAGAAGCGCTGCCAGGCCACCCACAAGGTGCAGGCCGTGGACTGCGGTGAGCATATAAAAGAACGAACTGTGGGGCGAGGTAGGCAGGTACACCCCCTGAGCCGCCAATTGCTGCCAGGCAAATAGCTGTCCGGCCAGGAAAGCGAGCCCCAGGACAGTCGTGGCCAAGAGCCCGCCCTTCAGCGCGGCTGTGCGCCCGCGTCGCAGGGCGCCGCGAGCTACCTCGATCGTGAGGCTGCTCAAAAGCAGTACGCCCGTGTTGAACCAGAGGAGGGAGGGGATGGAGATCGCCTGCCAATCCAACCCGGCCCGGCGCACCAGATAGGCGCTGGTGAACCCGGCAAACAGCATGGTGAGCGTGGCCAACAAAGCCCACAGGCCGAGTTGAGCGGTCTTCAACGGCAGGGCGGCGTGTTCGGCGCCGCCCGCCCCCACCCAGCCGCGGAAATCGTGGTTGGACACGCCGAGCCCTCTGGGGGCTGCTCGGCTTTCTGCCTCTGGCAATGCGCGCTGCATCGCTCGTCCTTGGCTTAGCTGGTCACCGGGACTTCGGCCGAGGAAACTGTCTGCGGCGTGTAATCGTCCTTGGCGCCCGGCGCACTATACTCATACGGCCAGCGGTGAACCGTCGGCAGCATGGCTCCCCAATTGCCGTGCGGGGGCGGCGAAGGCGCCGTCCATTCCAGCGTCGTAGCCCTCCAGGGGTTGCTTTCGGCCCTCGGCCCCCTCAGTAGGCTCCAGAAGAAGTTGAACAAGAAAATGAATTGGGCCGCTCCCAAAACAAAAGCGCTGATGGTGATGATCACATTGAGCCCTTGGAACGCCTGCAAGAACTCGAACTTGGTAAAGGCATAGTAGCGGCGCGGCATCCCGCCGATCCCCAAGAAGTGCATCCCAAAGAAGACGAGGTAGAAGGGGACCAGGGTCAACCAGAAGTGCAGCTTGCTCAGTTTTTCGTTCATCCTCCGGCCGAAAAACTTGGGAAACCAAAAGTAGGTGCCCGCGAAGATACCAAATAGGGTCACCCCTCCGATCATGTAGTGGAAGTGGCCCACAACGAAATAGGTATCATGGAGAAAAATATCCGACGTGGCGGTGCCCAGGAAGATGCCCCCCAGGCCTCCCGCGCCGAAGAGCGCGATCACCCCCAGGGCAAACAGCATTGCCGTCGTGAAGCGGATACGTGCCCCCCAAAGACTGGCCAGCAGATTCAAGCCGATAATCGCTGACGGAATGGTGATGAGCATAGTTCCGATGGAGAAAAACTCGCCCACATAAGGACTCATCCCACTGACGAACATATGGTGGCCCCAAACGATCATGCTCAAGAAGCCTATCGCCCAAAAGGAGTAAACCGTCATCCGGTAGCCGAAAATCGGCTTGCGGATGGAGGGGGCGAGAACGTCAAAAGCGATTCCCAGCGCGGGGAAAAGCAGGACGTAGACTTCGGGGTGGCCCAAGAACCAGAAGAGGTGCTGCCAGAGCAACGGGGTGCCGCCTGCGTGCGGCAAGAGTTGGTTTCCGAAGAACAAGCCCGAGGGGAGGAAGAAACTGGTGCCGCCATGCCTGTCAAACAGCAGCATAATCGCCGCGGCTGTCAGAGCGGGAAACGCCAGTAGGCCCAGGATGGCGGACAGGAACATGGCCCAGATCGTCACGGGAAGGCGCATCATGGCCATTCCCTTGACTCTGAGGTTCAGAATGGTAGTGAAGAAATTGAGACCTCCCATCGTAAACGAAACAATGAAGAGCGCCATCCCCAGCAGCCAGAGCGTCTGCCCCAGCCCGGAGCCCGGAATCGCCTGTGCGACAGCGCTCAGGGGGGGATACGCCGTCCAACCGGAGGCCGCCGCACCGCCCTCCACAAAGAATGAGGCGAACATGATGAGGGTCGCCGGAACCACCACCCAGTACGACAGCATGTTCAGGAAGGGGAAGGCCATGTCGCGGGCGCCGATTTGCAGCGGGATCAAGTAATTGCCAAAGCCGCTGACCAGGGCGAAGGAGATGACAAAGAAAACCATCAGCGTGCCGTGCATAGTGACTAGGGCGAGGTAAAACTCCGGCTTCATCAGCCCGTCTTCCATGCCCGCAGGAAAAAGCTTCCCCAACAACGGCCACTTCATCATCGGCCAGGCCAGTTGCAGGCGAATGAGCATGGCCATGAGGCCGGCGAGGATGGCGACCACCATCCCGGTGAGGAAGTACTGGATGCCGATCACTTTGTGGTCGGTGCTAAAGATGTAGCAGCGGACAAAACTCTTCGGCGCATGGGCGAGTGCCACTGCCGGTACCGCTTGAAGGTCAGCCATAGGCAACTCCTTCTTCCTCCTTCCTCAACCAGCCCACCTGACGGAATGAGGCTGGCATAAGGATCTGCCCCGATCCAGCTAGAAGAACGAGGGTTCCTCCTTGCTCCACTGCTGAAACTCTTCGCGCGGCAGCACCCGCAGCAAACCTCGCATCTGGAAATGCCCGAAGCCGCAAAGCTCAGCGCAGGCGATTTCGTAGGTGCCCACCTCCATGGGGACAAACCAAATCTCGATCGTCATCCCCGGCACCGCGTCTTGCTTGACGCGAAGGTGTGGCAAAAAGAAGCTATGCAGGGTGTCTTTTGAACGCAAGCGGATGCGAGCCGGGATGTTCACCGGCAGGTAAAGTTCGTCCAAAAGGACAAGGTCGTCTTGGGCGGCCGGGTCCTCGGGGTCGAGTCCCAGGGGGTTGTCCAAGCTGATCAGCCGTGGATCCGTGCGGCCAAACACTCCGTCCTGCCCGGGATAGCGGATGTTCCAAGCAAACTGCTCCGCGGTCACCTCCACCGGAATGGACCCCGGGGGTGGTGCGGCCCCATAAAATTTTGCCCACACAGGCAGTCCGAGTACGAAAACGCCTCCCTCAGCGATGAGCGTCATCAGCAGGATAGGGATGAGCGACCACCTTCGCTCGACTTTGGCACTGGCGAGGCGATACGTCACTCGATCCTCACGGCTGAAGCGCCAGATGAAGTAGCCCAGCGCGACGTGTCCCACCACAAACAGGCCGCCCACGGTGACGAGCAGGTAGTTGATCATGAGATCAATCCCTGCACCATGCTCGGAGGCGAGCGGAGGAAGCCAACCCCTGGCGCCGAGCGCAACCACCGCAATGGGGATGAACCAGATGACCAGCGCCACCACCCAGCCCTCGCCAGCCGCCTTCGACCCCCCAGTGAGTTTCATCTCCCTCCTCCTCACTCTTCGCGCAAAGCACTTTGTTGAATCGTCCCGTGGCTTCCCGTGGGGAGGTTCGGCTTCGGGCGAGCGGCGTCCGCTCCCCCGAGGGGCATCGCAGGAGACCGGCTCTGCGCAGCGTCAAAACGGTGGCGAGTCAAGGGGACTCACTCTCCTGGAATGAACAGTCCCTGACAGCGGCTGCGCGCTGCCAGCTCCGCAATGTTGTATTTCGCCAGCACCCTACAGAGCTCTGTCTCTGCCTCACACCAAACCGTGTGCGCGGGGCAACGCGGGGTAAACTGACAACCCTTCGGCCCGGTACAGGGCTGCAGATGCACTGCCCCCTCAAAGAGCTCAACCACCTCAAGCAGGGTGATACTCTGGCCCCGGTCGACAAGCGAAAATCCCCCGCCCGCGCCCCGGTACGATTGCACCCAACCGCGACGCACAAGCGGCGTGATCACCTTGGAGATGTAGTCCTTGGGGACGGAAGTCGCGGTGGCCAGTGCGTCCGTTTTCACGCGCTCTGCTGGAGCACTAGAGAGTGCCGTCAGGATGCGAACGGCGTAATCAGTCGCGCGCGTTAGAACCATAGGCAAATCCGATAAAGTGGCTCAATTATGTCCAGAAAGCCCTCCACGCGCGGTCATCACGGTCACCGAAGACGGTGACGCACATCACACCCAAGCGCAGCCCGGCGAGGGATTTCTAAGCTGCGGGCCTAGGCGCAAAAAACGTGGCTACTTTGTGTGCACAGTATTTGAGAGAATGCGCCCACTTTGTGCGCGGTTTTTGCGCAACATCCCTGACCTGCCCTCAATGGCCCAATCCTAACATTTGGACTGGACCGATTTTAGGGGGTCAGGTCATCTATTACCCTCTCAAAGAGAGAGCAATCTCCCCAACTCAATCTGTCTCCACCGAGAGTCGGGGGTATTTCTCCAAGCGTTTTTCGCTTGCCTGCTGGCAGGTGGTTCGCTCGCTGTCGGTCGCCTGATAGCCCACGCCTGCGCCGCCGGCCTCAAAGTTATCCTGGCTGGGGTAGCGCCCAACGGTCTAGGCAATCAAGAGCAACAATCCTTAGCCCACGCCCGCAGGCAGGTCAACGCGAAGGCCTCGGCCACGTCCTCCCATCAGTGGCCCCCTAGCTTGACAGGGCGCGTACAATCCTTGCTCTAGTACACATCCACATGGAGGGAGAGTATGCGTAGTGTTCGGTTGCCGTGGCAATTCCTGTTCCTGCCAGTCTTGATGGCAATGTTCGCTCTATCCGTC
>JBHHYX010000339.1:0-6197 GCA_046757765.1 Acidobacteriota bacterium | reverse complement strand
CCAACGCGCAACTTGACCACTTTGAGAACTTGTCCTCGGACTAGGAATTCCCTAGGAATTCCCTAGTGGTCTCCCCGCGATCCGGGTCAAGTCTACCGGATACGAAGATGGTAAGACACTGAATGAACAGTATCGGGGTTAGGGTTGGGTCAGGGTTGGCGCGAGCACAACGACCTGAAGGGAGCGATTCTCCTGGAGCCACAGGACGGATCCGTTCCGCCCGGCCAGCTGGAGCACACTCGTTCAGCCTTTCTGGGGTGGTCTCGAAGGTCGCATCTCAATTCGACTGGTCAGACATCGAGGCGGCCGACAGAGAGTCTCGAGGACGACCTGGGCCACGTCTTGAGCGGAAAGCTTCCAGGAATCTTCATCTTCGGGCGGGCTGCCGCCAAACCAGGTATTGACACTCCCCGGCATGATGTAGGCCACTCGGATATCGTCATGGCGAACTTCCTGCATCAGTGCTTCACTGAAGCCGGTGAGGCCGAACTTGGTTGCATTGTAGGCGGCTCCCCGGGGGAAGGCGTTCCTGCCCGCCAGACTGCTGATGGTGATGATAAAGCCTCCGTTGGCCCGCTTCAGCAGGGGCAGGGCATAGTGGCAGCAGTAAAAGACACCGTCCAGATTCGTGCGAACGGTCTGCTGCCAGCTTTCGATCGACAGGTCTGCCACCGTCTGGAAGATACCGACGCCGGCATTGTTGATGAGAATGTCCAGCCCGCCCAGGTTCCTAGCACAGAAGTCAATCAGACCCTTCACTTGCTCAGGATCTCCGACATCACAGGCTCGCCCCAGAACGGGTGATGGGGCGTGGGGCGACAGCTCGGCCGCAGTTCGATCCACATCCGCCCCGGTACGGGCCGCAACGATGACGGCCGCCCCTTCCTGAACCAGGACCCTGGCGATGGCCACTCCAATGCCTTTGGTACCCCCGGTGACGATCACTCTCTTGCCTTTCAAAAGCATCTTCTCCTCCTGAACGCTCGGAAATGCAAAGCATACCAGATGCCCGCACGGTCCTATACAATTTCCGCATGGCGAAGATATTTCCTTTTCGAGGCTACCGGTTCAACTCCGCGAAAATCACCGGTACGGGGGATGTGGTGACCCAACCCTATGACCGGATCTCACCCGAGATGCTGGACCGCTACCTGGCAAAGAGCCCCTACAACGTGGCCCATATCATCAAGACTGCCAACCATAGCCAGGCGGGTCGGGACCTGCGGAAGTGGATTCGGGAGGGAGTCCTCCAACAGGATCCTTCACCCTCCTTTTATCCCTACCAACAGGTTTTTGAATTCGAGGGCGTCGGGAAAGCCCGACTCGGCTTCATCGGCCTGATCGGGCTGCGCCAACCGGATCTTCAAGTGAGAGGACACGAAGAGATTCTTCCAGCCCCGCTGCAAGATCGTCTCCACTTGATTCGTGAGACAAGATCGAACGAAGGCCTTGTTTTTTCGCTTTATTCAGACCCCACGCTTTCCATTGACGAGCTGCTGGGACGATTCACCAAGGCGCATCCTCCCACCCTGGAAGTCGAAGATGAATTCGGCACTCTCAACCGACTCTGGAGACTGTCCGATCCCGCTCTGCAAGCCAACCTGATGAAGGACTTCAGGCCTTTTTCCCTCTACATTGCCGACGGGCATCACCGCTTTCAGACCTCTCTCCTCTATATGCGGGAGTGCTTGGAGCAAGGTTGGAAATGCCACTCTGTCGAAGGTTACGACAAGCGAATGATGGCATTTTTCAACATGGATAGTCCCGCTCTCGCCATCCTGCCGACACACCGAGCGGTCCGCAATGTCCCATCCTTTGACCCGTCTTCATTTCTCAGCCAGCTGGAATCCGTCTTCGAAGTCGTGCCCCAAAACAGCCTGGATGAACTCCGGGCCGCTATGGAGGGAAGAGTGGGCGCGCTGGGTCTGGTGATTGGGGCGCCTTACGGCATTTTCCTGCTTCGAGCCCGAGCTCGCCAGGTCTCCTTATCGCGTGAGACCGGAAGTGTTTCCGAAGAACTCGATGTCTCGATTCTTCACCGGCATATTCTGGAGCCCTTTCTGGGTATTGGACCGAATCAGCTGAAGGGGCAGCGCAACGTGGATTACTATCGCGATGAGAAACGAATGATCAGCCGCCTTCAAGAGGGGCTCTATCAGGCCGCTTTCCTTCTCAATCCCACCACCCTGGAGCAGGTGAGGAAGGTTGCTGACGCAGGCCTGAAGATGCCCCAGAAGTCCACCGACTTTTATCCCAAGTTGTTGACCGGTCTGGTCTTCATGAAAATGAAAATGGATCGGAGCTAGCCCGAGTTTCTCACACTCGATCGTAGCTGAGCCCTTAGCCGCCAGCTCCCATCCCAGAAAGCGTAAGTAGTTTAAAAAACGCAAGTTACAAGATTGGAATGGGCACTCGAATTCCCCAATCCCAACCACGAACTCCCAAAGTAGGATTGCAAATACCCAATCTCAAATGGAAGAGTTGTTTGAGGTTTGGAGCTTGGGTCCTTGGGATTTTGCTTGAGATTTGAGGCTTGGAGCCTTGGGGATTTCCAGTTCCCATCCCACACACTAAGCTTTTGTTTCACAACTATTTAAGAATTGTTGGATGGGAACTAGCTGCGGGTGATCTTGGCCCGATTATCCGCCTGCAAACGGATGTTCACGCTGATTCGATTGGGGTCTGACTCCAAAACCAGGATGGTGCCGGGCCTGAAGTTGAACTTGGGCAGAACAACACTGTAATTGCCGGGAGGGACATTCACCGCGCTCACTCCCACCGGGCCCTTGAAATCGATTCGCGAGGCCGTATAGGTCTTTCCGCTGGAGCGATTGGTGAGCACAAAACTCAGATTGGCGAAGCGGTAGATGTCAAAGTTGTTCCTCCTGTCCTTGGAAACACGAATGACCACTCTCCTGGGTTCGGCCGCCTTTTTTGCCCGCTCGAGCCTGGCCTGGTGCCGCTGCTCAACCTGCGCTAAACGGTCGCCTATATGCTCGGCAGTCCAGGTGGGGTAAAGATTCTGCTCCTTGACCTCAGCGATAACCTCGTTAATAAGACTGAGCAACTCCTTGTCATTCTTTCGCACGGCCACTGCGCACTGGACGGTGTCAATGACTCCTGGAACGATCTCGAGATGGGTCACTCCGGGAGTCGTGGCCAGCGAGTAAGCGGCCAGCAACCGATCGTCGATGACGGCGTCAATCTCCCTTCGCTTCAAAGCGAGAATGGCGTCATCCAGCGTTCCAAAGGGGGTGACTGTACTCTTTGAGGATTTCACCTTGACTTTTTCCGCCGCCGCCGTTCCCTCGCGAACACCGATCTTTTGACCCTCCAGGTCGTTGGGGCGAAGGTCCTTCTTGTGAAGAGGATTAATGACAAGAACCAGCTCTGACGTGTAATAGGGTGTCGAGAATCGGAGCTGCGTCTCCCGTTCCCTGGTGATTCCGAAGACGGACACCACCAGATCCACCTCTTCATTGGCCAGGGCGGCCGCCAGCGACTTGTAGCTTCGGTTGATCCAATGGGGTACCACCTGTCCCGACAAACCCACTTTCCCCCCCAGCTTTTCGGCGATTCGGTTGGAGATTTCCGCTTCCGGTCCAACCATTTCCTGCGCCTCCTGATAGAGGAGCGGCTGCTCGAAAGGGACCACCCCGATGTAGGCCCTCTTGTCCTTTTTCACACGAGCCAATGTTCCACTGCCTCCGCCACCACAGGACACCAGCAAGACCACAAGTTGACACAGGAGAAGCAGAGGGAGCGCTTTCTTTGCCATGTTACACCTCATACGCCGCAATCGAAAAAGAAAACTTATACCAGAAACCTTGCGAACATGACAACGGTCTTTCTGGGAAGGGCACCATCCTGCCTTTATGCCCGGAGCGGAAAAGGACGAGATCTCTTCCTCCAAGCTCGAGGGCGGACATGAGAAAAGACGAGGATTTTTCTCAAACATAGTAAGGGTTGTCGCCGGAGGAGTGGTCGGTGACGTCGACGACTTCTTCTATTTCGGGGATCAGTTCCTTGATTCGGGCTTCAATACCCTGCTTGAGAGTCACGTCAACCATCCCGCATCCGTGGCAACCCCCTCCAAAGCTGAGGTACACTTTGTGGTCTTTTACGCCGAGGAAATGGACCTGTCCGCCATGGCTGGCCACCGCCGGATTGATCTCCGTGTGGATCAACCGCTCCACTTTATCCGCCGTCTTTCCGGTCAAATCGCCTCGCGGTCCCTCACCGATAGAGGGAATTTCCGGCTGATTCGGGTTGTCAATCTTGAAGCCGCTCTTCAGAACACCCTCTTCGTAGTCAATCGTGGCTCCCGTCAGGTTCTTTGAACTGCCTGGATCCAGCAGGATTTCAAACCCTCCCCCGTCCACCACCAGATCTTCCGAGCTTTTGTCTTCGGGACCCACCAGTCTCATGCCGTAGGTAAATTCAGAGGTGCCATTGGTCCTGGCCTCGAGGCGCAAGGCAACTTTCCCCGTTCCCTGGCTCTCAAAAGCCGCCAGAACCTGATCTCTTGCTTTGTCCGTAACACTAATCATCGTGCCTTCGTCCCCCTAACGTTTCAGGAGATTTTAGCAGCTTTGACCCCAAGTGTAAATCCGGCCCGGCTCCCGGCCAATCCGGCGATATCGTGACACCGAAAACGCTGCCTGCCCGGGAGATCCGCCGCCGCCCCACTCCCACAGTGAGGTCGGCTGAACTGGCCCTCAGGGAGTGTTGAATGGCCCTGCCAGCGAAACAGGATCAATTTGGCAAAAAAAAGTCAACTTCGCCATGCACTCGAGGCCCGAAGTGTTGACCAGAGGCGCCAACCTGAAGATACTGGGCCCTTGAGTCAGCGGCTTGCAGCTTGAAGTCAACCTCGACGGGGGGAGGGGCCTTGGCATCCGTTTCAGATCCCAATCCCAATCCGCCCTGAGGAACATGAGGTCAGATTAGAAAGGATATCAGTATGCCAACCGAAAAAATGGCATGGAAGTATGTCGACAGTGCCCTCTGTTTTACGGCGACGCAGGCATTTAATTTCATCCAGTTCTTCAACAAATATCAGCCGAACCCGTCTTTCACGCCGAAATGGTCGGATAAACCTCTACTGAAGTCATGGGAAAAAACCAAACCCACTCTGGGCTGGCCTCGAGAAACCGACTCTCTCTGCCCCAAGTGTGTGATTGAGGCCCGGGAGCGAATCCTCAGCGGCGAAGAGGACTATCGGATACTGATCGACCAGAAAGTGGGAGAGATCAAAGCCAAAGTCGTCGAGCGCAACGGTGAGATCTGGATGATCAAGGAATGTCCCCAGCATGGTCGATATGAGGATATCATGTCCATCGATTCCAACTTCCTGCGCTGGATCGAATCCAACTTTCCCGGACGTGACATGCGCGCTCACAACGACAAGGACCTGCACAACCACGGATCGAGCAGTATCCGACACGGCCGGGGATCGGTGCTGACGGTCGACTTGACGAATCGCTGCAACATGATGTGCGACCCCTGTTTCATGGACGCCAATCAGGTTGGTTTCGTGCACGAGCTGGAATGGGAGGAGATCAAGGAGATCCTGGACAACGCTCTTACGATCAAACCGAGGCGCCAGCTGTCGGTTCAGTTGTCAGGCGGCGAGCCGACTCTTTCCCCCCACTTCTTCCGGGCCATCAAGTATGCGCGCAAAATCGGATACAACAGCGTCCAGTGCGCCACCAACGGGATCGAGTTCGCCAAGAGCAAAGAGTTCGCTCGGAAAGCGGCCGAAGCGGGTTTGCGCTACTTGTACTACCAGTTCGATGGGATCGGCAACGACGCCAACAGCCACCGCCACATCGGCAATCTGTTCGATGTCAAACTTCGCGGCATCGAGAATGCCCATGAAGCCGGTATCGAGATCGTTCTGGTGACGACGCTTGTGAACGATGTCAACAACGACCAGGTGGGTCCCATCATTCGGTTTGCCATGGACAACCCGAAGAAGATTGCCTTCATTGCCTTTCAGCCCGTCTCCTTCACGGGAAGGGATGAGGCGATCACCGATGAAAGGCGGCTTCGCCAGCGCTATACGTTGTCCCACCTGGCCTACGATGTGAAGAAACAGACCGGCATGACCGAACCCACCCGCGACTGGTTTCCCCTTTCCCTCATGGGCGCTTTCGCGGACTTTGCCGACCTGGTTCACGGTCCCCAGGCGGACT
>JBHHYX010000338.1:0-6214 GCA_046757765.1 Acidobacteriota bacterium | reverse complement strand
GGAAACGGTCAGTTTCGCCTTTTCTGTCCCCCCTGGAGTGTGTGACTCTCATTGGCGGCGCCGAGGCAACACTCACTCGGGGGAAACGGCGGGCTCACGCCCACCGCTCGCCCGGAGACAGTGTCCGTGCCGCCAATTCGACGGCTTTAGCCAGATCGTCGGCCAGCTCGCTGGTGTCGGTCAAGTTCAGGTACAGCCGGCCGGTTAACCAGTCCTCTTTGATCCAGACCCTCTGCCCGGCTGTTGACCCGATCACGAGAGTGGATTCTGCCAGCGTAAACCACTGAATCGGGCGAAGTCGGTATCGTTAGAATGCAATACACACTGGTGCTCTATGGCCAGTGCTGCCAGGAAAGCGTCAGTGGTGAGATTGCCTCCCACGCCAACCTCGTCAAGCAGACTCTCAAAGATGTCGAGATGCCGGTTGCCAGGCTCGATGATGTGGACCAACGGGCGATCGAGCCAAGCTCGCACATGGGTGATCGCCTCACCGGGAGTCAGCGGGCGAAGCGTCACCCTGGGATGAGTCATCAGGCGTATGAAGCCATGGCTGACCACCCAGGGAATTGCGACCGGCTGTGGTGCATTCAGGATGGCCTCCCACCAGGCTTTGGCTTTGTCATGCCTGGGGGCGTCGGCGTTATAGGCGTAAACGAGGAGGTTGATGTCGGGGAGGATCAAGGCCGCGACTCGCTTCTGAAATCTTCCGCATCGAGTTCATCAAGCAATTGATTGAGTTTACCCGTGTCGACGCCCGGCCTGAAGCCACAATGACTCGGCTTGACTCGGAAACGGCTGCGTTTCCCAACCGGCTTCGATCTCGCGCTGAGGCCAATGCGAATGGCTTCGTTCACTTCCTGCTTGAAGCTCGTCTTTCTCTGACGCGCCAGCTCCTTCAGTTTCGCCGCCAGGTCCGGCTCCAGGGTAAGTGTCGTACGCATATGGACATCATAGTGTGTCATAATACGGCTGTCAAGATGCCTGGCCCTTCGACGTTGGATTGTGGAGATCCACTGCACTGGGCTGCTTCACACCATCCTAGCTCAGCTCAAGACTCGTCTTCGGCCTCCGGTCGCTGATGCTCCCGGCTTCGTTTTGCGGTTATCAGGTGGCTCGCTACAAACTTAGACTCCTCACACATGATGGCCCAGATCCTGCGCAAATGGAGAAATTGCCACCCCGCACTCTGCTGACCGCTGTTGCCTTTCGTGTTAGACTTGTGGCCTGAATCTTTGCCGCTCCCGGGGGGCGAAGAATTTTCCCCCTGTGGTGCCCCATCCGAAAGGAGGACCCCGTTCATGCCCGACGTCGAAATTACTTGCCGCAATCATGGACCGTTACGCGTCAGTGGAGACTTTGTCATTCGCGACGCCGAAGGCAATGAATATGATCTCTCCGGCCGCAGGATGATCTCGCTCTGCCGTTGCGGCCACTCCGAAAACAAACCCTTTTGCGACGGCTCCCACCGCCAGGCCGGCTTTCAATCCGAAGTCAAGGCCAAGACCCTTCCACTACCGGGGAAGAGTTGAGGGTCCCGCTCCGACATCCCATCCTCTGAGCGCCACCGCCTCGGTTGGCCCGCAGATCTGCGGGGGAGCAGTGGACCGTCTGCCGCTCCCTGGAGTCGAGATCCTGAGATCTTTGCAGGGTCTCGAAGGACGCCCGACAGAACACCACCCGGCGGTGGAAGGGAACGCGTCCGCCCTTCAAGGCGGACGCTCAAGTAGCGGTCGCACCAACCCATCGATTGAACTGACTCGCGACGAGCGAGCTTGGGAAACGGTCCGATTTCAAACTCCGGGACGGGCTGTTCTGGTGGAGACGTAACGTCGTATAAGAAATATTATGTTAAGTTTTGTCTCCGAAGCCAAAAGGGGGGGTCATCAGGACCCGCTTCTCTGGGATCGTATTTCTCACACTTCTAAAGGTATTTGAGGGAATAGAGATGAGGTATCAATAGAACTTGACGTGGAACGCTACATTTTATATTTCCCCAGATCCTCGGGGTTGAGGTTTTCCAGCCATTTCTTGACATCCTCTGGATCCAGATTGTCTTTCTTCAGCGTGATGTTCTGACTGCTGTCGATGACCTGATCGGTGACGAAGATTGGTGAGTCGGTACGCAGCGCCAGGGCAATGGCATCGCTGGGACGACTGTCTATGGTCACTTCTCCGCCGTGCAGCTGGAGGTGAATGAGAGCGTAAAAAGTGTTGTCTTTCAGCTCAGTGACCACGATCTTTTCCACTTCAGCGTTCAAATGCATGAGTACGTTACGAAGCAGATCATGGGTCATGGGGCGAGGGGTGTCGATCCTTTCGATCTGCAAAGCAATGGCATTGGCTTCGGGGATGCCTACCCAGATGGGAAGAAGCGTGCTTTTTTCAACATCCTGGAGAATGATGATGGGCGAGTTGGTGATGGGATCCATCATGAGCCCTTTGATCCTGAATTCCCTCTCCATGGTCTTGCTTTTCCTCCTAAGCGAAGTGTTCCGCCCGCCGCCCGACCAGGCTGTGGGGGCCGATGCCCGTGATCTGAATGTTCACCAGCGTTCCCGGAGTCTCGCTGCCGGGGAAATTGACGACCTTGTTGCTGCTGGTTCTGCCAAAGCGATTGACTCCGTCGCGAGCAGTCCCTTCAACCAGGACTTCAAAGTCGCGATTCAGATAACGCTGTCGATGAAGGCGAAGTTGAATGTCCCTCTGAAGGCGCTGCAGCATCATGAGCCGCTCAGTCTTCCGCTGTTCGGGCACATCGTTGGGCCACCGCTCGGCTTCTGTGTAGGGCCGAGGAGAGTACTTGAAGGAAAAGACCGATTCGAACTCCACCTCCTGCAGCAAGGAGAGAGTTTGTTCGAAGTCCGCTTCACTTTCACCCGGAAATCCAACAATAACGTCGCTGGAGAAACGAATGGGGCGGCCGCAGTTCTTGAATTTGTCCACCAGTTCCAGAAACCCGTCCCGTGTGTATTGACGGCGCATTCTCTTGAGGACCTTGGTGGAACCGGATTGAACCGGCAGGTGAACTTGCTGGCAGATGACGCTTTCGCTTCCAATGACCGCGATGGTGGCCTCGTCGAATGCCCGGGGATGGGGCGAAGTGAAGCGCAGTCGGCGCAAGCCGGAGAGGGATGAGATCCGGCTGAGAAGGTCCGCGAACTTGAGACGTGAGTTGTCGGGGTCCCGGTAGCTGTTGACCGTTTGACCCAGCAGCAGAATCTCAACATACCCCTCATCTACCGCCCGTCGAGCCTCTTGGAAAACCTTTGAGAAAGGCCGGTTGCGTTCCGACCCGCGAGTAAAAGGCACGATGCAGAAACTACAACGTTTGTTGCAACCCTCCATGACGGTGATATGAGCCCGAAAATCATTTTTGCGGGCGACGGCGCCGATCTCTACCGGGGCCCGTTCCTTCAGCAACTCTGTTGCCACCAGCTGCCGAGCGCGGTTGCTCTCGATTTCCTCCAAAAGATCCGGAATAGTATGGTACAGGCGAGTTCCCACCACCAGATCGACGAAGGGCGCTTTCTTGACCAACGCCTTTCCTTCCTGTTGGGCCACGCAGCCCACTACGCCAATCACTAGATCGCCTTTATGCTTCTTTCGCGGCCTCACTTCGCCGAGACGGCTATAAACTTTCTGGACCGCCTTCTCCCGGACACTGCAGGTGTTGAGGAGAAACAGGTCCGCCTCCTCGGGCGAAGGCACTCGAGTCATGCCCCGATGGGAGAGCAAGCCGGCGATTTTTTCCGAATCATGCTCGTTCATCTGGCAACCAAAAGTCTCAATGAAAAACCGTTTCATCGCCATCAGTTTGCCCCATTCTAACCCATTGCCCACTGCCCAAGCCACTGGCGGGGATTCTCACCGCTGCCGCTAGCCGCCAAGAATGTTGCAGCCAGTCCCGGCTCGGCCTGCCGAAGATGAATCCACTTTCAGAGCCTTGACGGCGTTGGCTGCGAAGACGCTGCGCGGTATGCCGGATCTTCATCGGTATCGGAATCGGGTTCGCCATCGCTATCGCCATCGGTTGCGATGGCGGGGAGCAATGCGCATGATATCGATCACCGATAGCGATTGCGATACCGACTCCCCAAAAACCTGGCTCAGAATTGCAGATCATCCCGCCCCGAGACTGGCCCCCCATTTCCCACAGGCTTTCGCCATCAGGAGTCGAAGGCGTCGCCCCGACAAAGCTTGTGACGAAGACGCGCGCAGGCGTACTGTACGGTGCGTCGAGCGGGCCGACCGAGCGTAACGTAGTCAGGGCGGATGGATTCGGCTCCGTAATAGATCGTTTGTGAGAAATGCGGCTAGACACCTGACTTGGCAGGGGTGGAGCTAGCGCAGTGCGCCAACATTTCCCGAGCCTGCCGGAGTGTGGTGGAAGTCATCTTCTTTCCCGCCAGCATTCGAGCCAGTTCCTGGACTCGAGTCGACGGCTCCAAGGGTCGAATCCAGATTCGAGTACGAGGGCCCCGGCTCTCCTTTCCCACGTGGAAATGGTGGTCCGCATAGGCGGCAATCTGAGGCAAATGGGTGACACAGAGAACCTGGTGCCTTCGAGCCAGCCGTGAGAGCTTTTCGCCCACCATTGAGGCCACCCGACCCCCAATGCCCGCGTCGACTTCGTCAAAAACAAGGGTTTTGGAGTAGTTCTCCAAAGTCAAGATGGACTTCAGTGCCAGGATGATACGGGAGAGTTCCCCACCGGAGGCAATTCGACTCATGGGTTTGGGGCTCTCACCGGGGTTGGGGCTGATCAAGAATTCAAGTGTGTCGATTCCCTGCTCCGTCAAGTGTTGATCGGAAGTCTCGAATTCCGGGCGGAAGAGCGTGTTGGCCATGGCCAGTTCGGCCAGTTCGACCTGCACACGCCGGCAAAGGGACTTCGCATCGGTGCGCCGCTTGGTGGAAAGCTGCCGTGCGCGTTTCAGGTACTGCTGGTTCAGAGTCTCCCTTCTCAAGGAAAGCGCTTCGGACCGAGCCTCCAGGCCGGACAACTCCTTGAGCTCTCCGGCGATGTCTTCGCGATATTGGAAGATTTGCTCCAGGGTTTCTCCGTACTTTCGTTTCGCCTTCTGGATTTGAGCCAGACGATCTTCAACAGCATCCAGGCGGCCCGGGTTGAATTCGATGGACTGGGCATAATCCCGGAGTTCAAGGGAAAGCTCCTCCAACTGGTAATAACAAGCGGCTAACTTTTCTACTGCCTTGGAGATGGTGGAGTCGACTTCACCCAGTTCCTCGATGCACTTTCGCGCCTGCCCGAGCTGTGTCACGGCGGAGTTGTCGGCCTCATAAAGCAGATGGTACGCCTGTTGGGAGGCGTGCAACCGACTTTCGGCCGTGGAAAGCAAAGTCTTCTCCTGTTCCAACTCTTCATCCAACCCCGGCCGCAGCTTCAGATCCTCAATTTCCCTGAGCTCAAAGCGCAAGTTGTCGATTCTTCGCAGGAACTCTCTTTCACGGGCTCGGATCTTGGAAAGCTCCTGGACGACATCTTTCAGTTCGGAATAGAGGTGAGCGACCTTGGACAGGAGCGTGTCGTTGCGGCCATAGGCGTCGAGAAACTGAAGGTGAGTCCGAGCCTGCAGTAGCTGCTGCTGGTCATGCTGGCCGTGGATATCAGCGATATAAACTCTCAGTTTGGCCAGTGAACCCTGAGTGGAAAGAACCTCGTTGATAAAGACCTTGTTGCTGCCGGCCGTAGTGATTTCCCTGCGAATGACCAGTTCGTCGCTCTCCAAGTCGATTCCAGCTTTCTCCAGCCGAGCTCGCAGTGGATTGTTGGGATGGACCGAAAACACGCCCTCCACGCGAGCGCAATCGAAGCCTTCCCGGATCATTTCCTGAGAGGCCCTTTGCCCGACCAGCAGGCCCACGGCATCGACCAGAATGGACTTCCCTGACCCGGTTTCTCCAGTGATGAGGCTGAGGCCATGGCCGAACTCGACTTGCAGACGCTCAATCAGGGCAAAGTTTTGAATTGAAAGAAAGCGAAGCATTTGAACTTTTCGCGCTGACACGCGTCTCAATCACCGCTAGCCGGCAGAGGAAGAGGCACAGTTCACCGGTGTTGCCCCCAGCTCACAGGGAGGCAAGATCAAGAATCGCGGGAAAGGCCTAAGGGCTGGCGCAAGAACCCTGAGTTAGGGTGACTGAACGAATCCCGGCACGGGATTCCCAACTCGACCCACGGCAGTGGAA
Organism: Acidobacteriota bacterium; assembly: GCA_046757765.1. Taxonomy (GTDB): domain Bacteria; phylum Acidobacteriota; class UBA6911; order RPQK01; family JBHHYX01; genus JBHHYX01. The sequence continues at coordinate 4 of JBHHYX010000338.1, read as the reverse complement.
CCCC
>JBHHYX010000337.1:0-6227 GCA_046757765.1 Acidobacteriota bacterium | reverse complement strand
GGAGCTGGGCGGGTTTCGGGGTTCCTGGGCCGTGCAGACAAGCGGGCTCAACGGCCATGCAGCCCACGGCTGTGCGGTCCCTGCATCCTGGTGGCATCCCAGCCTCTGCAAAGGGCTCTCAGACAACCCTTTCTTCGTGGCCGTCCAGCGCCGAAAGTTCGGTCAGGAGACGAATCAATCCCCCCCTTTGGAGTGGTCCGCGCGGGAAGGGTCTGGACACCAAGCAGGTGGGTCGATAAGCTTTCAGGGAACGAAACAGACAGAAGCTAAAACGACCCCAGAATCCACGGCGAGTTTTCCCTCTCGGCGGGAATGGTCGGGGGAGTGATTCGAAACAAGAAGGAGGCTCACCATGGGAGAATTGACCAAGGTCGCGGAAACAAAAGACTTGAAGGAGGGCGCGGCCATTTGTATTGACGTCAACGGGGAGAGCGTGGCGCTGTTTAATCTGGATGGCACTTACTATGCGTTGAGCGATAGTTGCACTCATGTCGGTGGCCCCCTGTCGGAGGGTGAAGTCAGCGACGGAAGGGTTACCTGTCCCTGGCATGGCGCCCAGTTCGACCTGAGGACCGGAGAGGTGCTCAGGGCGCCCGCTATGGAGGGCGTGGCCACCTATGAAGTCGTGGTGGAGGGGAACGACATCCACATCCGCGTGCCCTGATTGCCGGATCGGCAGTCAAGGTCCACGACTTCTTTGCCACAGCTGCCGGGTACCGCATCCCTTGCGCCTCGTGGGTCTGCCTGCAGTCTCAGCAACTTGTGGGCACACAACGCCCTGGTGCTTCTGAGTCGCAAGGATCTCCCCGCAGGGATCAGATGGTCGCCCACGGCTGAGGGGAAGCTCTTGAGGAACCAAGGCCGCCACCGACCGATCCCTTTTGCAGGCTGTTTTAGCCATGATTCCCAGGCAGAAGTGCCCACACCACTTGTTTTCGCGGGACTGCCGGACGACTCCCAGTCTTCCTATCGACGGGGAGCCGCCCGGGCGCCCGCATCGATTCGAAGCGCCTATGATGGGCGTCGCTTCAACTCCACCACTGAATCTGGAATGGATCTGGAAAAGGCGGTGACCGACTTGGGCGATCTGCCCTGTGAGAAGAGTTGGCTGGAGACGGCGCGTGGCTATCGACGATTCACGGAATCCCTCCTTCGCGAGCCGAAGATTCCTTTTTTCGCCGGCGGTGATCACGCCGTCACGGTCCCGGTAGTGGAGGCTCTTGCCCTTCTTGACCTGCCGATACACGTCATTCAGATGGATGCTCATCCGGATCTTTATCCGGAGTTCGAGGGGAGCCGCTCCTCGCATGCCTGTGTAGCGGCGCGGTTGCTCGAGATGAAGCACGTGGCCTCTTTGAGCCAACTTGGCATCCGCACCATGAACGCTGACCAAAAAGCGATTGCCGACCAGTATGGGGACCGGCTTTGGGTTCAGACTGCTCGCCGTTTGCCGGGGCCGATCCCGCAGCCGCCCCAGATTCCGGAAGGCGCCGCCGTCTATCTGACCGTTGATTTGGATGCCTTCGACCCAGCCTTTGCCCCGGGCGTCTCCCATCCGGTGCCGGGAGGTCTGACGCCCCGCCAGGCGCTGAACTTTATTCAGGACGCCGCTTGGCGATTGATCGCAATGGACGCGGTGGAGATCAACCCATCCTTGGATCGGAACAACTGTACCGCCGTACTGGGCGCCCGCCTGCTTCATGAAGGAATGGGACTCGCCCGTCGCCAGAGCGATCCAGATCGGTTTCTTTGATCGTCAATCCCGAGGAGGAAAATGTCCAGCCCGAGTCTCCGCCTCCTGACCGGATCATCGGCATGTGGGACTTCGCCCGTATTTCTCACAAACGATCTATTGCGGAGCCGAATGCATCCACCCTGACTGCGTTACGCTCGGTCGGCCTGCTCGACGTACTGTACAGTACGACTGCGCGGGCCTCCGTCGCAAGCCTTGTCAGGGCGGCGCCTGCGACTCCTCATAATGAAAGCTTGTGAGAAATGCGGGTTAGATGGTGACGACGGCTCCTGTGGGAAGACAGGAAGCCTTGACGCCGGGCTTGGATTTTCTCCAATCGATGGCGTAAATTGTGGGAAGGTGGTTGTTCGCATTGAGCGCTCAGCGGTGGGCGGGGCCGGACCCCGAGATCGCCCATAAGGATGACTGGGGCTGATCTCCGAAACAGGGCGCATCAGACCTGAACTAAAGAGGAGGGAGAGTATGTTTGGTTCCAGGCGAAGTTTCTTGAAGACAGGTGTTTTCGGGGCCGCCGGGCTGGGGTTCACCGGGCGCTGGTCCAAGGCCCAGGGAGGATCCAGCTCACTGCTTCGGCGGGACGAGCTTCAGCCCCAGATGGCGCAGTTCGATCGGCTGCCGTTGGCCTGGTACAAACGACAACTGGGACGTTTGCAGGAGAAATGTGGGGCGGCGGGGTGCGATGCCATCCTGCTCCGGAATCGGTGGAATATCATTTATTTTTCGGGACTTTTCCACACCACCACCGAGCGACCCTTTTGGCTTTTCGTCCCCGTTAAGGAGCCTTCTCTCTTCTGGTACAGCCCGGGGTTGGACCGAGAACTCATCACCACCTGGTGGAGTACGGACAACCAATACTACTTCGATTACCTCCACGCCAGTGGATCCTATCCGAACCGGGGCCAGGTCGCCCAGAATGAAACCGTCGACCTCTGGGAATGGGCTCTGAAGGGACTCAAGCAACGCGGCTTTGGCGAGAAAGTCATCGGAACAGACTGGGAATTGAGCGAGAAGGAACGGAAAACCGCTACCTCAGCTGCCCCCAGGTTGAGCTTCCGCAAGATCAGTGCGATCTGCACGGGCATGCGGATGGTGAAAACCGAAGAGGAAATCGCTCTCATCCAGCGGGCTTACGACTATTTCAGCAAAATCCATGCCTTCACACGCGATTATGTCCTCGACAAAGGCACGGAAGCCACCGATTTCGAGGTTCGCCACGCCGCCAAGGAGTACGGTGTCGACCTGGTTATGAAGGATATTCAACGAGACGGAAAGCCGCACAGCGCGGTGGGCATTGAGGTCGGCATCGGATGTCGCAGCGGAGTGGCGACCGCCTACCCACATCCCAACCAGTTCTTTCACAAGAAGATCGAGCGCGGAGATTCTCTCCAGGTTTCAGGTGTGGTTCACATCGGAGGTTACGGCGGTGAATGCTATCGCTACTATCAGATTCTCCCTTCCACGCCCTGGCGAGACAGAGTCTGGCAGACAGTCACCGACAGCGCCATGTTGCTGCGAGAACAGTGTTACCATGGGAACAGTTGCTCCCAGGTTGCTTTCAAAATCCACAACCTTCAGGTGGAACGGGGTATGAACCGGCTGATTTACCACCGTCCGGGGCACGGCGAAGGGATGGAAGGACACCAGGCTCCGTGGCTCGCTCTGGGAGACTACACCATGCTGCGCAAGGGAATGACCTTCAGCGTTGAGCCGGGCCTTTACGACCCCGAACACGGATTCGGCTACAATCCCAGTGACAACTGTCTGGTCGGGGACGATCGGGGGGTTTTTCAGAGCACCGTCCCCTGGACCAAAGAGTGGATGTATCTCAAACTATGATCTACGTTGGCACCTCGGGATTCTCCTACAAACAATGGAGCGGTATCTTCTATCCGGAAGGCCTTGGCGCAAGAGATTATCTGGCTTTCTACTCGCGGCGTTTTCCGACCACTGAAATCAACAATACCTTCTACCGAACTCCATCCGCCAGGACTTGCGGTGTCTGGGCGGACCAGGTGGGGGAGGACTTTCGTTTCGCCCTCAAACTCACCAGACGGATCACTCACCAGAAGAAGTTGCGCGATGTGGACCAGGAAATGAACTGGTTCTTCACGGGAGCAGGAGCACTGGGCTCCAATCTGGCCTGCATTCTGGTCCAGTTGCCGCCTTGGCTTCGTAAGGACCTGACTCTGCTCGAGGACTTCCTCCAAAACTATGCTTCACAATCCCGTTTGGCATTCGAATTCCGCCATGAGTCGTGGATGGGTCAAGAGACCTGTGAGTTGTTGCACCGGTTCAAGGCGGCACTGGTCATCGTGGAAACAGACAGCCGCCCGCCAGTTCGCGAGGTCACCGCGCCTTTTGTTTACGTCAGACTGCGGAAGTCCTCCTACTTGGAACCAGAGTTGGAAGAGTGGGCACGGTGGTTGACGAATTTCTCAAAAGAGAGCTTCGTCTATCTCAAGCATGAGAAGAGCGCTCCCCTACTGGCCCGGCAATTACTGGAGATGGTGCGGGCCGAGCCTCGCTACTGGGATCATTCTCCGCCATGACGCGACCCCTTCAGGGTCATTCAAACCAACTATCGCGATTGAAGAGAACGGAGTCGAGTTTCAGAAGGAAGGTAGTCCCTTGAAACCAGGGCCCAGTAGCTGAGATAAGGGCGCTCGTCGTTAATCTCCTGGAAGCGCTCAATGCTCTGCAGCAGCGGGGTCACCACAAATCCCGGCACTGCCTCGGGATGGACCCTCCAGTGATTGAAGTAGGTGCGAATGAAAACACTGCCCGAATCGATAGGAAGTTGTGCCGCATTGGCAACAAAGAGATCAAAGCTACGATTCCGAAACAGGTAGAACTCTACGTTGGAAAGGTAGAAGGCTGAGACTACAAGGCCCTTCCGGGTCAAGTAGTTTCCGATACGCCGAAGCGCTTTGCGCCCCGCCAGATCTCCGACCACGGGAATGATCCGATTCTCCACCTCCATTCGGCGCACCAGCTCGTAATCGTCCTCCGAATCGAGGTAATTGTGGCGCTTTCCTTCCAGGTCGGTCACCGTCATGAGATCCTGGAAAGTGGGATAGTAGGCTCTGGGAGCTCGCCCGTGGCTCCGGAATCTGAGGTCAAGATTCTCATCAAAAAAGGCCCGGGCAATGTTTCGGACGACCAGGCGGTCTTGCTCCCCGAGCAAGCGGGGATACAGACTTCGAAGATGAGACCAGAGACGCTCCAGATTGTGGTTGAAAAAGGCCTCATCCGAAGGCAGGCTCCGAAATGTCCGGGCCAGTCCCACAGCTGTGGGACTGCGGCTGGACGTCGAGCGCCCCGCCAGGGGTTTTCCAAAGAGCTGAGACAGATACTCCACTCGAGACGCGGCAGTGCGGAAAATCTCTTTGAAGTAGAGATGTTGCAGCAGGTTGTCTCGCCGGATGTCGATGATGAAGGCAATAGCCGGTCGGAGCTGAGCGATATAGGTGAAATTCTGGTCCGGGCCCACACCGATGTAGGCCCCGCCCGGCTTGGCCAAGCGTCTCAGGGCGGGGATGATCTGCTGGTAGGCGGCCTCGTTGGAAATGAGATTGTCAGTGTCGAAGTAGCCCGGAGGTTCACTGACTTGGATCGAAAGCTCTTCCCAATCCGGGTCGGAAAGTGCGGGGAACTGGACACCGGCTCCACTCGAACATCCCGCCAGTAGGAGAAGAGGACCCCAAACCAGTCGACTTCCGGGAAACCGTCCACCACTCACGCCTTTCATTATACGGGACCGTGGGGTACACAACCCCGTTGGGGTTGATAGGGATCACGACGGCCGGCAAACCCAGGGTTGTTGCCAACCCTGGGCTGGACGACACAAGTCCGAAGGGATTGTTGGTTTGTTTGCCTTCTCACCCGCTAAACACCTGCGGCCCCTCCGGGTCCAGCGATCCAGTCCCTCGTCGCCGTTTCCCATTTCCCGGAGCTCTCGAGGATCATCTTCAGGACCTCTCGAACGGCTCCGGCGCCTCCAGCGGCGCGAGTGACATAATGGACACAACATTTGACCTGCCCTACCGCATTGGCCGGCGCGGCGGAGAGACCCACTCGCTTCAGGAGAGGCAGGTCGGGCAGATCATCGCCCATGAAGGCCACTTCCGAAGCTTCCATGTCCCGTTCCGCGAGGAGTCTCTCGAAGTCCGCCAGCTTGTCACGCGACCCCTGGATGACCATTTTGACCCCGAGCTCTCGGGCTCGAACATCCACTTCCCGACTCTTGCGACCACTGAGGAACCCGACTTCAATCCCCGACTTCCGGGCCAGCCGAATGGCGAGTCCGTCGTAGATTGAAAAGAACTTGATCTCCCTTCCGTCCGGTAGGATCCCGAGGCGGCCATCCGTCAGAACGCCGTCAACATCGAGGAGAACAAGACGAATTCTCTCACAGGCTCGGTGAAGGATCGTCATGGTTCAAGAGGCCTCGGTCGTAACGCCTTGTCAGCGCTTC
>JBHHYX010000336.1:0-6230 GCA_046757765.1 Acidobacteriota bacterium | reverse complement strand
ACATCCCACAGGCGTCACCTTTTATGTTGGAGGAGAAGAACGGCGGGCCCGGAAAGTCGAATAGCACGGCCGCCACTGAACGGTTTGCCCTTGGGTGCCATGACTATTTCTGTTGAACCAGATGCAGGTCCGCGCCGTTGGCCAGGGCTTGAATGTTGATGAGAAGTTTTCGGCCTTGATAGTTGACCCAACCTCGCTTCTTGAACTTGGACATGATGGTAGAAATGTGAGGACGGTTTCCACCGATCATCCGAGCCAGGAGCTCATGGGAGAGAGGAATTTTCAATTTCACCATGCTCTTTCGCGTCACCGTCGTCTTGCCATGGGACTTGCCCAGCTGGAGCAAGGTTTTCACCACCCTGTGTTCGGTGTCGAGAAAACTCAAAGCGCCAATATCCTCGCGGGCTTCGGACAACTTCTGAGTCAAGATCTCGATCAGGTTGAGAGCCAGCGCCGGTTTCTGGCCCACCAGGTGGAGAAAGTTTTCGCCCGTCATGATCGAGACCCAGCACTCCTCGTGGGCGGTGGCCTGAACCTGGCGCGTGTGCTTGGCGCCCAGCAGGTTTTCGCCGAAGATGTCGCCTGTCTTGAACAGACCGATGATCTTCTCCCGACCGCTCGAATTAACCACCGAAACGCGAACACAGCCCCGGTTCAGAATGAACAGCGAGTCAGAAGGATCTTCCTGGTGGAAGATCACTTCTCCTTTTGGATACACCCAGTCCGAGCAGAGGCTTGCGATGGCTGTCAGGTCGTGTACGGACAGACCCTTCAGCAAAGGGGCCTGTCTCAAGTGCCACACTCTGTCGACTCCCTGCAACTCTTCCGATCGAAGCGATGCACCGTTCATAAAGAACCTCCCTTCATTTCGATCAGGCCGCGGAGCAGCTCCGTTTGATGTCTCGTGCACTCCAGCCTGCTCTAACAATATGGGAGAAACTGGCTCGAATATTCCACCGTTTGCGTCCCGGGTTGGTGCCGCCCTCAGCTGAGACTGCTTGGTTCGCACGCTCGCGACCCGGCCCGAGAAATACGGACCGGGGTCTGCCATAATGGGACAATCGTCGCTATGATCTTGTTCAAAAAGACCTCCTGGAGCCTCAATGGAAGGCCGATCCTGCGGGATCTTGATCTGCAAGTCAGGCAGGGAGAAACATTTGTCTTGCTCGGCCGTAGCGGCTGCGGCAAGACAACCACTCTCAAGATGGTGAACCGGCTGCTCGAGCCCGAGCACGGCGAGGTGCTGGTGGAGCGGCGCCCAACGACTTCGTGGGACCCTATCAAGCTGCGGCGCCGGGTGGGCTACGTGATTCAGGAAGTGGGCCTCTTCCCACACTATACGGTGGAGAAGAATGTGGGGTTGGTGCCCAGGCTGGAAGGATGGGAAGAGGACAGGATTGGCGAAAGGGTGCGGGAAATGCTCCTTCTGGTAGGGTTGGAGCCTCATCAATTCGGCGCTCGTTACCCGCACCAGCTCTCGGGCGGCCAAAGACAGCGCGTGGGGGTGGCTCGAGCCCTGGCTGTGGACCCTCCTATTCTCCTGATGGACGAGCCGTTCGGCGCCCTCGATCCACTCACGCGGGGAGAGATCCAACGTGAGTTCAAGGAGTTGCAGCGTGAGCTGCGGAAGACGATTCTCTTCGTCACTCATGACCTCTCGGAAGCTTTCCTGCTGGGTGATCGGGTGGGGCTCATGGACAAGGGAACACTCCTCTTGAGCGGCACTCCCGAAGAGCTGCTTTGTTCGGATCAAGCGGAGATTCGCGCTTTCATTCAGCCTCTGAAGGAAACTCCGTTGACCGGATCAACGGGTGGCTTCCGGAAGGGCTGAAGGTTGTTGCGGGGTTGGCGACCGGGATCGGCTCGCCCAACACAGACAGCTGACGAAATGGAAAGACGATGAGCTTTTTGCGATTTCTACTGGAAAACCAACACGAACTGCTGGAGCTGACTCTGCAGCATCTCTCCATGGTCCTGATTTCCATTGCCAGCGCCTCGGTGATCGGGATTCCGGCCGGCATCCTGATCGCCCGCCGTCCCGGTTTTGAGAAGGGTATTCTGGGCTTTGCCAACGTCGTGCAGACCATCCCCAGCCTTGCCTTGTTCGGGTTTCTTATCCCGGTTCCCGTCATCGGCGGGATCGGCGCCAGAACGGCCATATTCGCACTGACCCTGTACGCTCTTCTTCCCATTATCCGAAACACTTTTGTGGGAATAGAGAGTGTGGATGAAGCCATCAAGGAAGCCGGCAGAGGCATGGGTATGACCGAGAATCAGTTGCTCTGGCGGGTGGAAATCCCCCTGGCCACCGGGGTCATCGTGGCAGGCATTCGTGTGGCTGCCATCACCTCGGTGGGAATAGCCACGATTGCGGCGGCCATCGGCGGCGGGGGACTGGGCGCCTTCATTTTCAGGGGTGTCGCCAGCGTCAACACCAACTTGATCCTGGCCGGGGCTGTGCCGGCGGCGATTCTGGCACTCCTCTCCGATTTTGCTCTGGGCCGGCTGGAAAAGCGCCTCAGGATGCCTTCTTCCGGGGGACGAAAGCGGAGGTGAGAGACTCTATTGTGAGGGGGACGATCCTCTTTTTGGTCACTGCTCTCTTTGTCCTGCCGCTGGGGAGCTGCCACTCGGGGGACGGATTGGTCATCGGTTCCAAGAGCTTCGGCGAACAGGTGTTGCTGGGTGAGATCGTCGCTCAGCAGATCGAACGCCGTATGGAGCTGAGAGTAGACCGCCGTTTTAATCTGACCGGGACTTTTATCCTGGACCGGGCCTTACGGGCGGGAGAACTGGATGCCTATGTGGAATACACGGGAACCGCATTCACCGCGATTCTTAAGCGAGACCCCATCACGGACCCCGCCCAAGTGTACCGGCAAGTCAGAGAGGAGTACCGAAAATCCGGCCTGGAATGGCTCCGGCCTCTGGGGTTTAATAACACTTTTGCTATTTTGATTCGGGCTGAAGTGGCCCACCGGCTGGGACTGAAAACGATCTCGCAGGCAGCCGCCCATGCTTCCGGTTGGAAGCCAGGTTTCGGTTACGAGTTCATCGAGCGCAAGGATGGTTTTCAAGGATTGGCAAAGACCTACGGTTTGAAGTTCGCACAGCCTCCCCGGGTTATGGAACTGGGGCTGGTTTATCGCGCCCTGGCTGACGGCCAGATCGACCTGGCCGCCGGCAATTCCACCAGCGGACTCATTTCCGCGCTGGATCTGGCCGTGCTCGAGGACGACAAAGAGTACTTTCCGCCTTACCAGGCCGCAATCGTGATTCGCCAGGCAACACTGGATCGGTATCCGCGTCTGAAGTCGGTGCTGGAGCAATTGTCGGGCGCCTTTTCAGATCAGGAGATGCGGCGGCTGAACTATGAGGTGGACGGCAAACAGAGGCCGGTCGCGGCGGTGGCCAGAGGGTTCCTGAGTGGTCTGAAGGACCTGTCCGGCGAGAAAGGGAGAGAGAAATAAGGTCCGCAGTTGCCTGAGCCCTGAGGGGTGTGACACCGGATCAGGGCCTCCCAGGACGTCGGTTCAGATCCCTTTGGGGGGAAGGAGCGGAGGTTCAGAAGTCTCATGAAATCCAGAATCATCGTTGCGGAAGACCTGGAGAGTATTCCCTCCGGGGCAAGCTATCCGATCCCCCGGGGCTTTGTTGTCTCCGACCTGGCCCGTGAACAGGCGGCCCGCCGGGGTGTCGAACTCATTGAAACCGACCCCGGGCTCATTGGCCTGGGGGCCGATCATGGCGGCTTCCGGATGAAGGAAGAGATCAAGGGTTTGCTCGGTCGCCTTGGCTATGCCTTCCACGATTTCGGCACCTTCGACGAAAACCCGGTGGATTATCCCGATGTGGCGCTTTCAGTGGCTGCCGCCGTAGCCCGCGGCCAATGCCGGGTCGGCATCCTGGTTGACGGGGCCGGGATCGGCTCGTGTATGGCCGCCAACAAGATTCCCGGAGTTCTGGCGGCGATGTGCTACGACGAAGCCACGGCTCGAAACAGCCGCCAACACAATTACGCCAACGTCCTCACTCTGGGTGGGCGCATGATCGCCACGGGGCAGATGGAAACGATCGTCCAGACCTGGTTGGAAACACCTTACGGAGAGGAACGCCACCGCCGGCGAGTTGAAAAAATACGGCAGATCGAAAGACGTCACCTGGGATCAAACGTCTGATGGGGCGAGGTGTTCAGTCGATAGATGTGGTTTCGCTTTGAGAACGTCGCCAAAGAATTTGGGGGTACGCCCCTGTTCCGGGCTGTGTCGGTTCAGGCCAATCCGGGTGACCGAGTCGGCTTGATCGGTCGAAACGGCTGTGGAAAGACCACCTTCCTCGACTTGATCGAGGGGAGGACCGAACCCGACGGCGGCCAGATCCACCGCAACAGATCCCTGAAGCTCGCGCGCATCGAACAGATGCCGACTCTCGAGCCGGACACCTCCATCCGCCAAGCCGCCCTTCAAGTTTTTCGAGACCTCAAACAGATGGAACAACAGCTGCGGCAGCTCGAAGTCGAGATGTCCGGTCTGCATGGCAAAGTGCCGGAGGGGACAGCTTCCGAGTATGAATCTCTTCGACTGCAACTGGAGTTGAAAGGAGGTTACGACTATGAAGCCCGCACGGAGGCCGCCCTGCTCGGAGTGGGCTTTGAGAAGGGTGATCTGGATCAGCTCTGTACCGCTTTCTCCGGTGGGCAGGTGAGCCGGCTGCTGTTGGCACGGGCCCTACTGCGGCCTTCCAATCTGCTGCTTCTCGATGAGCCCACCAACCATCTTGATCTGGAGGGCACGCTGTGGCTGATCCGATTCTTGAGGCAGCGGGAGGGCGCCTTTGTACTCATCAGCCACGACCGGCATCTCCTCGACTCGGTCACGGAAATCACCTGGGAAATTGAGGGAGGGCGCCTCGAAACCTACCCCGGTGGTTTCTCCCGAGCTCGCCGGCTGAGGGAGGAGCGGCATCGCCTGCAAGCCGCCCGCTATCAACGCCAGCAGCAGTGGAAGAAAAGAACCGAAGAGTACATTCGCCGCAATATCGCGGGGCAGAAAACTCGCCAGGCCCAGTCCCGGCGCAAGCACCTGGAGAAGACGGAGTGGCTGCAAGGTCCACCTCGGGGCGACGAAAAGCCGACGCTGCGGGTTGAGGAGGCCAGACGGGGCGGAGCCGTCAGCTTTCGCCTTCTGGGGGCCACCATCGGTTATCGCGGCAGGCCACTCCTCCCGTCACTCGATTTGATCGTGCACCGGGGGGATCGAATCGCTATTCTGGGAGGTAACGGGACCGGGAAGTCGACACTCTTGAAGACGTTGGTGGGCGAGATCCCGTTGCTGGATGGAAGGCTGGAATGGGGTGCCAACACCGCCCCTTCCTACTTTTCTCAGGATCCCTGGGTAGGGGAGGGAAGCGCCACGGTCTATGATTCGCTTCGACGCCTCGATCTGGAGACCACCGACTTCGAACTGCGCGCCTTCGCCGCCCGCTTCCTCTTTCGGGGAGAGGAGATCTTCAAGCGAATCGAACAATTGAGTGGCGGCGAACGCACCCGCCTGGCCCTGGCCCGGGTCTTGTATCATCCGACCAATGTGTTGATTCTGGATGAGCCCACCAATCACCTGGACCTCTCCAGCCAGGAAGCCTTGGAAGCCGCCCTGGCCGATTACAGCGGAACCCTGATGATCGTCTCCCATGATCTGTACTTTGTGGACCGGATGGCGGACCGGTTGTATTTGATCCGCGACCGAACTTGGACGGCGCTTGAAAACCTCCAGCAGTTAACGCTGGAGGAAGGGGAAGGCCGTCGCACCAAGCCGGCAACGCGGGGTCGCAAGCCGACCCGCTCCTCGGTTCGCGTCCCATCCGCAATGTCCAAACATAAGCGCAGGCGAAGAGAGCAACAACTGGCCCAACTGGAGGCCAGGATCGAGGATCTGGAGAGGCGCAGATCCAAGACCCTGGAAGCCTTGCAGAGAAAAAGCGACTTTACCCGGCTCCACCATCTCGCCACAAGTCACGAAGAGCTCGAAGGCGAACTGGCGAGACTGTACGAAGAGTGGGAGTCAGCGGCTGCCGAGCTCATGGGGACTTCAGGTTGAACTTCGGTTCCCGGCTGATCAGGTCTGACAGCGATCCGCAGCGCTCTGGCCTCTCCCTAATGACCTCCCATTGAGTCATCCGTAGCGCGAGACCTCCGTCCGGCAAGTGGTGGGGTATCCGGGTCTTCATCGGTA
>JBHHYX010000335.1:0-6236 GCA_046757765.1 Acidobacteriota bacterium | reverse complement strand
GGAAGCGGCAGCAGTCGTCTCCGCCCGCCAGCGTTCCGGTCCGTTCGAGCCAGCCGCCCCACATCTCGGCCAGACCATAGTCGAGATTACACCAGCTACCCACACACAGGTCCGCGGCGCCGCTCGACCGAAAGTATTCGGCCACAGGACAGCGACGCATGTCGAAGTATATTCCGTCATTGGAGGGCAGGCGGGAATATCGGTAGTGGAGTCTCACCCCCAGCCTCTCTTCGGGCCCCCCAAGGCAGTGAATCACCCGGAGCATCAGGCTTCCTGCTGGCACGCCCCACGGGGGTGGGTCTAGTCGACGACGCGATGCTCGACGTTTTCTCCCCTGACCAGGATCTTGGTGACCACCAGCCCGTCTCTTTGCTTCTCAATGTAGGTGGTGCACAACCTTCCGCTCGTCCGTCTTGACCTCCTCATAGGGCACGGAGACGCCCGGGGTCGTCTCCCCATAGTTTCTCCGTGCTGCGGGTGGCTGGCTGGTTGACTGGCGGGGCACACTCCGGTGCCATAGGTTTGACTGGCGCCCTCGCACGAAGTGGAGAACCAGGAAAACAAAAACAATTCCCACTAGGTAGAGAAAAACGGCGGTCATGATACTTCCCTCCTCTGTGGTTGCAGCGGCGTATGAGGTGCACTCTTCTCGCGGGCGGCGAGCTCGGAGAAAATCTGCCGAATCTTGCGGGTGAGGTCGCGGGCCAGAACTTGAACCCCAATTTTCCCGCTCGCCCGGCCGAAGAGCGCATGGTTCGTCGCCGCCACCAGGGTTGACTTTCCATTTTCGGCGACGATGAAGTGAAACGGCATGAAAATCCCCGCGTCCCGATCGCTGAGCAAGGCCTGATAGGCGAGAAACGGACTCCAGACGATGAGAACGGTGTAGTTCTGGCAGCCCAGCCCCACATGGCGCTCGAACTCCCGATGGAATGGAACCTCGGCGAGAATGCGGAAGCCTGCCTGGCGCAACGATTGACGCAGGAAAGCCAGGCACTGGTCGAAGGGTTGGGTGGTTTGCATCGAAAGGGAGAAATCACGCGTCACGGTGATCATCTGTGCCACTCCGCATATCGTTCCGCTCCACCGCAGTGTCTCGCAAGCGAAGTGCCACAGAGACGGCCGGGAAAAGTAACCGCAACCCCCACACCTCCCAAGCACTTGCATCTACACCGATCGAACACTGGTTGGCTGACCGCTCTCCGAATGCCCCATTTGCGGCAAACCCTGCTCGATATGCGCCAACGCACGCCGGCATTCATCGGGTCCGGGAGGGTCGCGTCGTGACCCTGGGCGCCGTGCGGTGGTAGAATCAGGATTAGCCCAATGGAAAAAAGATGAGACGGCCGAAGCTGGTTCGAGTTGCGATTATTGTGGGAACCATTGCCGGGGTTTCGCTCCTGCACTACCAGACCGCCACCAGCCACCTCTGGCTCCACCAGTTGTTCCAACGGGGCTACTACCTTCCCTTGTTGCTGGCTGCTTTGTGGTTCGGCTGGCGCGGGGGGCTGCTGGCTGCCACGCTGGCCGGCTTCCTCTACGCGCCGCACATTTTCTTGGCCTGGAGGTTCTACCCGGCGTACAGTGCCACCCAGTACATCGAGATTGGCATGTTTTTCATGGTGGGCGCCTTAACCGGCGTGCTGGCCGAACAGGAAAGGAGGCACCGGATCAAGGTCCAGGAGACCGCTCAGAAGCTGCGGGGGGTCAACGCACAGCTGCAGAGCTCGTTTGAGCAACTGCGCCGCGCGGACCGGCTGTCCGCACTCGGGGAGCTCTCGGCCGGCCTGGCCCATGAGATCCGCAACCCGCTGGGCTCGGTGGAAGGCGCGGTGCAGATTTTGCGACGGCAGAAGTTGCCTGCGTCCACCCGACAGGAATTCGGGCGACTCGCCGAAGAAGAGATCAACCGCCTGAAGGGGTTGCTCTCTCACTTCCTCGAATTCGCCCGCCCTCAAACCCCGCGTTTCCAACCCACAGAGCTGACAGTCCTGCTGGAATCAGTCCAGCTGCTGACGGCGGAAACCGCTAGACTGGCGGGTGCCCGGGTGCGGATTGAGTCGCTCGACAAACTGCCCACCGTATCGGTCGACCCGGAGCAAATGAAGCAGGTCCTCCTCAATCTGGTCATCAACGCCATCCAGGCCATGGCCCAGGGAGGCGGCGTGGTGCTGCGGTCGGCCCGAAGGGCTGATTTCGTAGCCGTGGAGGTAGAAGACGAGGGGGTCGGAATCGACCCGGATGACCTGGAGAGAGTTTTTGATCCCTTCTTCACCACCCGGACGGGGGGCACCGGCTTGGGCCTGTCGATTGCCTATCAGATTGTCAGCCAGCATGGGGGCCACATCGAGGCGCGAAGGAACCCGGGCCGGGGAATGACCTTCACGGTAACCCTCCCGGTGGTGCAGGAGGAGAGTCCGGCTGATTCAGGATTGCTGCCCCGGCGGGTTTAGGCGATGGAAGAGAAACCCATTCTGGTCGTGGACGACGACGCCAGCCAGCGGCGCCTGATCGAGTTCTGGCTGCAAGAGGAGGGCTACTCGACCCTGACGGCCAGCGATGGCAAAGCTGGCCTGCAACTCTTCGAGGCGGAAGCGCCCCGGCTGGTGATCGCCGACATTCGCATGCCCGGGATGGACGGGCTCGACCTCCTCAGCCGCATCAAGGGAATCAATCAGGATACCCCGGTCATCCTGGTGACCGCCTTCGGAACCGTGAACAGCGCCGTGGAAGCCATGAAACTGGGCGCCGCCGACTACATTCTGAAGCCCCTGAATGCCGACGAGTTGAAGATTGTCATCCACCGGGCGCTGGAGCACCAGCAGTTGCTCGATGAAAACCGCTACCTGCGCGACTTTGCCGACACCGGTTTCCGGTTTGAGAGTCTTGTCGGCCGCTCCCGTAAGATGCGGGATGTGTTCGATCTGGCTCTGCAGGTGGCCCGGCGGGATTCTACCGTGCTGCTCACCGGCGAGTCGGGCACGGGAAAGGAACTTCTGGCCAAAGCCATTCACCAGAATAGCCTTCGCCGCACAAAGCCATTTGTTACCATCAACTGCGGCGCGATTCCGGAAACCCTCATCGAGTCGGAGCTGTTCGGGCATCGCAAGGGATCCTTCACCGGGGCGCTCAGCGACCGCACCGGCAAGTTTGAGGCGGCCAACGAAGGCACCGTGTTCCTGGACGAAGTGAGTGAATTGCAGCCCAGCGCCCAAGTCAAGCTCCTTCGGGTCATTCAGGAGCGGGAGGTGGACAAAATCGGCCATCCGCATCCCGTCAAGGTGAACGTGCGCATCCTGGCCGCCACCAACCGCAACTTGCGAAATCTGATTGAAGACGGCCAGTTTCGCGATGACCTCTTCTACCGGCTGAGTGTGGTGACCATCAACCTGGCCCCGCTGCGCGAGCGGAAAGAGGACATCCCCTTGTTGGTGGAACACTTTCTGAGAAAATATTGCCGTCGCTACGACTTGCCCCTGGTCTCCGTCGAGGAAGAAGCGGAGAAGGTCCTGGTGCAGTACAACTGGCCGGGCAATGTGCGGGAACTGGAGAATGTGATTGAACACCTGGTGGTGTTGGGGAAAGGTGAGGTGATCCGGCCGGAGCACCTGCCGGCGGAGATCCGCCAGGCAAAACCCCGCATCGCCAACGTAGCCCTCGCACTGCCCGAAGACGGCATCAGCCTGGAAGAGGTCGAGAAGGAGATCCTGCTCCAGGCCCTCGAGAAACATAACTGGAACCAAACCCGCGCGGCCAAATACCTGAACATTACCCGCAAGACGCTGATCTATCGGATGGAGAAGTACGGAATCAGCTCGCCGGCGGGGGCGGTCGGGACCTCCTAGCAAGACGATGAGTAGCCCGGAACGCAGGCCTTCCTCTCCAAAGTTACTCGCCTAGAATTGCTTCCTGCCAACCCCGATTTCCCTCCGGCCGACGGGCCCAATCGAAAGGCGGACGACTGGGAAGGGGAAATTATCTCTTCGGTGAAAAATCTCAACTGGCAAGCAACGTGCTCACAAGTAGAACAGCATGATGGGGAGCACATGTCCAAACCACCCCACCTCGAGGAAAAATCGACCCTTTCCATGTGCTCCCCGCCCCCTCTCTTGGCCGTTGTCGGGCAATGAGTGTGCGCTTTGCGGCACCAGGCCTGCCTGCTGGCGAAAGGGTTTAGTGCGGGCCGGCTCGGCGGCACCTAGCTCATGGCACTAACTCGGCATGTTGCAGGGGGATGGCGGGGGTTTCATTTTCTGGCGCGATGTGGTATTGCATTTGGCCAGGGACGTGCAAAAGTGCTGGGCGAGGCAAGGTTTTCTATGCGAGGGCGACGCACAAGGATAGTAGCAGCGGTTGCGGTTCTGGTAGCTACCCAGACCGCTCTCGCCAACCAGCTCTGCCTGGCTGGCACGCAGGAGACGGAGTGCGAAGCGAGCTGCTGCCAGCAACAAATGCCACAGCAACAGGCGGCGAACTGGGCGCCGGGAACAGAGGGCCAGCAGCATGCCTGCTGCGGCGCGACCCCCACGAGGAGCGTTGCCTACGTGCTACCCGGGAAAGACGCGGCGAAATTGAACCCCCAAGCAACCCACTCGCCCCAGGGCCCCGCGGAGGGAAGGCCTCTGGCTGGGGTTGATGCAATTCTGCTGGCTCGGCGCAATGACCTCCCCATAACCCACGTCCCCCTGACCCGCTCCGTTCTGAGCGTCAGCCTGCGTTGCTGATCGGAAGCGGACTCTCCCTCGACTGAGGGGGGCGGACATACCTCAGCGGTTCTGCTCCTCCCCTAGCTGAAACGCGTTGGACCGAAACATATACGATGAGGGTGAAGACGATGCTTAAGGTTGAAAAGCAGTTGGTCGGCCTGGCAGTGAGTGCGAGTCTGTTGCTTCCGCTCGGCGCCCGTCCGCAGAGCGCTTCGATCTCCCCGGGTGAACCCCGAAACTCCGTGAGCGCCACCCTCCTGGGCCCGAAATCCCAGCGGATGGCGCGGGCAGCCGCCGCCCAAGCCCGCGGGACACCGGTCGGGATGGATTCCCTGATTCAGGAAGCGCTGGCGAACAACCCCGCGGTGAAAAGCGCGCTGCGGCGGGTAGAGTCACTGCGGCGGCGGGTGCCCCAGGTGAAGTCATTTCCCGACCCCATCTTTTCCGTTGGCTGGATGGGGAATATCACTCCCTTCGATGTGCAGGAACGCGACCCGTCGAGCTTCCGCAGCATCGGCGCCCGGCAGGATATCCCGTTTCCCGGCAAGCTGAAGCTGCGCGGGCAAATCGCCGACCGGGAGGCCGAGGCGGCGTGGTGGGACTACGAGAACGTTCGCCGGCGGGTGGTCGCCCAGGTGAAGGTCGCCTACTACGACTACTTTTACTACGACAAAGCGATTGAAATCACCTTGAAGGACAAGAACCTGTTGGAGAAGCTGACCAAAATTGCCGGAATTCGCTACCAGGTGGGCAAGGGCATCCAGCAGGATGTGCTCAAAGCCCAGGTGGAACTCTCCCGGCTGCTGCAGCGGCTCACTATTCTCTACCAGCAAAAGAAGACGGCGCAGGTGCGGCTGAATACCCTGCTCTACCGTGAACCGGAAGCCCCCCTGCCGCCGCCGGCACCCTTCGAGCAGGCCGAGCTGACCTATACGCTCGAAACCCTCTATCAGTTGGCCCGGGATAACGACACCGGCTTGCAGCGCGAGCAGCGGATGATCGAGCGCAGCCAGTTCGCGACCAACCTCGCCCGCAAGGAGTACTACCCCGACTTCAGCGTCGCCTATATGTACCAAAACCGCCCCTTCATTCCTGAGATGCACGGCTTTACCTTCAGCATCAACATCCCCGTCTTCTACAAAACCAAGCAGCGCGAAGGCGTGAACGAGGCGACCCAAGAGCTGATCAGCGCCCAGCGCAGCCGAGACAACCGGGAGACGACTCTCTATTTTGAAGTCAAAGAACAGTACTTGACTGCCAAGGCGTCCGAGGAGTTGGCGGAGCTCTTCTCCCGGGCCGTGGTGCCCCAGTCGACACTGGCCCTGGAATCCTCGCTGTCCGCCTACGAGGTAGGCACGGTGGACTTCCTCACTATGCTGGACAACTTCCTCACCGTGCTCGATTACGAGGTCGACTACTACCGCGAACTGACCAACTTCCAAATGGCCCTGGCCCGCCTGGAACCCCTGGTGGGCGTGGAACTGACGAAATGAAGGAGCGCAGCCCCATGATTGTTTTGACGCGCACCAA
>JBHHYX010000334.1:0-6253 GCA_046757765.1 Acidobacteriota bacterium | reverse complement strand
ACGCCTTGTATCCACGGGCATCTCCACCGCCTCGCTACGATCGAGTGTGAGAAATGCGGGTTAGACGAATCGGGCGGCCCTCCGATGGCATCAATCTGGTTGCTCTCCGATCCTGAGGGAAGAGTGCGGGCCGGGTGAAGTCAAAGCGCCAGAGACCGAGAAGGGAGGAGTTACTCAGTGTCGCGGAAAAAACGGAGCGGATCCAGGGGTCGCCCATTGAGACGGACTTCGTAGTGGACATGCGGTCCGGTAGCGCGACCGGTGGAACCCACGTAGCCGACGATGTCCCCCCTTTTGACCACCTGTCCCGGAGTCACGGCGATATTTGCCAGATGCCCGTAGCGGGTGGAGATGCCGAACTTGTGCTCCAGAATGACGAGCTTCCCATAGGCGAACTGGCGCCCGGCGAAAACCACCAGGCCGTCTGCCGTCGCCACCACTTTGTTCCCCTTGGGGGCCGAAATATCGAGTCCGGGATGGAAGTCTCTCTGGCTGGTGAAAGGATCACGGCGCATTCCGTAGCGATCCGAAGGATACCCTTGAACCGGCATGAGAGAAGGCGTGGCCGCCAACAGGATGTTGCGATCCTTGTAATAATCCTGGAGCTTTCCGAGTTCGTTTCGAAGTGTGATGCTCTTCCGGTCCAACGATCGAAAGTGTTGATAGAGAGCTCGATCGCTCAGCGTCAGGATGGGGTCCTTACTCCTTCGAGGGCCACCCACTCCCCCCAGGCCAGCTTCGTCCAAACCCGAAACAATCCGCAACTTCTGGGCGGAAATCTCAAGCGAGGACAATCGATCCGTCAAGAGCTTGGCCGTCAGTCGAAACGCCTCGTTCTGGGTCCGAAGCTCATCCCTCTCTTTCTGGAGAGAAGCATAGTCCCCGGTCTTGTTCCACATGGAGTAGTAGTGAAGGGAGGAAAGGGTGAAGGCCGTCACAACCGCAAGGAGAGCGGCTGCAAAACCGTAGACCATGTTCCTGGGAACGGAGAATCTGCGGGCGGGAACACCGGAAAAGGACGCGATAATAACTGTAAAATCCCGTCTTTTCACTCACTCCCCCTCCACGCCAGCATCAGAGGATGCACCCCAAGCGCCTGAAAAAAACCGGCTCAGTATATGGACTCGGCGCAAGAGTGTCAAGACTTTTGTGACGGGACGGGACCCCAATCGGCAGGCGGCAGACCGCTGCTGAGCGACGTTTTGGGCTGGGCCATTGCCCCTGCCCTGTAAACTGAACCGAAGCGTCAGCGCCCGGCCAATCCGGATGGCCACTCACTCATGTTCGCGGTTCAGTGACCGCAGAATTGCTCAGTCTCAACGGAACTTCAACCGCAAATGGACGACCAATGGACCCAGATGCGGAAGGATCTCCCAGAAACGCGTCCATTTGGGGTGAGAAAAACTGATCCCGCAACGCGGCAAACTGGCCCCTTGGCCCTTGGGATTTCTAGTTCCCATCCCAAAATCTAAGCTATTATTTAACACCTATTCAAGAGTCTTGTGATGGGAACTAGCTGTGGCGAATGATGATCAGATCGCCATCCTGAACGACATAGTCTTTGCCTTCGAGACGGAATCTGCCTCGACTCTTGGCCGTTTTGATGTCTCCGCACTGGCGGAAATCCTCAAAGCCGACCACCTCGGCCCGGATGAATCCCCTGGCTATGTCGGTATGGATCTTGGCGGCGGCATCCACCGCCGTGTCCCCTCGATGGACGGTCCAGGCACGACACTCGTCGGGACCGTAGGTATAGAAAGTCACCAGGTCCAGCGTTTGGTAGGCGGCACCCAGCACCAGAGGGGCGGCCAGTTGCCTGATTCCGAGATCGGCCATGAATTCCTCCCGATCCCGGCTCTCCATCTGAGCCAGTTCCGCCTCAATGTCCGCGCACAGGGCTCGAGTGGGGTAGCCTTGGGCCCGAAAGGGAGCCGTCAACTTCTCCTCTTCACCCAGTTGGCTGTCGCCAATATTGAGCAGCAGCATGAGCGGCTTGCGGGTGAGGAAGCCGAACCCCCGAATGCGCTTTTGGTCGACTGCGGAGAGTTCAAGCTGGCGCAGGACCAGGCCTTGATCCAGGGCCTGCCTGCACCTGTCCAGGACTTCCCTCTCCGCCTTTTCCTCTTCGTTGGGCCTTTTCTTGAGACTGATGCGGAGGCGCCGAAGGCGCGTCTCCACCACCGAGAGGTCGGCAATCACCAGCTCCGTGATCAGCGTATCCAGATCGCGAACCGGATCAACGCTGCCTTGAAAATGGGGCACTGTCTCGCTGGGAAAGCTCCGCAGAGCGAGGACCAGTGCATCCGAGTTGCGGGCCACCCCCACGCGCCGACCGTCGGTCCTCTGCCCGAAGAGTCCCGGGAATTCAGCAATTTCAACTGCTGCCGTGGTCGTTTTCTTGGGAAGATACACACGGCTGATCTGCTGGAGCCTTTCATCCGCCACCTTGACGACAGCCACGCGGCTCTGGCCCGGGGAGGCTGCGAAGCTCCCCACTGATTCAGCCAAACCGGTGATGGCGGAAAAAAGGGTCTTGACTCCCGCCCCTGGAAGTCCTATCAAGGCAAGTTGCATCTCTACTCCCCAGTGTCCCCGTTCAGCCTCAACCTTTCAAGCCCAGGTTCCAATGCTCTCCACCTTGAACCTCAACACCGCTCTACCAGGTAACCCTGTGCCAGTGCCGTGAATTCGGCGATCTGACGCGCCTTCCAGGCCGGCCCCCGGTGGAGTTCATCGGCCATGACCTGGGCGGCTCGAGGTGCCGATTCAATGCTGGCCCGGGCGTCGAGCAACAACGCCCGAGTCCGCCGCGAAAGCACATCTTCCAAGGTTCGGGCCATTTCAAAGCGAGCGGTCCAGACCACCTCACCCAACCGGTAGGGGAGGCGCGGATGCAGGCGCCGGCCCAGGGCCGGAGTCGCCACGATGAGATCTTGAAGCTGGGCCGCGTCACTCCCGTAGATCCGGTCTTCCGTTCTCCACTTCCGCTCGCACCAACCATGCAGTCGAAGCTGTTCCGTCCCGCGGCGCCTCTTCTCGAGACCCGCGCTTTGAGCGGCCCGGTCGACGGTTTCCTCGCCCATTCTTCGGTAGGTGGTCCATTTTCCACCTGCAATGGTGATCAATCCCGAGGGGGAGACGATCAGGGCGTGGGAGCGGGAAAGAGAAGAAAGCTTCTTGCTTTTTCCCGAGCGAATCAATGGGCGCAATCCGGCGAAGGCACTGAGGATGTCCTTCCTCGACGGCCCTCGGGCCAGGTACCGGGCGGCGTGAGTCAGCAGGAAGTCGATCTCACCCTCCAGAGGACGCGGCTCGAGTTGAATCCCCTCAACAGGAGTGTCTGTGGTCCCCACCAAAACCCTTCCCTTCCAGGGCAGAGCGAAAAAAACCCGTCCGTCGTCCGTGCTCGGCACCATCAGAGCACAGTTCCCGGGCAGGAAAGAGCCAGCCAGAACGATGTGGATTCCCTGGCTGGGAACGATCAGAGCCGGTGTGGAGGGATCGTCCAGACAGCGCAGAGAGTCGGAGAACACTCCAGTCGCATTGATCACCACCCGTGACCGGAGCTCGTACTGGCGGCCTGTTTCCCGGTCCTCCGCCACCACGCCGACTATCTGTCCCCGCTTCTTGAGCAGCGACCGGACCGGCATGTAGTTGACCGCATGCCCTCCCAGATCAACCGCCGTCCGGACCAGGGTGATGGCTAGCCGGGCATCGTCAAACTGGGCGTCGTAGTAGAGGACGCCCCCGCGTAAACCATTGGGTTCGAGGGTTGGGACCCGCTTCAGTGTTTCCCGCCGTGACAGGCACCGGGAAGCCCCCAGGCTTCGCTTGCCCGACAACAGATCGTAAAGCTTCAGACCGGTCCCGTAGTAAGGGGTCTCCCAGCGGCGGTAAATGGGAATGACAAAGGCCAGAGGATGTACCAGGTGGGGCGCGTTTTGCAGAAGCAACCCTCTTTCTCGAAGCGCCTCGACGACAAGCCCAATGTGACCTTGACGCAGGTAGCGGACCCCGCCATGAACCAGTTTCGTGCTCCGGCTGGACGTTCCCTTGGCAAAATCGCTCTGCTCCAGCAAAAGGGTTCGATAACCTCGCCAGGCCGCCTCCACCGCGGTTCCCAATCCGGTCGCGCCGCCACCGATGATGAGACAGTCCCAGCCTCTCCGGTTGTTTGCCACCGCTTCCAGCATCTGTTCCCGATTCGTGGGCACCGATCCGTCTTTCAAGGCCGCCGACCTCTGGCGCCCCGCGGATGAAACTCTGACCTGAATTGGAAGAGACCTCCCACTCCCTCACAAGAGCCATCGCGTTGGGCTGGGTTGAATACCAGTGGCGCCCGGGCCGCTGACGCTTCAAAGCCCCTGAACGGCCTCCCCAGGCCGCCCGGGGTCGCTGGCCAGGGATTGTAAAGAAGGGTGACGTTCGACCCGGTCACGGTTGAAAGTCCTGATAGATCCGCCGCACGTTTTCCTTGCCATAGCGCCGCTCCAGCTTTCTGATCTTGAAGTGACCTCGGGCCATATTTTGAAAGTGGTCGATGAAAATGCCGTTGATCAACCCGCCTCCAATCGCCCCTACGGCGGGAATGGCCATAGCAGCGGCTTTTTCGGAGACGGCGATTCCAAAGCGGGAGGCCACAGCGGCCACAAATCGCACCAGTGCGGGAGCTCCTTCGACCGATAGACCCTTTTCGGCAAGATGCCGGGCGGCCTCGGCCAGAGTACTGGCCAGGGCAGTGCGAACGGCGTAATATCCCGTCTCAGCCGCATTGTCCTTGGAGGATCTTCCTCCAAAGGCAAACACTTCCAGGCAGGCCAGTTTCCCGTCTCCATCGGAGAGGTCTTCACCTTCACTTCGGCCGATGTCGGCGATGGAGCGCAGCATGATGGTGGTGGAGAGAGGCAGCTCAACGGGTAGCGCCGTCAACCCCAGGGCACCGCCCACGCCGCCCGTGCCCATGACCGCCGCTTTGTGCAGACTCTCGAAGGATCGCCTCAGCGGTTTCGGGTCCAGCGTCGCCAGAGCGAGCCGGAGCGCCCGGGTGAGCGACATCTCTACAGCGCCTCGAATCGCGATCGACCACTCTTCCGGCAACAGCTCAAAGCCTTTTTCAATGGGAGTCCCCAGAAGGCTGGTCAGCTTGGCGGCCAGGCTCGGATTCTCCAACAAAGCTTTGGCCCGCCGAAGCTCTTCCACGTCCACCTCGGAAATTGTCAAGCCTGCTTGCATGAAGTGAATTGTGTGGCCAGTCGAGCTGGTTTGGCAAGGGGGAACCGAATTTCTCACCTCCTGCACGTCAGCGGATACACCCTGCCCAGCGGCCGATATTGGATTGGTCCTGGCACCCGCTCCGTAAGGTGGACTCTCAGACCAGCCAGAGGTGCCGTCGCCGCGTCTTCCTCGGTATCGGAATCGGGGTTCGCAATCGCAAATCGCCGTCGATGGCAGCGGCACGGAGCAAGGCGCGGGACGTCGATTGCCGATACCGAATGCCGGCCCCGACAACCGGTAGCCGATTCCGATATCTGGAAGAGATACGATAATACCATATTGTCTTATGGTATAGAGGCTGGTATTATGGTTTCATGGCCACTGACGAGACGAAAATCACAGTTCAGGTGCCCCGGGAGCTCCTCCGCCAGGCAAGAGCTCTGACCGGGGACGGGATCACCGCCACGGTCCGCCGGGGACTTCAGCTTCTGGCGGCCCGGGAAGCCTATCGACGGCTACGCCAATTAAAAGGAAAGGTGCGGTTCTCCATTCCAGTCGACTCCTTGCGGGAGGACCGATAGTGGTCGCGCTGGACAGCAGTTCGATCATTGCCTTCCTGGAAGGAGAATCCGGTGGGGATGTGGAGGTCGTTGAATGGGCGTTCGAACACTCCCAGGCCCTTCTTCCGCCGGTCGTCCTTTGCGAACTCTTGAGTGACCCGAAGCCAAGCGAGGACCTCCGCCTTCTCTTCAAGAGCTTACCCTTGTTGGGGATCTCCTCGGGTTACTGGGAGCGTACGGGCCGGCTTCGGGCTCGTGTCCTCAGCCGCGGGAGGTGTGCCCGGCTTGCCGACAGCCTCATCGCCCAGTCGTGCATTGACCACTCCGTTGCATTGGTGACCCGGGACCAGGACTTCCGCAACTTCGCAGCAGAAGGTCGGCTGGATCTGTTCTTCGAGTGAGCCGGCATCAATCTACTCTATGAAGTAACGGAGCCCCGACCGTGAGAGGGTGTCGTAAAAGGAGTGATCAGCCGGTGG
>JBHHYX010000333.1:0-6265 GCA_046757765.1 Acidobacteriota bacterium | reverse complement strand
GAGAAATGGTTTTACAACACCGGTTCCTATCTCCTCGGCGCTCCAGCCATCGCCTCCGACGGTACCATTCACGTGGGAACCTACACTCACGGCCTTCAGGCCATCAACCCGGACGGGACGCGAAAGTGGGGGTTCCCCTATGGCATATCACCACCGGCAATTGGTGCCGATGGGACGATCTATATCGGGTCGCAAGATCACAATCTTTATGCGGTTCATCCCCAGGGGATGCTGAAGTGGCGTTATGAAACCGGAGACGGCATTTACTCCTCCCCCGCGATCAGCGATGAAGGCACCATCTAGGTGGGATCGAGGGATTCGCAGCTCCACGCGATCAATCCCGACGGCACGAGGAAGTGGGTATTTGGGGCTGGCGGCTATGTCTTCTCCAGTCCTGCCATTGGCCCGGACGGAGTCGTGTATTTCGGATCGACGGGTGACAAGCTATTCGCCGTCCACGGAAATTCCGGCGACCTGGCCATCTCCTCCTTGGCCGATGTACATGCATGATGCCAGGCACACCAGCAGCCTGAGGAATCTGTCCGAACCGGCTCCCCGCCCACCGGAGTGTACACTGGATCTCGCTGCCCGATATGAGGACGGCACCCTCGACCTGGAGTTTGCACTGGCAACTCTGGCGCAGCCGCTCAACTGGAATGTCTGGCTGGCAGCTGACTCCCAGGCCACTCAGCTCTGGTCTATTTTGGTCCGGCAGCGTGATGCTCCGCGGCACCTGACGGTATCGATTCCCGCATTCCCGCAGAGGGAAACGGTTGGGTTGCTGACATCCTTGACCACACCATCCGGCGATGGAACCCAGGAGGGCATTCCTTGCTCGGGTACTGTCAAGTTAACGGGTTTGAGTGCCTACCCAGCGCTCTTGACTGTCTCTAAGTTGTTGATTCTAGGTTCGAGCGTCAATGGGTTTCGCCCCGAAAACGCGAGAATTCTGCTTAACTTGACAGTACTGGGTCGCCACCTTCTCAAGGCCACCCATCACCGGATGTTGCGAGACCGCGCATTCACCAATTGGTTCCAAGGATTAAATCTCCCCCGATTGGCTTCTCCATTCTTCTCTTTGTCTTGTCTTACAGTTTCTGCTAATATTTTCGCATCCAGAATTGAGGGGATTGCTGTGGCTGGGCAGCAACGATTTGCAAGGAGGCCTTGATAATGCGTGCTTACAAGCCCCGACTGGCTGGAGGAGTTTTGATTGATCCGCGATCCCCTCGATGTCTTCCGCATCCGATTCGACCCTGCCTCTGTTCGCTCGCAGGAGTGCTCATCGTGTCGCTCTCCAGCTCGGGCCTGTTCGGGGCGATTCCAGCCTCGGAGCGCGCCGCTTTAATAGCCCTCTTTGATGCCGCACGGGGAGAGGAGTGGACCCGTAACGAGAATTGGCTGGGTCCGCCGGGAACGGAGTCAGAGTGGGCCGGAGTGATGGTTGAAAACGACCATGTGGTGGAACTGGATCTGGACCAAAATAATCTCTGCGGTACGCTGCCGGCTCAAATCGGAGAGCTGAAGCAATTGCGGCGCCTCGATCTGTCCGCAGCCCCGCTGGTCTTTGCCCCTTTCCCCCAGATCCCTCCAATCGTCGGACTCTCTGGCGAAGTGCCGGGTACGATTGGAGAACTCCAAGCGCTGGAATTCATCGACTTCTCGGGGAACGCATTCGAGGGTCCACTTCCAGCCGGCCTGGTGAGAATCGACTCGCTGAGAGAGATGCACCTGGGCGGCAATCGACTGACGAGCTTGCCTCCCGTTTCGGGGCTCAGGAACCTTGAGGTTCTCAATCTCCGCAACAATCGTCTGAATGCACTACCGGATGACTTCGGTCAGCTGCGGGCCCTGCGCGAGCTGGATGTAAGCTTGCTCGGGGTATCAAGCATTCCGGGATTGCTCGCCTTGGTAAATCTGGAATACCTGGATGTTTCCGATAACCCGCTGGGGGCACTCCCTCCTGGTCTTGGAGACCTGACGAAACTGCACACTCTAAAGGCTGATGACGTCGATCTGACCTCTCTTCCAAGCAGCATCGGTCAACTCATCAGTCTCCGACAATTGGAGATCGCGTCCAACGATTTGACCTCGCTCCCTGCAGAATTTGGCCAGTTGCTCTCGCTTCAGGTTCTCGATTTGTCAAGGAATCAGATTGCGGGCTTGCCGGACAGTTTCGGCGACCTTCTGGCGCTCGAGACGCTCTATTTCTACAATAACCCGATTGTCGTATTCCCCCCGCCGTTGAGCGGCCTTCCGGTCCTGAAGGAGCTGATCCTTCAAAACTGCTCCGTCCAGGAATTGCCGCCGGCCGTTGGGTCGATCCGATCTCTGACCGAATTGAATCTCGGTAATAATGATCTGCACGGATCGATTCCCGCTGAAATCGGGCTACTGAAAGATCTCGAGCGACTCGACTTGTCACGCAATTCGGAACTCGGGGGTGAGATTCCGTCCACGATCAGGAACCTCGCGAGCCTGCGCCATTTGAATCTCCGTGATACCGGTGTTTCGGGACCGATCCCGGCAGAGATGGGTGAACTGGTTGCTCTCGAGGTGCTGGACTTGCAGGGAACGCAAATCTCGGCCCTCGCTCCCGAAATGGGCCAGCTGGTCAGTTTGAGGGAATTGAATCTCTTTTCCGCCGCCGTGGCTGGTTCGATTCCAGCGGGAATCGGCCTGCTGCCCGAGCTCAGAGAGTTGGACCTTCGCAGGAATCGGCTATCGGGCGAGATTCCGATCGAGCTGGGCTATCTGGATGGAGTCCGAGGGGGAATTTCCTTCAACGCTCTGTACACGAACAATTCCATGCTGCGGAACTTCCTCAACCAGCTCGAGCCTAATTTCCCCTGGGAAGAGGCTCAAACTCTGGCCCCCAAGGGTTTTCAGATACGCAGGCTGGATCAACATTCGATTCGACTGGATTGGACAGTTGTGCAGATCTATGAGCCAGGAGATCCGATCGAGGGGTTTTATGAGATCTTCTCCGGATCCAGCGTGGAAGGTCCTTTCCCGGATCTCGTGCACAAGACCCAATCGCTAGCAGCTTCTTCGGCGACGGTCCAGGTGGGGGAGTTCGATGCGCCTCTCGTCTTCAAGATTCGGACAACAACAAAGCCCCATAACTTCAACCACAACACTGTGATCAGCGAGCTTTCTCCCGCTTCTTCTGAGACTCTGCTCCCCTTGTCGAGATCTCATGCTCCCTTGCGCCAGGGATTCGACGTTTCCTTCACCGGATTTGCCTTTTCCAATGCGGGCTCCCGACAGGCTTTTGTCGAGGTCCTCGGTTGGGGGGCGGATGGAGACCCTCTGCTTCCCTTTCATCCACAGTTCAGATCTCTCCCCTTGCCTTTCGATCTTCCCAGTGGCGAGCAGCAGGCAATCCTTGGACACGAACTATTCGACATCCCGATGTCGACAGCCATTGAAGGTTGGCTGGAAATCCTGACGGATGGGGATGATTTTGGTGGGCTCTACGTGTTTGGTGCTCCCAACAAGCTGGACGGGTCCATTTACCTCGGGCCAGAAGCCCAGGCGCGGACTTCCTACTTCAGCCGCGTCTACCGTGGGCAACCTCCGCCCGGAAGCGTTGATCCATTCGGCCTGGAAAACGCCCATCCATTGACTCACCTGAGTCTCTTCAACCCACATGACGAACCGGTCGAAGTCCGGCTGGAAGCTTATTTCCGCGAGTCGGAGGAACTTCAGCTGATCGCCACTCTGGAGATTCCCGCTCGCGGCTTCTTGAGCCGGTCGGCAGAACAGCTCATCCCATCCTCCCAGTTCGCCAACAACCCGAACTATATCCGGACTACCGTGACCTCCGATGCCGGATTGCTGGGCCTCGCTTGGGTGGAGTTCAGCGATTCCCTCATTGTGCTGGACGCTTCCATCTTCAAGGGCGCCGAAGATCTCTATTCAGCTCAGTTGGTGGATGACGAAGTTTTTTCCACCAGTTTGAACCTGATCAACACGGGTCAACAGGAAAGGCAAGTTCGCATTATTGGGACGACTCACGACCGATCCCGGTCGGTCGGACCGATCGAGGTTACGCTCAGCAGCGGCGCGGAGTTCGAGAGAGAGGTCAGAGATCTCTTCGACCTATCCAGCCAGCCACCTGACGCCCATGGCTTCCAGGGCTCCCTTCGAGTAGAGGTGGATGGGCCGGGCGTGGTCGGAGACCTGGTCCTCATAGAACGAACTGAGGGCCGGTTTGCCACTGCAGTTCAGCTGCAAGGGGAAGGCTTCAAGCGCGCGTTATTCCCTCATGTGACCCTCTCGGAAGGCATCTTTACCGGTGTGGCACTACTCAATCCGAATGAACTGGCTGCCGTGGTAGAGTTCGAGGTCTTTGCATCTGGTGCCGAACCGATCGACTCGGCGGCGATCACCCTACAGGCCGGGGAGAGCCGCTCTCAGCTGCTGACCGAGTTTCTTCCGGCAGCGTCCGGAATTCGTAGGGGTTACCTCCTGATTTACTCGGATCAACCCTTGATCCTTCAGGAAATATTCGGAACTCAGGATTTGAACTTTCTCGCCGCTGTTCCACCCGTCAGGCTCGATGAGGGTGCTCATCAGTTTTGACGGCACGACGACG
Organism: Acidobacteriota bacterium; assembly: GCA_046757765.1. Taxonomy (GTDB): domain Bacteria; phylum Acidobacteriota; class UBA6911; order RPQK01; family JBHHYX01; genus JBHHYX01. The sequence continues at coordinate 1,665 of JBHHYX010000333.1, read as the reverse complement.
ATTCGCGGACAACTTTCCCGCTCGTGACCCCTTGGGCATCGGGATCGAGCGGGTTCTCTACTTCGAGGAGGAGCCGAAGAGTTGCTGGCAGAATTGGAGATGCAGTGGCGCCAGTCGGTCTGGACACAGGAAAAAATGGTGTCGACTTCTTTTTTGTCCAGAGAGTCCAGCGCCCGGCGGTGGACTCTATTGATGGCCCAGAACCAGAGTCCGTGTCATGAGCCGCCATCTGTGACGGTCTGACTCGACCGCCAGGCCGGTTCGCCGGTCCCCCCCTCCTATCCGAAAACTCGGTCGTGACCGTTCTGGGGCCAACGCCATCATGCCCCTCGGGGCCACTGTCAAGTCAGCAGGGGCCAAACGATTCCGGGACGGAAAAGTCCCTGGGACTCCCTTGATCATGTTCATGACAGCCACTATCCTGACGCCACCGGGCTTGATCAAGTACGTCTTCTGGCTCAATGGAGCCCGAGGACAGCCCATCGGCAGCCTGCATCGCATCGTGCTCTCTGGTGTTTCCTGACAAACTCGGTAGAGAAACACGATAACATTCAAACTATCAACGGGTTGCTCCTGGTCGAATCCACCATAAAGATCGCTGGACCACTACACAGGCTTGCTCGGAAATTCAAATCGTTCACACCTCAGTCGCTCTCTAACTCATTTCATAACAATGTGTTAGGAAATTCCTTCAAGTTCTAAGCCGGACAGTAGTGTGGCAGAAGTTATTTTTCTTCGATTGCTTCAACGGGCACTGTCAAGTTAAGCCGGAGCCAGCGATAATCAGGCCATGGAACTTAGCTACCGAGGTCATCGCTTCCCAGCAGAAATCATTGGCCATGCCGTCTGGTTGTACCATCGGTTCACTCTCAGCTTTCGAGATGTCGAGGATCTGTTGGCCGAGCGTGGCATCATTGTTTCTTACGAAGCCATCCGCTTCTGGTGGCTGAAGTTTGGACCGGAGTACGCTCGAACGCTCCGAAAGACGCAGGGTCGACTGGGCGACATCTGGCATGTCGATGAGCTGTTCGTGAAGATTCAGGGAGAGCAACTCTACCTGTGGCGAGCAGTGGATCAGGATGGTGATGTTCTGGACATTTTGGTGACAAAGCGACGAGACAAGAAGGCAGCTAAGCGGTTCTTTCGCAAGGTTTTGAAGGGACAGGGAGCGCTGCCGTGGCAGTTGATCACTGACAAACTCAAGAGCTATCCTGCCGCTCATCGCGAGGTCTTTCCTTCGGTTGAGCATGAAACGGGTCAATATGAGAACAACCGGGCTGAAGTGTCACATCAGCGCACTCGGGAACAAGAACGACAGATGCGTCGGTTCAAATCCGTGGGCCAATGCCAGCGCTTCTTGAGCGTCCATGGACAAGTCCAGAATCTTTTTCCGGGTTGGCCGGAGCCATCTCAAAGCCGTTCATCATCGACTGCTCCGCGGACGAGCTCTCGCTGAATGGAGAGAGGCGACTTGTGCCCATTGAGAAAGGGTCGGACTGAGCCGAGTTGTGTCTCCGGCTCGTGTGTGCTCTGATAACTTGACAGCGCCGATGTGACGGGAGGAAAGGTACTGAATCACAAGAATGCACCGTTTGTAAATCTTGAGTGCACGCCACAGCTACATAATCGACTACAGTCGCTTTTCGGCGAGCCTCCCAAATTCCC
>JBHHYX010000332.1:0-6278 GCA_046757765.1 Acidobacteriota bacterium | reverse complement strand
CCTGGCGCAAATCTGAGCGCCAACTCTGCCAATCTATTCTTGCGCAAACCCTAAGTACGCCAACCGTTCCTCAGCAGCAACTGGATCGCCGTCAGAACACTCGTCCACAACGAACCGGGACACAACCAGAACCCCCAGCTTCGACCGAAGGCTCAAGGGGCCACGGCAAACTGACCCTGGAGCAGATTCTTTCCCCACTGAACCTGAATGGTTGCCGCCCCGGAAGTTCCGTGCAAGGAGATCAACAGGTGCTCCTCGGAAGTTTCCGCAGTTGAGGATGAAAGCTGGATTTTTCCCACTATAGCTCTACTCGAATCATAGGCCTGGAGCCACCAGTTGCCGTCTCCGTCCAGGTAAGCGCGAAGCCGGTATCGACCCGCCGGAACAGGGGAATCTCCGAACTTGAGGGAGACGGGAGTGGACAACTGGGTCGGACGGTCCGCGCCCAGTCTCCAGGGATTGGCCCCCGGGAGTTTGATCAACTCATTCAGATCGCGACCCTGGAGGGTGGGGGCCGAATAATCGATGGTGATCTGACCCCCCTGTACCTCCAGCTTCGCCTGGCGGGGCTCGTTGCCATGAGCCAGGATCCAGGTGCAAGCCAGCACAAAAGAGCCGCCGCAGAGTAGAAATCTCGACTGCATAAGGTGTTCTCCTAATGACAGGATCAGAACCTTCAATAGTCAGCCCCTGTCTTGACGAATAACGCCGCCGGGACGGAGCCGCCTTCCGACCGGGCCACTGCGGGTGACCCGACTGACTCAACACCGAGATGCGGGGAACTCCGTTGGAGGCGGCTACGGTCCCCACGGCCATAAACAAACGCCTGAGATGTCGCGCTTTCTGCCTTCAGTTTATCCTATTCGAAATCCAACTTGAACCCCAAATCCGGGGAACTGTGGGAGGGCTGGGAGCGGGACCGGCCGATACTCTCCCCAATTCGCATTCCATCGAAACTACCAATTAACCGGGTATCGACGTACAATAGTCGGCCGTTAACCAACGATGACCAAGGATAGACGAATAGCTGAAAGGAGAAGAAAAATTGTTAACCAAGAAGGTACAAGAAGCACTCAACGAACAGCTCAATGCGGAACTGTTTTCGGCCTACCTCTACCTCTCCATGAGCGCCTATTTTCGGGCTTCCAGCCTGGAGGGTTTCGCGCACTGGATGCGGATGCAGACCGAGGAAGAACGTGGGCACGCCATGAAGATCTACAACTACATCCAGGAGCGGAACAGTCGGGTTGTGCTGAAGGCTATTGGCGCTCCCACCAAGGAGTGGAAGTCTCCCCTGGCGGCCATCGAGGCGGCTTACGAGCATGAGCAGAAGATCACTGAGCTCATCAACGACCTGGTCAACCTCTCCATCAAGGCGGGGGACCACGCGACTCATATCTTCCTCCAGTGGTTCGTGACGGAGCAGGTCGAGGAGTCGGCGGCGGTTGGTGGGGTGCTCGAAAAACTCAGGCTGGTTGGAGAGACTCCGAGCGGACTCTTCATCATCGACAACGAGTTGGGCAAACGCACCATCGCCCATGGATAGGGGAATCTGGTCGTCGACTCGGACGGCGTCCCCGGGGGGAAGCGCTGATGAGGGAGTGTGTCTGCCCATAAGGCCCGCAGTCCAGGACGGTCCGGGTGGATGACAACAACGAGGTGGGGTCGGTGTGGGCGGCTCCCGAGAGGGTCGGTAGCGGTGAGGAGAGCTGAGCCGGTCATGTTAGGGTTGGAGAAAATCGGGCGCTGGCTGAGTAGGAGACTCCCCTCCTCGGCGCGACCGTTACCGCGGATCAGGCCGATGAGGCTGGAAGACCTTCCCGAGGTGGCCGAAATCGAGGGACAGTCCTACTTGACACCCTGGCCCGAGGGCTCCTTCCTGGAGTGTCTGCGGGAGGGTCACTACTGCCGGGTCGGTGAGGGAGACGGTGGCCGAGTTGAGGCGTATGCCATCATGTCTGTGGAAGTCGGAGTCGCTCACCTTTTGAACATTTGTGTGAGAGAGGATTTGCGAGGCCAAGGGTTGGCCCGCCACCTCCTCTCTCATCTTCTGGCGGCCGTGCGGCCAGAGGCCCACACGGTCATTCTCGAGGTGAGGGCCTCGAATCGTCGTGCCATTCGGCTCTACAAAACGATGGGATTCGCGCAGGTCAGCGTGCGAAGAAACTACTACCCGGGCAAGGAAGGACGTGAAGACGCCCTCATACTCTGCTGCCGGCTGCCCCAGGATGGGCGCAGACAGTCCTCCCGGTGATTTCAGAATCTGGAGAGAGATTCGGGTGACAAGCAGCTTCCGGGCTTTCATGACGGGTTTGATCGACTATGCTGGACTGTTCCCACCCGCTCGACTGGTTTTGGAGGATGCTCTGCGGAACTATGTCCTCTACCTGCAGGGGACGGATTCATGGATGCTTTCCCGTTTCATCTGTCCTTGCGCGTGGCTCGAAAAGGTGGCCGCTTGGACAGGCGGACTCACCTCCCGAAGCCCGACTCTTGTCTTTTCCGTCTTGGGACGGGGCGGTTCCGACTGCTCCCGGTTTCTGGCGGGTCTTGAAAATGACTTGAGCGCCATCCGTGACTTTTGCGTCGCGGCGGAGGGACGGGTGGTGGTGGACGCTTTCGAAGTCAAACTTCCCGATCCTGTTTTCAGTGGAGGCAAGAGGAGTCTCGATCACTTGCTGGACGAGGTCACAGGGGTTTTGAAATCGAATGCCGCGGGAGACCTCACGGTTTTCTTTGAATCCCCGCCAGGGGTGAACGGTTGTAGGGCTTTCCCCAGGGTGATCGATGCCATCGCCCGGTCGTCCGCAGCAAGCTCAACAAGGAAGCCGGGCCTGAGGCTGGGATTCAAACTGCGGTGCGGAGGCGAGCGGGCTTCGGCCGTCCCGGCAGTGGATCAGGTTGTCTCCGTGATCGTCACTGCCGTGCGTCAAGGAGTCCTTTGGAAGGCGACCGCTGGACTGCATCACCCGTTCATAGGTTGGAGCGAAGACGTCGGCACCCGAACGCATGGCTTCTTGAATCTTTTCGGTGCCGCCGTGCTGGCTCAATCCAACTCTCTGTCGGAGCGGGAAGTCGCCGAGATCCTTGGGGACGAAGACTCTACCCATTTCCGCTTCCAGGAGGAGTTCTTTGAGTGGAAAGGCCGGCGGGCATCCATTGCGGAAATTGTCCATGCCAGAAGAAGCGCTTTCTCTTTGGGGAGCTGCAGTTTCGACGAGCCCAGGGAAGATTTGCGCAGACTTGGGTTTTGTTAAGCCCGCGGAACGATCAATGTGTGCCGGCAAGTGAGTGAGGGACCATCCAGGAATGAAGTCCACGTCTGACCCGTCTCTGCGTTCTTTTATTCCCGTTTCGCCGGAGTCCCACTTTCCGATACAGAATCTGCCCTACTGCGTGTTCCGGCCTCGGCAGGGTCCCCCTCGCGCCGGCGTCGCCATCGGTGACAGGGTTCTGGATCTGGCTGAGCTGGAGAAGGCAGGGCTGCTCAGAGGTCCTCGTCTGTCGGGCCGGCGGTTTTTCTCCCGACCCAGCCTCAACACCTTTATGGCGGCCGGCAGAGCAACCTGGAAGGAAGCGCGCCGCTGTGTCAGCCGACTCCTTCGAGAGGATGAGCCGGAACTCAGAGATGACACGTCTTTGCGAGCCAGAGCGTTGCTTCCCTTGGGGGCGGTGGAATTGCTGCTTCCGGTCGAGATCGGGGACTACACTGATTTTTACTCTTCCCGGCAGCATGCCACCAACGTGGGTGCCATGTTCCGCGGCCCCGAAAAGGCGCTGATGCCCAACTGGCTGCATCTCCCCGTGGCCTACCATGGGCGCACCAGTTCGGTAGTGATCAGCGGAACACCGATTCAGCGGCCCCTGGGACAGACCAAGGCCGACGATGCCGAAGGCCCTTCATTCGGCCCCAGCCGGTTGCTTGACTTTGAACTGGAGATGGGTTTTTTCATCGGACCCGGAAACGAACTGGCCAAGCCCGTGCCGCTGGAGAGAGCTCGAGATCACATCTTCGGCCTGGTGTTGGTCAATGACTGGAGCGCTCGTGACATCCAGAAATGGGAATATGTCCCCCTGGGACCTTTTCTGGCCAAGAACTTCGCAACCTCCATCTCCCCGTGGGTGGTTACACTCGAGGCCCTGGAACCTTTTCAAATCCCGGCGCCGGCCCAGCACCCACAACCTCTGCCCTACCTTCGATCGGAGGAGAATCGGGCCTATGACATCCATCTGGAAGTCAGTCTGCGGGGAGCGGCCATGAACCAGCCCCACACTGTCAGCCGCTCCAACGCCCGCCACCTCTACTGGAGCTTTGGCCAGCAACTGGCCCACCATACGGTCACGGGGTGCAATCTCCGCAGCGGCGATCTGCTGGCGTCGGGAACCATCAGCGGGCCCACGCCCGACTCGTTTGGAAGCCTGCTGGAGCTGGCCTGGCGGGGGACTCGTCCGATTCGATTCCCAAACGGAGAAGAGAGGACTTTTCTTTGCGACGGGGATGAGGTGACCCTCAGTGGCTGGTGTCAGGGGGAAGGATACCGAGTGGGGTTCGGTGAAGTCACCGGTCACATCGTGCCCGCTCGGCAATGAGCCCCGCTCCCCCCACCCCGGATTTCTCACACCTCGTCTACCGCAGCGCCGGCGGCCTCCTCGACAGAGTGCGTTGCCCGTCCTCGACCTCCTCGACGGAGTGCCCGACTCCGGTGGCCTCGGTCGTAACGCCGTAGCCGAGCGGCGCGCACGTGGCCAATGGAACGCATCTGAGAGCGAAATTCTCAGAATTCGGCGGTAAGCAGCTAAAGGGCTAAATCTCGCCAGCCCTTGCATTTGAGAGTTCGTCATCTGCAATCTACTTTGGGAGTTGGTAATTGGGACTTGGCAATTTCGGGCTAGAGCGTCTTCACTCCACTTCTAGAGAAAAGGAAACCGAGGGAAACCGATCCCAGTAGAAGGGAGAGAATAAGCAGGCTGAGAGAGAGGGAAAACTGAGAGGCCAGAAATCCCGCCACCAGATCCCCCAGCGGCATTCCCCCTCGGAAGGCGAGCACAAAGATACTCATCACTCTTCCACGCATCTCTTCGGTTGTGGCCAATTGCACGAGGGAGGTGATTGAGGCGAAGAGTGAAATCAGACAAGCTCCACCGGTGAAGAGAATCACGTAACTCAGCAGCAAGTTGCGGGAGAGTGCGAAGCCCGCCAGCAGCAGAGCGAACAGGAACTGGACCCGCAAGGTGAAGATCCCGCGCCGCTCCATACTCGAGAAGGTGGCGTAAAGGAGCGCACCAAGGACCGATCCGGCGCCTGAAACGGCCATCATGATGGAATAGTCGACCGATTGAGCCTTGAAAACCTCACTCGCAAAGGCGGGCAGTAGCGTGATGAGCGGTATGCCGCAAAAGGTGCTGACAAATCCGAGCAAGGTCAACTGCCAGAGTGCCCCGAGGTTCCTGACGAACCGAAAGCCGGAGCCGATCTCGGTGAGAATCGAGTGGCGGGTCTTGGGGGGGACGAAGTTCACCTTGATCCAACAAAGAGCAACGATAGCGGCCAGAAAGGAAAGGCTGTTGAGGGCGAAACAGAAGCCAGCGCCGACAGAGGCCAGGGTGATGCCGGCTAGAAGAGGGCCGAGAGTTCGTGCCAGATTGAACTGGATTGAATTGAGGGCGATGGCGTTGGGCACATCTTTGCGGTTGACCAGACCGGGGATCAAAGCCTGGTAGGCGGGTCCTCCAAAGGCCTGCCCGGTTCCGGCAACAAAGACCAAGACCAGAAAATGCCAAATATGAATCCACCCGCTGAAAACCAGGACCGTCAGCACCAGAGCGCTAAACATTTGGACGTACTGGGAACAAAGGAGGAGCTTGCGCCGGTCCAGCCGGTCGGCGAAGGCCCCGCCCAGCAGTGAGAAGAGGATGACGGGCAACTGGCCCAGAAAGCTCGTCAGACCCAGGTAGAAGGCCGAGCCAGTCAGGCTGAAGACCAGCCAGGACTGAGCCACCTGCTGCATCCAGCTTCCTGTTGTGGACGTAAAGGCGCCCGCCCAGAGGAGACGGAAGTCCCTGTAGCGCAGGGCGTTGAAAGTGCGTGAAAAAAGGCGCCTTTCGGCAGCCCCGTCAGGGCTCGATTTGGGTTCCACAATTGAATCCGGACTCTCCATCAATACTCTCGCTCAAAGCCCAACCCGGTGACGCCCCAGACCCAACGAGCGCTCTGAGAGGCTCTCTAACCCGGACGATTCACCAGCTTTCTGCTGCGGCGCCGTTATCATCCGCGCTGA
>JBHHYX010000331.1:0-6301 GCA_046757765.1 Acidobacteriota bacterium | reverse complement strand
CATTGTTGTCAGGCGCACAAGTTGATCGTCTTGTGAACTTCTTCTCGGACTAGGAGTTCCCTGGACCGCATTTGTCACAGGCTGCATTCGTCATGAGGAGTCGAAGACGCCGCCCTGAGAAGGCTTGCCACCGTGGCCCGCGCAAGCGTACTGTAGAGTAGGTCGAGAGAGCGTAACGCAGTCAGGCACGGGATACATTCGGTTCTTCTGAGATGCCGGTTGGAGATGAAGGTCAAAGTTGTTGTCACACTGAAGGATGGCGTCTTGGATCCGCAGGGACAAGCGATCCAGCGATCTCTGGGGAAGATGGGTTACCAGGACGTGACTGAGGTTCGCCAGGGCAAGTACTTTGAACTGGAGTTCAATGGCGACGACCGGACCGAAGTGCTGCGCCTGGTTGAGGAGATCGCTGCCGGCGTCCTGTCCAATCCACTCATCGAGCAATTCGAGGTGGAGGAAGTCGAGTGCGATTTGGTGTAGTTGTCTTTCCCGGGTCCAACTGCGACCACGATACCTACCACTGCCTGAAGAACGTGCTGGGCTACGACACCGTCTTGTTGTGGCATCAGGATCCCCGGCTACGGGGTGTGGAAGTGGTGGTTGTGCCCGGTGGCTTCTCTTATGGCGATTACCTTCGCTGCGGCGCCATTGCCCGCTTTTCGCCCATCATGGAGAGCATCGGGCGGCACGCTGCCGCCGGCAACCTGGTTCTGGGAATCTGCAATGGGTTTCAGATCCTGCAGGAAGCGGGGCTTCTGGAGGGCGTGATGCTCCGCAACAAGGGCCTCAAGTTCCTGTGCCGGCAGGTGCACTTGCGGGTTGAAAACACTCACACTCCCTTTACTTCCCGCCTCCTTGAGGGCCAGGTGCTCAGAATGCCCATCGCTCACATGGAGGGCAACTTCTTCGCCCCTCCCGATCAATTGAGGGGACTGGTGGAGAATCGGCAGATCGTTCTGAGCTACGCGGAGTCTGATGGCTCGGTGACGCCCCGGGCCAATCCCAACGGGTCACTCCAAGGCATCGCGGGAATTGTCAATTCCACCGGCAACGTCATGGGTCTGATGCCCCATCCGGAGCGCGCTTCCGAGCAGTGTCTGGGCTCTGCCGATGGACGCGGCATTTTCGAGTCGATCGTCCACTCTCTCAGTGGGGTGCGGCGGTAGTGCAAATCCACCCTGATCTCATCGACAGCCACGGTCTTACACGGAAGGAATACCAGAGAATCCGCCGGATTCTGGGGCGCGAACCCAACCTGACGGAATTGGGAATCTTCTCGGTCATGTGGTCCGAGCATTGCAGCTACAAGAGTTCGCGGCTTCACCTCAAGAAGCTCCCGACAGAGGGACCTCGAATCATTGAGGGCCCGGGGGAGAATGCGGGAGTGGTCGATATAGGAGAGGGATTGGCGGCGGTGTTCAAAATCGAATCCCACAATCACCCTTCTTTTATTGAGCCTTACCAGGGCGCCGCCACCGGCGTTGGGGGGATTATCCGGGATATCTTCACCATGGGGGCCCGGCCGATCGCATTGATGAATTCCCTTCATTTCGGCCTCCTCCACGAACCCCTCAACCAGGTGATCATGGAAGGGGTCGTGGCCGGGATCGCCGGTTACGGCAACTGCATGGGAGTCCCGACGGTGGGCGGGGAGATCTATTTTCAGGCGTGTTACGCGCACAATCCCATCGTCAACGTGTTTTGCCTGGGTGTGGCCCCCGTCGACCGTATCTTTCGAGCCAAGGCTTCCGGCGTCGGCAACCCGGTCATTTACGTGGGCGCCAGGACCGGCAGGGACGGTATCCACGGCGCCACCATGGCCTCAGAGCAGTTCGATGAAGGCTCTCCTTCCAAACGCCCCAACGTTCAGGTCGGCGATCCCTTCCTGGAAAAGCTCTTGTTGGAGGCCTGTCTGGAGGTCATGCAAACGGGGGCAGTGGTGGGAATCCAGGACATGGGGGCTGCCGGCTTGACCTGCTCCACAACGGAGATGGCCGGCCATTCCGGAACCGGAATCCAAATCGACCTCGAGCGTGTCCCCAAGCGGGAGCAGAACATGACTCCCTACGAGATCATGCTCTCGGAATCTCAGGAGCGGATGCTCCTGGTGGTCGAAAAGGGACGGGAAGAGGAAGTTCTGCGGGTTTTCCACAAGTGGGATCTGGACGCGGTCGTGATCGGCGAAGTCAGGGAGCACGGCAATCTGGTTGTCTGCCAAGGCCACAGCACAGTGGCGGAGATCCCCAACCAGGCGCTGGTCCAGGAGGCCCCCTGCTACGATCGACCCTCCCGGCAACCCTCAGGGCCTGGAGAGCGGCAGTCCTGGAAGAATCTGGACTTGGCCTCCCCCGCTGATTTCAATGCAACCTTGCTGCAACTTTTGAGTTCCCCCCACCTGTGCAGCCGTCAGTGGGTGTACAGCCAGTACGATCACCAGGTTCAAACCAACACCGTGGTGGCGCCGGGCGGCGACGCAGCAGTGCTTCGTCTCAAAACCGGACGAGGTGCACTGGCCGTGACGCTGGACGGGAACCCCCGATTCTGCCGGCTCGATCCCAGCATGGGAGCGAAGGCGGCGGTGGCGGAAGCCTGCCGCAACCTGGTCTGTGTGGGGGCTCAGCCGCTGGCCGCCACCAATTGCTTGAATTTCGCAAGCCCCGAGAATCCCGAGGTGATGTGGCAGTTCATCCGGGTGGTGGAAGGAATGGGCGAGGCCTGTCGCTGTTTTGGCACTCCCATCACGGGGGGCAACGTCAGCTTTTATAATGAAACCAGCGGAGTTGGGATTTTCCCGACTCCGGTCGTGGGGATGGTGGGCAGGATCGACGATCTGGACCAGAAGTGCGATTCTCACTTCCAGCGTGCTGGAGACCAGATCTATCTCCTGGGCGAGACCTTGGCTGAAATGGGAGGGGGAATTTACCTCGAGGTACTGGACATGCCTCTGGTCGGGCCCTGCCCTCGAGTGGACCTGGAAAGGGAAAAAAGACTGCACTCAGGACTTCTCCGGGCCATCCACCGGGGACTTGTGCAATCGGCTCACGATCTCTCCGAAGGGGGGCTGGCGGTGGCTCTGGCCGAAGCGTGCCTGGCCCATCACTGTGGTTTGCGAGTTGAAGTCGAGACTTCTCTACGTCCCGATTATTTCCTCTGGAGCGAGACTCCGTCGCGAGTCGTGGTCTCGGTCAAGCCGGAGCAGCGGGAGGCGTTTCTGGAGGCAGTTTTCGGGCTGCCGGTAACGCGGCTGGGACAGGTTGCAGAGGACCAGTTCCAGGTCACGGTCAACAATGTCGCCCTGATCTCCATGCCCGTCGATCAAATCTCACAAGCCTGGCAAGGTTCGTTGCAGGAGGTTCTGGCACATTGATTGAACTCACCTTCGAAGAGCTGCAGCTGGACAAGTTCCATGACGAGTGCGGCGTCTTTGCCATCAGCGACCACCCGGACTCGGCTCGCCTCACCTACCTGGGACTCTACGCCCTTCAGCATCGAGGTCAGGAATCGGCTGGAATTGTCAGCTCAGACGGCACTCGCCTCCATCAGGTCAGAGGTATGGGCCATGTGGCGGATGTTTTCAATCGGAACCAACTGGCTGCTCTACCCGGTTGCTCCGCCATTGGTCACGTTCGGTATTCGACCACGGGGGAGAGCCGCCCCACCAACGCCCAGCCCATCCTGACCGACTCCTGGCGCGGCCCGGCGGCCGTTGCCCATAACGGCAACCTGACCAATATCGCCCAGATCCGACAGCAGTTGGAGAGCGAAGGCGCCATCTTTCAGTCCGACACCGATACCGAGGTGATTCTGCACCTGCTGGCCCGATCTCCCCGCGCAGTTCTCGAAGATGCCCTGCGCGACGTCTTGAGAACGGTCAGCGGGGCCTACTCGCTTGTCCTGCTGACGCCGGAAGCCGTCTGGGCGGTTCGCGATCCCTTTGGCGTCCGACCTCTCTGCCTGGGGCGGTTGCAAGCCTCCTGGGTCGTCGCTTCCGAGACCTGCGCCTTCGACTTGATCGGCGCCGAATATGTTCGCGATGTGGACCCCGGTGAAGTCATCAGGATAACGGATGGCCAGTTGCACTCGTTTACTCTGCCGGCGGCCCCGAGACGGGCTCACTGCATTTTTGAACACGTCTACTTCAGTCGGCCTGACAGCCGCGTCTATGGAAAAAGTGTCCACGAAGCCCGTTATCGGATGGGAAAACAACTGGCTCGGGAGGCGCCGGTGGACGCCGATCTGGTGGTTCCCGTGCCGGATTCCGGTCTCACCGCGGCGCTGGGGTATTCCGATGAGTCCGGAATTCCCTTTCAGTTCGGGTTGATTCGAAACCATTACATCGGCCGTACCTTCATCGAGCCGAGCCAGGCCATTCGGCACTTTGGCGTCAAGATCAAGCTCAACCCGGTCAAACCCCTGCTGGAGGGCAAGCGCATCGTTTTGATAGATGATTCCATTGTGCGGGGCACCACCTGCAGGAAAATCGTGCAGATGGTCCGCTGGGCCGGAGCACGGGAAGTGCATCTGAGAATCAGTTCCCCCCCCACCGTTTCACCCTGCCACTACGGCATCGATACCCCCACTCACAAGGAACTGATCGGAGCCAGGAAGTCGGTGGAAGAGATACGTGATTTCTCCGCTGCCGACAGCCTGACTTATCTCAGTCTGGAAGGACTCAAAGCGGCTGTCTGGGACGAAGGCAACTACTGCTCGGCCTGCTTTGATCAACGTTACCCGATCCCGGTCACCCCGGATTCCCCCCAGAGGCTCTTGTTCGACCTGGAGGATTGAGAAGGGCTGAGTCCGATTTCGGAGGTCGCGGGCCGACGAGGTGTTACGACCGAGGCCCCCGGAGGCGTAGTCGTGCATTACATCGAGGAGGCCGAGGGCTCCGCTTTCATCAAGATCGTCGATGCCCCCTGCCAAACCAACTGCGCCCGCTCGGCGAATATCCTGCTTTCCCAGTTCCAGTTCGGCCGCCTGGCCCTGACCACCCGGTCCGTCCTGTGGTAGGTGAGGACGCCGGTTGCAATGACAAACCCCGGAACAACGCGCCTATGTCGATCGATTGAGAGTGTGCGACATAATAGCGCCTGGCCCCTTTGCTACCTGAAACTGTTTGATAGTGACTATAAACAATGCTATGCTGGTGGCCATGCAGCTCAACATTTATGTCCCCAAAGACAAGGAAAAGCTAGTGGAGGAGGTGGCGCGAATCGCCCGCAGGGAGCGCCGCTCCAAGAACAAGATCATCTTGCAGGCTGTGGGGGAATACGTGAGAGAGCACGCTGCCGGCAAGGCCGCGTTTGGGGTGTATTCTTTGGGGGCAAAGGCCGGAGCCCTCGATCGAAGGCAACTGTACGAGGAGTATCTGGACGAGAAATCGGGAGGTTCTCGCTAAGCTCTCCGATGATGAATAATGTGGGCTCCAACAGCGCTCCCATGTACTTGCTCGACACCAACATTCTCGTCTACGCTGCCGACCAGGAGTCACTCTTCCACCAGGAGACCAGGTCTTTCCGCGATGAAGCGGTCCACGGTCGAGTCTCGGCCTGTGTCTCTCCTACCGTGCTCAAGGAGTTTTACGCGATTGTGACCGACTCAAAAAGGGTCCGCAATCCATTGAGCCCGGCAAACGCTTTACAGGAAGTCCAAGCCTACCGCCAGGCGCTCAAGGTCATCTATCCCAGCTCAGCGGCCATGGACAGGCTGAAAGAGTTGATTGACCGCTATCCGGTCAAAGGTCAGGAAATTTTCGATGTTTTCCTGGTGGCCACTATGCTGGAGCACGGAGTGGGGACGATCTATACAGCTAACGTGAGACACTTCGAGAAGTTCAAAGAGATTCGAGTGAAGAGCCCAGGGAAGTAGATGCGACTGGTCTCCCCTTGACTGTGCCCGCCCGTGGCGGAGGAGTGGGGTGAAGGAGATGGCACCAAGACGAGCACCACGGTCTCAACGGTTGAATCGGAGGGCTTTTCTCGGCAAGACGGCTCTACTCTCCGGTGTCTGGCCTCTCCTTCAGTCCGGACCGGCTTTGCCGGGGAGATCCGCCGACTCCGCGCGGCTCTTCGAACTGGGGACCGTCACCTACAACCTGGGGCGGAACTGGGGACTGGACCGGCTCATTGAAATCTGTGAGGAGACGAACTTCAAAGCGGTCGAGCTGCGCACCACTCATGCCCACGGCGTCGAACCCACCCTCTCCAAGAGACAACGAGCGGCCGTCAGGAGGCGCTTTCAGAAGACGCCGGTTCAACTGGCTGGTCTGGGCACCGTCTGCGAGTTTCACTCACCCGACGCC
>JBHHYX010000330.1:0-6305 GCA_046757765.1 Acidobacteriota bacterium | reverse complement strand
GACGGTTCACATGGATCAAAGCCGATCCTACTTTCGCGGGGCTCAAACGCATCTTATTCTCTTTTTCCATCTGGAAAAGGCAAGACGGGGACGATCGGCGCAACCACCAACGACGTCGGCGTCATCACCCTTCCCGAGAGGGCCGGCCGCGTGGTGCTGGCGGTCTTTGTCAAGGAATCGGAGGCGGAAGTTCCCCAGAGGGAGCGGGCCATCGCCCAGATCTCGAGAGTTCTCTACGACTACTTCCTGTTCCACTCCTCGAAATAGCTGGGACTGCATTGTGCTGCGGTCTTGCCGGCCCGCGCCTGGGGTCTCTTCAGACAAACCGGCCACCGCAGGTTTGCGTTTGGTCGGGGAAGCGCCTAGGATGGGCGAGCTTGCGGGTATCGATCAGCAACCGGGATCCAAGCCATTGATCGGGCAGACGGTCGGCCATTATCGGATCGAAGAGAAGCTGGGCGCCGGCGGGATGAGTGTGGTTTACAGGGCGGTGGATGTTGTCTTGCACCGCCCTGTAGCCGTCAAGTTCCTTCTCGACGAGCGAGCCGACAGCGCCGACGCCCGGGCGCGTTTCCTGCGGGAAGCCCGAACGGCGTCCGCGCTCAACCATCCCAACATCTGCACCATTCACGAGCTGGGTGAGTTCCAGGGTCGAGCCTACATCGTCATGGAGCTGCTGGAGGGCGAGACGCTCGAGGAGCGGCTGGGCAGGGGGCCGCTTTCTCCCGAGGAGGCCCTCGAGACGGCCCTTCAACTGGGGCGAGGACTGCAGTTCGCTCACTCCAAAGGGATCCTCCACCGGGACATCAAGCCGGCCAACATCGTGCTCACGGTTGAAGGCCAGGTCAAGATTCTCGACTTTGGGATCGCCAAGCTCCTGGCCGGCACAGAGGATCAGGCGCCCACCGAGCTGACCCAGGGCCAGGGTGTGATCGGCACGGTGGCCTATATGTCCCCTGAGCAGGCCCTGGGGAAGCCGCTCGACTGCCGGAGCGATTTGTTCTCTCTGGGAGTCGTCCTCTACGAGATGTTGTCGGGCCATCACCCCTTTCGGAGAGAAACTCTGGCCGCCACGCTGACCGCCATTCTCAACTACAGCCCTGAAGAGCTGGGGAGAGAGTCGGGCGACGATCGGCTTCGGGCGGGGGTGACCCGACTGCTCGAGAAGGATCCCGATCGCCGCTACATTACGGCCGCTGAATGGATCGACGACCTCGAGCTTTCCGGATCCCCGAGCCGACCTCGCCATCGAGGGCGGCGCAGCCTACCCCGCCTGGGTTACTGGTTGTCTGGGACGGCCACCCTGCTGGCTCTGGCCCTGTTGCTGGCGGTCTTCCCCGGTGGCGGCTTTTGGGGATGGCGGAGCGGTCCCGCCCGGACACCCGGCGCTGCACAGCAGGCATCGACCCCCCGGCCCATCGTGGCGGTGCTGCCGTTGCAGGGGCTGGATGGGGAGTCCTCCACCCGGCAGATCGGCCTGGGACTGGCTCACACGTTGGTCACCAGCCTCTCCGCGATCGACTCGCTGACCATGATTCCCGCCTCGGCTACGCTGGGATACGAGGGCGTCGGCGAGGAAGCGTCCCGCGCCGCCGGCGAGCTCGGCGCCACCTACGTGGTGACGGGCGTGATCCAGAGCCTGCAGGATCGGCTCCATGTCACCATCAACCTGGTGCGAGGCAACTCGGTGGTCTGGGGCGGAGAGGTGGAGGGGACGCGAGCCGATCTTTTCGCCCTCCAGCACCAGCTGGCCGAGGAGCTGGCGGGGGCGCTGAAGGTGGCCCTGACCGAGCGAGAGCGCCAGCGTCTGGACACGCCTCCGACCCGAAACCGGGAGGCGTTCGCCGACTACACGCAGGGAAGGGCCTTCCTGGAACGACCCGATGTCGAGGGCAACGTGACCCGTGCCATCGGGCTCTTCGAAGCGGCGGTCGCCAAGGATCCGGCTTTCTCCCTGGCCCACGCGGGGCTGGGTGAGGCCCGCTGGGCGATGTACGAGAAGACCGGGGAGGCAAGCTGGATCGAGCGGGCCCGGGAGGCCATCCAGGAAGCCCTCCGGATCGACGCCGATCAGGCAGGAGTTCGCTACTCGCTGGCCTTGATTCAGAGGGGAACGGGACGCCGGCGCGAGGCGATTCAGGAGCTCCGGGGGGCCATCGCTTTGCAGCCGAACCGCGATGATTTCCACCGCCTGCTGGGGCGACTCCTGGCCGAGGAGAGCCAGATGGAAGAGGCCGTTTCCGAGCTCCAGCAGGCCATTCGGTACCGCCCCAGCTTCTGGGGCAACTACCGGGCTCTGGGGTTCACCTACTTTCGCCGAGGACGCTTCGAAGAGGCGATCGAGGCCTTCCAGCGAGTGACCGAGCTTCAGCCCGACTTGGCCTGGGGTTTCCAGTACCTGGGCCTCACCTATCACAGTCTGGGAGACCTGGATCGGGCGGTCGAAAACTATCAAAAGGCCATCCAGGTCGGCCCCAGCCCGGGCTCCTACTCCAACCTGGGTACGATCTTTTACCGGCGCGGGGATTACGAAGCCGCAGCCCGCAACTACGAGCAGGCCCGGAAGATGCGACCCCGCCACGCGGTCACCCGTCGTAATCTGGGCGACACCTATCGGAAGCTGGGCCGCGAGGCCGAGGCTCGCTCCGCTTACCTGGACGCGATCGAGCTTCTTCGCGACCAGCTGCGCGTCAATCCCGCCGACGCCCGAGCCCTTTCGCTGGTGGCCCTGCTGGAGGCCAAGCTGGGGCGGCGGGAGGAAGCTGAACGCCACTCCACCCAGGCGGCCGAGGTTGCCCCCCGTGATGGCCAGGTTCTCTACCGCAAGGCCGTGGTTCACGCCCTCGCGACCCAGAAGAAGTCGGCCCTGGGGTGGCTGAAGAAGGCGCTGGAACAGGGCTACAGCGTCCAGGAGGCGATCGAAGACGAGGACCTGACCAGCATTCGCGACTCGGCGGCCTACCGTCAGCTGGTGAGGAAGACAGAGTAAGAACCGGACGTTCAGGCGGCCGCTGAATCGGCCTCGAACGGGCCCACCGCGACAGCCATGAGTGGGAATGGGTCGGCCCAACTCCGGAATCAAAGGGAGGAACCATGAAGAAGAGAGTTGCCTTGGTGACGCTCGTTGCGGGCACCGTGGTCATGACGGGCACGATTGGAATCCGGGGAGCCGCTTCCCGGATCGAGCGCACCATCGCGCTGGGTCAGGATGAGCAGGGGCAGTGCATCGTTACCGCTTCGCCGACCCTGATCCGTAGCGCCAAGCGGAACTTCAGAATCGTCTGGAACGTTGTCAACCAGTGTCAGGAGCCGGTCACCGTGGGGGTCGGAAACTTCAAGCTGAAGCGCAACAATCGGCCCGGTAATCCGCTCGAGCTGGGTTCCTCACCGACGGTGCCGGCCGGGGGAACGTCCAGACTCGAAGGTCGGGTCAAGGTCTTGCCGTCGAGTCAGCTGGGAACCTACAAGTACGATATCCTGCTCGACGGAACGGTGGCCGTGGACCCCGAGCTGGAGGTTGATGGCTAGTGCGGGTTATTCCGCTCCCGGCCGGGAAGAGAGGGTCGTTGTGTCGAGATCGGCTCGTCAGAAGACATCCGCTTACGGAGGTCCCGGCTGGTCGCCGCGTCTCCTCTCGATGGGCGAGGAGATCGGGAGCGTCTGGGCCTCGTGCGGCCTCGACAGCGAATGGTCTTCTCTGCGCTCCGTGCTCCTTCACCGTCCAGGAGAGGAGCTGGCGGCTTCGGCCGACCCTTCGGCCTGCCAGATGTTGGCGTCTCTGGAGATCGAGCGTGCTCGCCGCCAGCATGATGGGCTGGCCGGAGCCTTCCGGAACCTCGGAGTCGATGTCCATCTCGTCTCGCCCGCCGGACCGGTTCCGCCCAATCTGATGTTCGTGGCCGATCTTCTCTTGATGACCCCCGAGGGAGCGATCGTGGGTCGCCCGGCCTCGACCGTGCGCGCCGGCGAGGAGCGTCACGTGGCCCGGAGGCTGGCCGACCTGGGCATTCCCATCTTGCGCTGTGTGTCGGGCCGGGGCACCTTCGAAGGGGCCGACGGCGCCTGGGTCGAACAAGATCGGGTCTTGCTGGGACGGGGACTGCGCAGCAATACCGAAGGTCTGGCCCAGGTGCGATCGACGCTGGCCGAGATGGGCGTCGAGGCCCGGATCGTGGACCTTCCGGCCGGGACCATGCACCTGATGGGCCAGCTTCGCATCGTCGACCGTGACCTGGCCATCGTCTGGTCCGATGGTGTCCCCTACGCGGCCCTCGATATCCTCCGGGAAAGCGGCTATCGTGTCCTCTTCCTGCCCGAGGAAGCCGAGGCAGAAGCCGTCTCCGGCATGTCGCTCAACTTCGTCGTAGTCGCGCCGCGGCGGGTCCTGATGCCGGCCGGGAACCCTCAGACTGAGCGCTTTTACGAAAGTGCGGGGACCCGCTGTGAGACGGTCGAGGTCGATGAGCTTCTCAAAGCCGCCGGCGGGATCGGCTGTTTGACAGGGGTCCTTCATCGCGAGCCCACACCGGGATGAGCGATTGCCGGGTCTTGCATCCTCAGATGGCGAGCTTCCAGGCGAAAACCGTCTTACAGAGCCGCTACCGTCAGAGGGTGTCGCAAAAGGGTGTTTGCAACGGAAACCCCACCTTCACGGAATCAATAAGTGACTGATCTACAATAGAATACGCGTTCAACTCGGCTCGTGGATCGACTGGATTCGGACTCTTGCGACACCCTCGTCAGGGAGCGGGCCTCTTCGATGTGGCTCGGATCGACCAATTCTCATGAAAGAGGCCTGGTCGCTCACGCTCCCAGCTCCGAAAGACAGCCCGACCGACCACTCGCCTACGAAGATGTCTGCTCGTTGACGCTCCCACCTCCGAAAGAGTCCAATAGGTCCGGCGGAGCCGTGACCGCGAGGGAACGGCGGGTGAACGGCGCGGACCGGCTCGGCTTTCTCCGGTCGCTGATGATCCCGGCTCCGAAAGAGTTGCGGCCCGTCTCACGATCGCCAACCGACTGAAGTTTCAGGTCAGTCGGGCCACCGGCGACGCTCGGCCGGATCATTCGAGGGGAAGACTTTCTGGCGCGTGGCGTACGCCCTTCTTTTTTTCTCTCGCAGAGACCGCAGAGAACGCTGTGGCTTTCCGTAGTCATGTCCCGTTGGCGTCCTTGAGGTAGAATGATGAAATGAAGGCAAGAGTTAGTAAAGGGGCTGCATTTGGTTGCTGTTACTCTAGAAGTTTTAGAATGCCCTGCCCAATCGGCAAAAGTTTTCTCGGCGGGTCTGACGGGAGAATGGGAGAAGCCGAGTAAAAAGTTTACTTTTCGACCGGTTTAAATTTCATTAAAGGTCGCCTCGAGAGGATCCGAGATGGCGACAGGGCCAGGGAATAAAACTTTATTTATTGAAGCGGCGGGGATTGTCAGCTGGTTGAAACGGTTTTCATAAAAGTTTGGTAGCTTAATAATTCTCAAAAATCTGGGATTTCCCAGATTTTTGAGAATGAATTGTTTTTATTGTTGAGAGTCGGAAAGCTGGAAAATACTCGGTCAGTTTGTAAGGCGCGGGGTTGGTCAGTTGAGTGTGATTTGTTTGTTAAATGTTTTTGTGCCAAAAAAAAGTTAAGAGCCCCGGGGATTTTAGATGAATCCTCGGGGCTCGGGTTGTGTCAATAAATCCTCCTTATTGTCCCGGAATAGCCGCCAATGTGCGGAACTCCGGGGTGGGGAAAAAGAGGGAGAACGCCAGGCAGCCCTGCGGCGAGCAGGAGAGATTTATATACCCTCCTGCCTGCGAGAAATCAGGGACGAAGAGTTTCTGCTCGTTCAGAATAGCCGCGACCTTTTCTCCCGGATTGAGAGTCAATTCCCGCTCGGCGGTCCGCGTCTGATCCGGCAGAAAGGCCTCAATGCGGATCTGAATCTCCTTGTCATTGGGATTAAGGACTGTGAGTCCCTGATCCCACCCAATAGTCCCGCCTTGGGGAGACACTTGGGCGACATGAGAGAAGACCTGAGATCCGGGTGCTTCGTCACCCGCTGACCACAACAGGGGAGTTTACTCTGGATCTGTTTGATCCCCAGGGTGATCCTCTGCCTGATTCACTGCTGCAGGAGGGAGGCACTCTGCCTTGCCCTGTCATTCTGGTCCGTAACAACGAGACCGCTCTGTCAAGGGGCTGGGCTCGGTTTGAGACGACAGCCACTTGGAACGGTGAGTTGCAGCAGTGGCTGCCTGATGTTTTTATTCAGGTTTAGTGTCCCGTTCGGGGATGGTGGAAACCCCTCGTCTTCAGACGAAG
>JBHHYX010000329.1:0-6327 GCA_046757765.1 Acidobacteriota bacterium | reverse complement strand
ACCCGGGCCTGGGCGCCTCCAACGGACATCGATCGCTTCGACTCCAGTACCCTTGAGCACAATGGTCTTCCGGCCGGATGCTCTTCTCCTGAGCCGGACTGGAGACCCATGGGAGCGGTGCAGCGTCGGCGCGACGATGGCCACCGCTCCCCCCAACAGGGGTTTCAGCCTCATCACCGTCCTGCTATGGATGCTGCTCATGGGCACCCTTGTGCTGCTGCTCCATGTTCGACTGACCAGCCAGTTTCGGGTGACGGCCGAAGTTGATCGGCAGCTCTACAGCTTGATACTGGCCGAGAATGGAGTGGAGTACGCGCGAACCATCCTGCCCCATCTCGATTTGAATGACTTGCTTTCGGGTCTGGACGGGGTGCACTCGGGTGTCGACGCCTCCGAGTGGAGAAACCCCATGCCATTGGCAAAGGCCAGAGAAATCGACCCTTCCACCTGGCTGTGGGAGCGTGACGACGGGCTCCCTTTTTTTCAAAATCGTCTATTGCTGCCGGGCGGCTACCGAGCCGAAGGAGAGGGTTACTTTTTCCTTCGCTTCTCTAACAATCCCGAGGAGAGTCCGGAGTCGGATGAAGATTTCGTCGTGTTGGTGCGAAGTTTGGGTTTGGCTCCCAGCCTGCCAGTCCAACCGTCGATGCCGTCGGTGCGAAACAACGTGTCGATAGTGGAGGCGCGCTTTCGCCAGGAGACCACCTTTGCGTTACCCAGTCCTCTGACGCTCTTAGGTGATTCGGGAACGTTCCAATGGGAAGGAGAGAATTTCACCATCGACGGTGGCGATCACTTCGGGGTTTCTCTTGTGGAGGCATCGCAGTCAGGACTGGAACAGGATTTTCAGGAGTCGCTCACTCCTCGGCAATGGGCTCGAATCCAAGGTCAAGGCTCGCCCTCCTCCCTGCAAGACGCCACCCAAACCTACCGGGAGAAAAGAAACTACCAAGTGGTCTTCCGCTCGCCTTTCTGGAAGCACTTTGAAGAACATCTGCCGGAATTTTCGGACCCGAAAGAGACCCTTCGCTTCCTGCCCGAAGGGGGCGTCGTTGACGAGTCCCTCACGGGGGTGCTGGTGGCCCGCGGTAATCTGACTCTCCAGGGAGACGTCCGCCTGGAGGGTTTGCTGCTCCATCTGGGAGGCGGCAGGCTGGAGCTTCGCGATGGTGCCAGGGTGAACGGGGCCATCTGGATGTCCAATGTGGATGCTTCCCGGAGTCAGCCGACGGCCTTGCCGCTTTGGCTGAGTGTCCGGGATTCAGCGGCCGTCGTCTACGAGGCGGAGGCCATCCGCCAGGCACTGGCCCAGTTGCCACCGACACAGCTGGGGTGGAGGATTCTGTTTCCTGAAATGCAACAGTGAAATCCGGGTTAACTTTAACTATAATCAGCGAGGCTCCGCCTCAGCGGCCAAATATGCAAAGGCGCCTCCATTTTCCCCGGTCGAGGGGTTTGCCGCCGCGTCTTCATCGGTTTCGGAATCGTATCGCCATCGACCTGGATGACAATGGCGGGGGGGAATGGGCCTGAAAGTCGATTACCGATTCCGACCGAAATCCAATTTGATCGCCGGTTCGATTTGAAGGAGGCGGGTTTCGGGGCGATCGCCCGGATGAATCCTGATGGTCAGCGGCTGCTGGGGTCGGAAGGGGAGCTTTTCAGCCCATTCCACGACCACAATGGCATCTCCAAACAGGATTTCTTCCAGGCCAATCGAATCGAAGTCTCGTTGTTTCTCCAGTCGAAATAGATCGAGGTGGTAGAAAGGTCCCTTCCGACCCGGGTACAAGTTGACCAGGCTGAAAGTCGGACTCCGCACCACTACTGTTGGATCAATCCCGTAGCCTTCGGCAATACCGCGGGCCAGAACCGTTTTGCCGGAACCGAGGTTACCGATGAGCAGGACCGCCCGGGGAGGTTCCAGGCACTTCCCGATGGCCCGTCCAATCTCAACCGTTTCTTCTTCGCCGCGTGAGAGGATCCGCATCAGGTTGCAGAGGTCCGGAGCCGCTGAAAGGCCATCCCGAGATGCGCAATCACCTCTCCCGCGGTCAGGGCTTCCTGTCCCGTCTCGGCCGCGGCCAGCTCACCCGCCAGCGAGTGCAGGTAAACGCCCAGGCTGACAGCCTGGGTGATGTGAGCAGGCCGGGTCATTCCACGAGCACGATAGAGGCCCACCACGGAGGTGATCACCCCCGTCAAAACATCGCCCATGCCCGCCGTGGCCATGCCTGGGTTTCCGAGGGGGCAGACATAGACCTGACCTTCGGGCTCGGCAATGAGGGTCCGGAAGCCCTTCAAAACGAGCCACACCCGGTGCCGGCGTGAGAACCGGCGGGCCAGATTCACTCTGTCGGCGAGCAACTCTCCGGTCGGCCGGCCGATCAAACGGGAAAACTCCCCCGGATGGGGTGTCAGAATGAGCGGTTGGGCGTGGGAACGCGGCACTTCCTTCTCTGCGCCAAATGCGTTGAGGGCATCGGCGTCCAGGACCAGCGGAATCTCTACCTGTTCGACCAACTGGTGAACCAGCGAAACCGTCTGGGCATGAGTCGTCAACCCGGGTCCGAGTCCGGCGGCATCCTTGCCCTTCAAGCCTCCGAGCAACGGATCAAGACATTTCAGGGAGAAAGTGCCCTCGTCGGTGGAGGCGAGACCCTCGGTCATGATTTCGGGCTGAAAAGAGGCCACCACAGCCTGAACCGGCTGGGGCAAATAGGCTGTCACCAGCCCCGAGCCCGTGCCCAGGGCGGCCAGTGAGCTCAGGGCGGCGGCCCCGGCCTTGCCCCGGCTGCCGGCCACCATGGCCACATGACCGTAGTGACCCTTGTGAGACGCGATCGGCCTCGGGAGCAGAGCAGCGCGAGCCTCCTCTTCGGTGATCAGATTCAGATCGTAATCGGGGTTCTCCATCAGCCGGGCCGGACTCCCGATGGGTGCGATCTTCAGCTTCCCGATCGCCTCCTGATCCGGGTTCAGAATATGGGCGATTTTGGGAGCTGTAAAGGTCACGGTCAAGTCCGCATGGACGGTTGGGACGCCGACGACAAGAGAATCGGAGAACATCCCCGAGGGAATGTCGACGGCCAGCACAAAGGCGCGGGACCGATTGATGGTGGAAACCACTTCGGAGTAGAGGCCTCGAAGCGGCTTGGTCAGACCCGTGCCCAGCAGAGCGTCGACGAGGATGTCGTAGAGGCGGAGCCGCGGTTTGATTTCTTCCCATCGTTGGATGGAAGTCACCTCCTCGACTCGCCAGCCCGAGGCTACGAAAATCCGCAGGTTGATAGCGGCGTCACCCGAGACGTCAGCCACGCGGCTGAGGAGGTAGAGGTCCGGATGGAGACCTCGTTGAGCCAGTTGGCGCGCCAGCACAATCCCGTCGCCGCCGTTGTTTCCTTTGCCGCAAATCACCGCAGTTCTCTTACCCTCAAGAGCGTCCTCGAAATGCTGTTTCAGAGCCAGATAGAGCTGAATCCCGGCATTCTCCATCAGCAACAGGCCGGGCATTCCGTACTTCTCGCTGGTGAGCCGATCCACTTCGACCATCTGCCTGACGTTGAGGATTTTCATTTCGGATTGATTGTACCTGAATTGAGCGGTTCTTTACGGCAGCAACTGTGAGCTGAAATCGGGAGGAATTGAAACTTCCGAAAACGCTTTCCATCAGAACTATTGGAGCGTGAGTGGAAGTTTCGAATGGAGAAAAATGCCAGAGAGGTTATAATAGGTGTGGGGAGACAGTCATGATGAGAATTGCAAAGGGAAGACCAACCGCTTTTTTTCTGACCTTGCTCGTCGTGTCCACGCCTCTGGCATGGGCAGGCCGTAAACACAGCGATGTCGAAGATATTGGCAACCGCAATATCAATGGTCGGATTGCCTTGATCTTCCCCAACTTTGTTTCTTTGGAAAAAGAGATTCAGGTGGGGGCTCAGTATTCCCAGTTTTTTGAGCAGTCGGCGCGTCTGGTCGAAGATCCCGTCGTCACGGAATTCGTGGACAAGGTCGGTCAGAATCTCGTAAAGCATTCCGACGCCAAGGTTCCTTTTGTGATTAAAGTCGTGGATACGGATGAGGTCAACGCCTTCGCCCTCCCGGGCGGCTATTTCTACGTAAACAAGGGCCTGCTTCTGGAAGCCGAGAACGAATCGGAACTGGCGGGGGTGATGGCCCATGAAATCGCTCACGTGGCGGCTCGCCACGCCACTGAACGGATGACCAAGAGTCAATTGCTTTCCTTCGCCGCCATACCGGCTCTGTTCGTCGGCGGCTACTGGACGCAGGTCGGGATTCGGCAGGGATTGGGGATGGGTATGTCTCTCTCGGTTCTCGGGATCACGCGCAAATCCGAAGCCGAGGCCGACCAACTCGGAACCCAGTATGTGTGGAACACGGGATATGATCCCAACGGTTTCATCACCTTCTTCGAGAAGCTGAAGGCCAAGGAGAAGCATAAGCCGGGGAAATTTGCGGGCTTCTTTCGAACCCACCCGAGTGTGGACTCCCGCATTGCCAAAGTTCAGGAGGAAATCTCCTACCTACCTCCAAAAGAAGAATATGTCGTCGACACCTCGGAGTTCGACCGGGTCAAGGCCCGCCTGGTGGCGATCGACAACAAGCTGGTGACGCCCGGCCTGGGCGGCAAGTCCGCGCCCAAACGACCCACTCTCAAGCGCAAGACCAACACGGATCGGAGCGAAAAGGAGAAGCCGACTCTGAAGAAGGACAGGCCCACGCTCAAGCGTGACAAGCCCCCGGATCAGTAGTAGCTGGTTCCCATCCCAAAGCTCTTGAATAGTTGTCACATAATAGCTTAGCTTTTGGGATGCGAACCAGAAGTCCCAAGGACCAAGGGGCCAAATCTCAAATAAATCCCAAGGGCCCAAACTCCAAACCTCAAACAGCTCTTGCATTTGGGACTTGGAATGTAAGCTACAATTTCACAACCATTTAAGAGGTGTCGGATAGGCACTGGCGAGGCCCCGCGTCAGACTTCACCGCCCGGGGAGCACGCCTTTTCAAAGACTCCGAGCCGCTGATTCTTGCGTACGTTTCTCCATTCGAAGCACCGTCCATTCATGGCGACGTAGACCCCTGGCGCAAGACTCTGGACAAAAGAGAGAGCGCTTCCCAGATTGAACAATCCGTCGGAACTGCCAAAGGCGTAAGGGATCATGGCCCCGGTCAGCACAATGGTCTTGTCGCGGATCGCTTGACCCAGCACCCGGGCGGTCTCGACCAGCGTGTCGGTGCCGTGAGTGATGACGATCCTCTGCTCCAAAGCTTCTCTACAGCGGCGCAGGATGAGCTGGCGGTCTTCATCCTTCATCTCCAGACTATCGATCAGTTTTACGGTCTGGATCTCGACAGGCAGGCGACAGCGTCCCAGCTTCAGCATCTCCGGCAGGTGGGTGTCTTTGAAATAGAGTTGCCCCGTCAACTCATCATATTCCTTGTCGAACGTGCCCCCCACAGCCAGAATTCGAATCCTCATCTCAAGAGCCTCCTCTGAGTCGACCAGGTCCCCTAGCCCGGATTTCTCTTTTTCACACTCAATTTGCTACGGCTGCATTATCACGCAAGTCGATCGATTCTGCGAAGAACGTGGCCCGAGGTTCGACCTGCCACTTGCCGATGCTGCATTGCCTTTGCTCTGGGCCTGCTCTAAGATTCTCCGTGAGTCCTCAGATTCAGAGGCACGCCGGCGGACTTCACGGCACTCGAGAAGCCCAGGGAAATGATCGGCCGGACCCTTGCCCATTACAGGATTACCGAAAAGCTCGGGCGAGGCGGCATGGGGGAAGTGTATCTGGCTCAAGACATCCAGCTGGGGCGCCGCGTTGCCCTCAAGTTCCTCACCAGTGACAAAAGAGGAGACGACCAGGCCTGCCGGCGCCTGGCCCGAGAGGCGAAATCCGCCGCAGCACTGGACCATCCTTTCATCTGCAAGGTCGATTGATCTGGTCCGGCTCAACCAACAAAAACCGTGGCTGGAGACCGCGGATCTTCTTCTGGATGAAATGTTGAATCTCCTGATTTGACGCAGTCTCCCAGGCCTGGCGGCGGCTTCAGCAGCGGCAATGGGAGTGAGACACTCGCGGGCGCCGGGCAAGAAAGGCAACCGTTTCCGAGCGCCGGCGCCCGAACCGGAAGCAGAACCGGAAAGGGACACTTCTCTTCCGAGGCCCTCCATTTCCTCGATCGCGACGCCTTGTATCCACCCGCATCTCTACCGCCTCGCTACGATTCAAATGTGAGAAATCCGGGCTAGGGGTGGAATGTTTGTAGCCAAAACGCCAAAACCGGATTCGAACTCCGTAG
>JBHHYX010000328.1:0-6333 GCA_046757765.1 Acidobacteriota bacterium | reverse complement strand
TTGAGGAGCGGCCGAAGATGGCGTGAAGATGAGATGCCAAAATGTGAAGTTATTCTTGCGCGAGCCCTTAGCGCCTAATTCTGAGAATCCTGCTCTCAGATGCGTTGCATGGCGGCGGGCGCGCCGGCGCCTGTAAACTGAACCGAAGCGTCAGCACCCGGCCAATCCGGATGGCCACTCACTCACGTTCGTGGTTCGGTGGTTGGGTGACAAAATCTCCTGAGTCCGTTCAGTAGGCCACCCTCCACAACCCCGCTAGGGGTGAAATGTTTGTAGCCAAAAGGCCAAAACTGGCTTGGAACTCCGTAGGAGTGACATATAGCCGGCCCCGAATAGACGTTAAATCTTTTGATGTCAAAAAAATAGAACACATGTCAGGGCTAAGGCAGTTTCCGCAATTCTTCCAGGTCAGCCAGCCGTTCGGTTTTTTTTCTTGCCAGCCTCAGCTCTTCGTAGGGACCGCAAACAATCCTGTAGTCACAGAAGTCACAGGCCCCCGGCCTTGGAGCCGCCGGCAGAAAACCGGTTTCCAGCGCGCGGTCGATGGTTTGCAGGACGGTGTCGATCCTGCCTCGGTTGACGGCATTGAGGGGAACGTCCAGTCGCTGATAACCCCCTTTCTGGGTACAAAAGAAGAGCTGGCCGGACTCGACCGGCTGACGCAACAACTTTTCCGCCGCCAAGCCGTAAAGCAACGGCTGCAGCACTTCTCCCCCTTTGACCGCCAGCGATTTGTCCTGCCTTGCCTTTCCCGTCTTGTGGTCGGTGACGCGCAGGGTGCCGCTCTTCGGATTCCGTTCAACCAGGTCAATGGACCCGCGCAGGCGCACTCCATTCCCAACCACAGCCTCGTCGGCAGTGCTGGTGGGATCCCGTTCCGGCCCGGCCCGAAGTCCAAATGCAAATTCAAAACGGTAGGGCTCCCAATCCTCCTCTGATTGGGTGGTCTGCAGGATCCAGCCGATCAAATCTGATCGAAGCGCCTCGATTTCGCTCCGCCACACGCGGGGAATGGCCGGAGAAAGTTCTTCTTCGTAGCGAGTCACTACTCGGTCGAAGACGTCTTCAGCGGCACTCATGACCGAGGCCTGATTGCGGGTCGTCATGGGAAGCAGACCCGCCTCTCTCAGTTGTTTGAGCAACTCGAACTGCACCTCGTGAAAGAGGCCGCCCCGAGTCAGCGGATCCATTTGCTCGACTGCCGCTGCGTCCTCCCGGGGGCGCAGGTTGTGAATCGCATAAAGGAGAAACCTGTAGGGACAGGCCGCAAAGTGTTGGAGGGCGGTGGGCGAATAGCTTCGCGCTCTCAGCCGCTGGCCATCGAGAATGTGCTGCGTCCTCGGGTCCGCGTCGACGATCCCATCGGCCACTGAGAAGCGGGAGGACCAACGCCACCAGCGCGCCCGAAGAGAGCGCGCCAGATGAGCGTTGACTTCCAGCAGGAAACGAGCCCGGCCCCGCCTCCCGACCGCCGGTCGGTCAAGAAAAGGGCCGAGCAGAGCCAGGTCGTATTCGGCGTCGTCGACGGCCCGCAGACAGTCCCTTGGCGCCGGCCAGCCCAAACGGGATTGGGAAGACTCTGAAGCCCGTTTCTCCAGCTTGGGGACGTCGGGGAGGCGGCCCTCGGCCGCCCGAAGAACATCCAAAGCATAAAAGGAGGGCACCCGGGAGCGCCCCCGTGTCATATCCATGCGCGGGTAAGAGATCAGCAACCGAGTGCGGGCAGCCGCCACCGCCGAGCGCAGAAGCAGACGTTCGTCTCGCCTCTGTTTTTCCAGGAAGCCGCCCACTCCCAGTTTTTCCCGGTAGCTGTCGAGCAGGAGCGGATCCTCCTTCCCCTTGCGGGGGAAGATTCCTTCTGCCAGGCCCGGCAGCAGGACCAGTTCAAACGACCTTCCGGCCGCTTCCGCAATCGTCGCCACAAGTACCCGTCCATGGCGGTGAGTGGGAGGGTCGGTGGGCAGGAAGACCAACCTCTCGCTCAGCACCCGCTTCACTTCATCCAGGCCTGTGGGGCCCACTTCAGCCATTGGCCTCAACTCCGCCAGAACCGAAAGGACCGATTGCGGATTCTTCAACGAGATCGACGCCAATTCCTCCAGAGCCGTCAGCCACTCTCCCCATCTGGCCTCTGCCGGCAAGTCGTCCAGCTTTTCAATGAGAGGCAGAGCGAAGCTTTGCAGATGAGCCAGCCTTTCCAACTCTCTCCGAAGATGCATCTGCTCGGCGTCCTCACCGTCGGTCAGGGTCTTGAGGCGAACCCGAAACTCAGACTCAAGTCCTTTCAGACGTCTCAGCCATCGATCCCGCCCACCGATCACGGCAGCGTCGACAAGCAGTTTTTCCCACTGAAAAGGTGTGCGCAGCGTTCCCGCTACAAGAGCCGCATTCTGGCTTTCCCGGGGGCTCTCCTCTCCCTCCGAAGAAAGGGACGGTTGCGGTCCGAGTGTCTTGAAACAGAGCTGCTCACCCAGGGGCTCCACCCAGGGAATCCCCTTCCTCAGGGGAGCTCCGGCCGCGTCGGGAAGGGGGACCTGACCCAGCGACAGATACTCGGCAAATCTGGAGGCCGACAGCCCTTCGCAAGCGCACTCCAACAGCGCCAGGAAGGCTCGCCCGGCAGGGTGCGGCCGGATCGTCCCTCGCGTAAAGTATGCTGGAATACCCGCCCGCCGCAGCGCCTCTTCGACCAGCGGAAGGTAGGTCTTAGGGCTGCGCAGCAGAATAGCAGTCTGGTCGAAGCGAATCCCTTCATCGGCCGCAAAGCGGATTCTGCGGGCCATCTCGACACACTCGCGACCTTCCCCCGGTTCAGAGAAAAACTCCAAGCTCAAATCCGTTTCCGAGCCCTCGCTCCCAGGCGGGCCGGCCGCCGTTTTCTCCTCGAACAGGTAGTGGCGCAACCGTTGCAGCCTTGAAATCCCATCAGGGGCCGGTGGCTCGGGTGCCCGCCCACCCGATGAAGCTGACGGGGCCGCAACATCCAGGTTCTCGGCCCGGGTCGCTAACGCGGCCTCCAGCGCCTCAGTTCCTGATTGATCGCCAGCCAGCACCGTCGCCAGAACAGTCGGAGCTCGATCCGCAAGGGCCGAGACGAACCGGCGCTCCAGATCCGTGGCGGCAGTCACTGAGAGGAAAAGCAAGGGCAGTCCGTCGAAACGATACTCTCCCTGCCGGACCCTTTCCCGAGCCAGCCGGAAAACCATAGCCGGATCGGCCAGACCGCCGCTCTCGAGCTCACGCTGGTAACGCTCCAGGAGTCGAGCCAGGTCGCAACCGGGAGGACCTCCTTCCCTCAGCCCGGACGGCATCAGGCCTTCCATCCGCAGCTCTTTCAGCGTAGTGACCAGAGCCTTGGCGAAACCCGGAGTGTCAGCAACCGGTACGAAGTAGCCCAGATCTCCTTGACAGGCATAAATCGTTCGGGCGGACAAGGCTTCGGCTCCCAAAGCGGTAATGGGGGCAAGACTCCTGGAGGCCAGAGCCGGTATGGCGATGTCGGAAGCCAGCTGAAGGAGCGTCATGCGGTGAAAACCGAGAAGCCCCCCCGGCTTTTGGGAGCAACGGCGAACAAAATCGTCGGCCGCTCCCCAAGTCGGCGCCACCACCACCAGTTCCGAGCAAACGTCGATCTTCCTGATCCAGGCGCGGGCCGCCTGAAGCTGCCTTTCAGTGCCTGAAGAAAGAACGATTCTGCGACTCATCTGCTGTGCCGGCCGGAGGGCCCTTTCGGAGCCGGGCCACGATCGCCCACTTCCAACACCCAGCCCCCGGTTCCCTGAGTACTTTACACAGCGGTCGCCAGCGGCGCCAGAGCGTCCTGAATTGGGGCGCCGAACGGAGCGCGATCTGGAACAACCGTGTCTCGCTCGGATACGGATGGCCGTAGCGGCCGGAGCTGTCCGTCCGACATCGATCTGGTATTCGGCGCCGGCTCAATCTCCTCATGCTCCTTCTTGTGAGAGGGAAGATCAGGAGTGTCCAAGAGACCGTATGTGTTTAGCCGGTGCCCACGCAAACATACCCACAAGCAACCCAACAAGGGGGGTTGGGATCAAAACGTGAAGGTCCTCCGGGGTCACTCGCGACATCGACAAGGTCTTCAGCTTTTGCGAAGATAGGCCGCAATGAGGCCGCACGTGACCGAGCACAAGAAAGGGGGTCTGAGTGAACTGCCCGCCACGGCCATCTGTGGCAACGACATCACCTCGTCCTGCTTGTATGTCTCCGCCCTCGCCATCATCGAGGCCGGGAGGTGGGCGTGGCTGGCGCTGCTGATCGTCGCGGCGGTCCTTTTTCTCTACAGGAAGATCTACGCGGAAGTGGTGGGCGCGTTGCCTCTCAACGGAGGAGCCTACAACGCCTTATTGAATACGACCAACAAGTTCCTCGCTTCCATGGCCGCCTGTCTGACCCTGCTCTCCTACATGGCCACGGCCGTGATTTCGGCCAGCGAAGCCACACACTATGCCCGTAATCTGTGGCACGGACTGCCTGTCATTGCGGCCACCGTCGTGCTTCTGGGAATCTTCATGTGTCTCACGATCATTGGCATCGGGGAGTCCTCCAAGGTGGCCGTAGTGATTTTTGTCATTCACTTGACCAGCCTCACACTCCTGCTGCTGGTGGGAATCCTGTTCCTGGCGACAAACGGCCTGGGGACGCTTTACCATAACCTTGAAACGCCCACCCCGGGGGGACCGGCTCGAGCGCTTTTCTTTGGGTTTGCGGCTGCCATGCTCGGGATCTCAGGCTTTGAGAGCTCAGCCAACTTCGTGGAGGAGCAGGCCGAAGGGGTTTTCCCGAAGACGTTGCGCAACATGTGGATCACCGTCAGCTTCTTCAATCCCGCCATGGCCTTTCTGGGCCTGGCACTGGTCCCCATCCACCAGGTCGACGGTTACAAAGAAGCGCTCCTGGCCCACATGGGAAAACTGGCCGGCGGCGAGTGGCTTTCCTCGCTGATTTCAATTGATGCCACTTTGGTTCTCAGCGGCGCCGTGTTGACTTCATTCGTGGGCGTCACCGGTCTGGTAAAACGGATGGCTCTGGACCGGTGCCTCCCTCAGTTCTTCCTCCAGACCAACCGGCGCAACACTCCCCACCGCATTATCATCGGCTTTTTCCTGCTCGGGGTTTCGATTCTTTTCATCACCGGCGGGGCACTCCACGCGCTGGCCGGAGTGTACACGATTTCCTTCCTGTCGGTCATGATCCTTTTCGGGATTGGAAACATTCTCCTGAAAGTCAACAGGGCTCGCCTTCCCCGTCCCGAACGAGCCTCCTGGCCGGCTTTGGTGCTTGCCATTCCGGCTACGCTTGCCGGACTGGTGGGAAACGCGGTGATCAACCCCCGCTACCTCTTTGTCTTCCTGGAATACTTCATTCCGACCGGCCTCGTTGTGGTGATCATGCTGGGGCGGATCGGGATCCTCAAGGCCTGTCTTTTCCTGGTCAGGGCGATCAGCGAGGGCCTGGGGAAGGTGACGGCGCGGGTTTCGGTGGCGATCCGGAAAAAGATCGTCGAAATCAACTCACAACAGATCGTCTTTTTCACCAGGGGCGACAATATCGCGAATTTGAATCGAGCCGTTCTCTACGTCAAGAGGAACGAGCACACCAACCGCATCAAGATCGTTACCGTAGTCAAGGACGAGAGCGACGTCCCGAAACAGATCCACGACGACCTCGCCTTCCTCGACCGAACCTACCCTGAAATCGACATCGAGTTTGTCGTTCTGAAGGGGGTCTTCGGACCCAAGCTGATCCGGGATCTCTCCGGCAAGTGGAGCATCCCGACCAACTTCATGTTCATCGGGTCGCCCGAAGGCCACCTCCTGTACGGACTGGCCGAACTGGGCGGCGTGCGATTGATCATTTAGCTGCTTGCCGCTGAATTGTTAGAGCTTTACCCTCAGATGCATTGAATCGACGAGGCATGCCCCCTTGCCTTGCCCCGTTGTCAGAGGACTGGCAACGGGCAGCAGAGCAACCGAGAGACAAAAATTCAGGCAACACTGCAAACTGAACCGAAGCGTCAGCGCCCGGCCCAATCCGGATGGCCACTCACTTACGAGGGTGTCGTTAAAGGAGTGATCAGCCGGTGGGAGTGCATAGCAAGCAAACCCGGGCAGCTCAACTCCGTTAGGAGTGATATGTTTATAGCTATCACGGGCAATAGAAAACAAGAAACTCCGTAGGAGTGGTATGGAGCACAGTGTGATGATTGTTGATGATATCACGGGAGTTAACGTCTATTGCAGGCCAGGCCAAATGTGACTCCTACGGAGTTCGAATCCGGTTTTGGCGTTTTGGCTACAAACATTCCACCCC
>JBHHYX010000327.1:0-6344 GCA_046757765.1 Acidobacteriota bacterium | reverse complement strand
GTCTGAGGCGGAGCCTCGCTAATTATAGTCTATAGCTTATGTTCGACATCATCGAGACGATCAACGAATGGCTGAGGCAGAAGAGGAAAATCGCGCTGGCGACGGTGGCCGCAACTTGGGGATCGTCCCCGCGCCAGGCGGGCTCCAAGATGGGCATCACCGACCGGCTGGAAATGGTCGGCTCGGTCAGCGGCGGGTGTGTCGAGTCAGCCGTGGTCAGGGAGGCCTCGAGGGTGCTGGTCGAGAAGACTCCTCGTCTTCTCTATTTCGGAGTCAGCGATGACCAGGCCTGGGAGGTCGGCCTCTCCTGTGGAGGCCAGCTCTGGGTCTATCTGGAGCCACTGGATCAGAGCTGGTGGAACACGGTTGCGGGGAGACTTCAAGAGAACCGTCCGGCAGCTACCGTGACGCTGCTGGAAGAGGGACGGGTGGGAGAGAAAATGGTGCTGAGTTCCGGCCAGGAGATCGCATATGTGGCCGGTGCTTTTGATTCTCGGGAAAAACAACTCCTGCAAGAGGCGGCTGAGGAGTCGCTCGGAAAACGGGTGCCGGGGCGAGCCAAGGTGGCCGGTTTGGAGGTGATGATTGATCTCCATCTGCCTCGGCCTCGGCTCATCATGGTGGGAGGAGCGCACGTGGCCGTGACCCTGCAGCGCCTGGCCCGGGAAATGGGCTTCAGGGTGATTCTGGTGGACCCGCGCCAGGCTTTTGCCAGTCGTCAGCGTTTTCCCGACGTCGAAATCCTCCACTCCTACCCCGACGAGGCCTTACGCGAGCTGGGCGTGGATTCGGAGACCTACATCACCGTTCTGACCCACGATCCGAAAATTGACGATCCCGCCCTCTGCCTGGCCCTTCCCAGCGCGGCGCCCTATGTAGGGGTGTTAAGCAGCCGAAAGACGCATCAGAAGCGGCTGGCGCGACTCACGTCGCAGGGCCTGGAGCCCCACCTGCTGGAGCGGATTCGCACTCCAATCGGACTCGATATTGGGGCCCGCAGTCCGGAAGAGATCGCGCTGGCCATCATGGCCGAGATTGTGGCGGTGCGAAATGGAGGAATCGCTCCGCAGCGTTGAGAGGATGCCTGGATCGGTGAACTGGACACAACCGTTTCAGGGTTGGGATCTGGGGGCCGTCTCCTTTACCCAGGGTTCGGAAACCCTGGGCTGGAAGACACAATCCCTTCGGGATTGAAGCCACCAGGCCCCGTGGGATTCCTTTGCCCTCCGCTAAACACGTACCCGCCTTCAGGCGGTGGAGGTCATCTCAAGCTGAGCATTCTGCCGCCAAGTCACTGAACCACGAACGTCAGTGAGTGGCCATCCGGATTGGGCCGGGCGCTGAGACTTCGGTTCAGTTTACCGTGCTGCATGAAACTTTGTCCTTCGGCTCCTGCCAGTTGCCAGGCTTTGATAACGGGCAAACGCAGGGGCAAGTGCAACGGCGCGCACGCCGTCAATGCAACGCATCTGAGAGCAAAAGTTTCAGAATTCGGCGGCAAGTGGCGAGACACGTCCCGGGGCAACGCGCCGGGGTCTTCCCGGCGAAGCCTGGTGCCCTTACCTGGCGGCAATCAGATGGGGCGTGGCGGACAGATCCCACTCTCTGACAAGACCGGAAGCGATACTTTTTGCCGTCCTTTCTCCCCACAACTCCTGAACGACGTAAAGAGCATTGTCGTAGCTGGCCACTCCGCCGCCGCCGGTGACGAACTTCCCATCGCGGACAAAACGCTTCCCCTTGACGGCCTCGATCTTTGGAAACTGTTGCGACAGCCGGTCGATGTCGGGCGGATAGGTCATGGCGTGGCGGCCGTCCAGCAGACCCGCCTGGGCAAGAAAAAACGCCCCCCAACAGTTGGAAAGCACAAATGTTGCGCTTTCGGAGGTTTTCCGAATCCAGCCAATGATTTCTTTTCTTTGCCCTATGTCGGACTGGTAGTTTTCGAAGCTGGGGATGATCAGGATGTCGAGAGGGGGGTGGTCGTTGAAAGTGAAATCGGCACTGAAACGGAGCTTCTCGGCCGAAACGATCTGTTTGGATTCGGGGGCCACAAGGAGAACGTCGACCACGGGTCCACCTTTGGCGTTGACATGATCGAAAACATCCAGAGGAGCGATGAATTCCGTGTTGTAGACCCCGTTGTAGACCAGAATACCTACCTTCCAAGAGTGCTTGGCCGCAGCTGCGGCGGGGTGGAAGGAGACCAGCAGGACGACGACAAGTGCAAAGTGCTTCATTCTCATCTCCGGTGTTCAGGTGCAATGGCTTGGGACGGAACCCCCGGAGCCGGCGCAAGCCGGTTCGGGCGGCCCTATCCCGCATTTCTCACACCCGGTCTACTGCTTGGCTACGACCAGGCGTGAGAAATCCGGGCTGTTACGGCAGCAGACTGACCCTCCCGAACTTGCGCTTGCCGACGCGAAGGACGAATTGGGGCGAACTCGAGGCGACCACAGCAGAGGGGTCCGTCACCTTCTTGCCGTCGATCGACACACCTCCCTGGCGGATCAGTCTTCGTGCTTCCGACTTGGAGGAGGCAAATGCAGTGCGGACAATGACTTCTACCACCTGGATGGTCTCGGAGCTTGCCGGAAACCGGAACTCAGGCATCTCCCGTGGCCTTTTCCGCTCCTGGAACACGCGCCGAAATCCTTCCAGAGCCCGCTTGGCGGCCGCTTCGGAATGAAAGTCGGCTACAATCCGGCCAGCCAGCTTCCGTTTCGCTTCCATTGGATGCAGGAGGCCTCTCTGAACGCGTCCTTTCAGTCCTTCGATCTGGGTGGTCGTCCAATCGGTCAAGAGTTCGTAGTAGCGCCACATCAAGTCGTCACTGATGGACATCAGCTTGCCGAAGATCTCCTCGGGGGGTTCGTCTATCCCGACGTAGTTGCCCAATGACTTGCTCATCTTCTCGATTCCGTCCAATCCTTCCAGGATGGGGGTCATGAGAAGCACCTGGGGCTCCTGGCCGAACTCACGTTGAATATCTCGGCCCACGAGGAGGTTGAAGCGCTGATCGACTCCCCCCAATTCGAAATCAGCCTCCAGAACCACACTGTCGTAGGCTTGGGCCAGAGGATAGAGGAGCTCATGGATGGAAACCGGTTGCTGCTGGGCCATCCGTTTGCTGAAGTCGTCGCGCTCCAGCATCCTCGCAACCGTATATTTTGCGCACAGCTTGATCCACTTCTCGGAAGTCAACGAGCCCAGCCAGCGGCTGTTGAAGTCGACCACGGTCTTTTCCCGGTCCAGGATTTTGAATACCTGTTTCTTGTAGGTCTCAGCGTTGAGCAGGATTTCGTCGCGGCTCAAGGCCGGGCGCGTCTTGCTGCGCCCCGTCGGGTCCCCGATCATACCGGTGAAGTCGCCGATTAGAAAAACCACCCTGTGCCCCAAGTCCTGAAAATGCTTCATCTTACGGATCAGGACGGTGTGACCGAGATGAAGATCCGGGGCGGTGGGATCAAAGCCCACCTTGACCGTGAGAGGTCTTCCGCTGGAATGGGATCTCTCCAGTTTCCGGAGGAGTTCATCTTCCCGAATCACTTCCGCCGTTCCCTTTTTCAGATAGGCAACCTGTTCTTCCAGCGTCATCTCTTGCATTGGATGGCACATTATAGACCAGACGGCCTGTCAAGGTGTCTCGCTGGGGTGAATGTGAGTGGCACGTTCGGCGCCTGGGACGGGAGCGCAGCGGAACTTGCCCAAGACCCGGAGGGTCGACATTCGAGTAGCCTGGTTCGTAGTCCAGGTATTCCATCGGTTGAGCGATTCTGCCGTCACTGAACCACGAACGTGAGTGAGTGGCCCTCCGGATTGGCCGGGCGCTGACGCTTCGGTTCAGTTTACAGGGCAAGGGCAACGGTGCTCACCTGGTCTCTGCAACGCATCGGAGTGCAAATTTTCAGAATTCGGCGGCAAGCAGCTAACGAGGCTCACGCCTCAGACCGAGCGGTGCAGTGGGGGTGAATCCCAACGCCACCGTCCCTATGCCGTTGGTTTCCGGGTTTGACAACTTCGGTCGGTCCCGAGCGGGCCGTCTCGACTGCCATCGAAAGGTGACCAAACACTTCATGGAGTCGTCAAACCCGCCTCCACCGTTGAGTAGTCCAGCGAGTCCAGATCAGAAGGAGGGGCCGAGGGAGAAGCGGATGGCTTTGGCTGGGTCGCGAAGGCGCGCCCATCCCTTGGGCGTTGCCAGCAGTCGGTCCATTCTGAGCGGATTCCAGGCGAAGATCAGGCGTACCGGCGGCATGCCTTTGGGCAGCCCCATTTTCAATTCCCCTCCCAGCGAGGCTCTCCAGATTCTCCGAGTCTCACTCACCAGGTCGTACCCTTCGGGTCGGGTCAGAGCCATGTTGAATCCGGTGTCGAAAAAGGGAGCCACGCTAAAGGTGTCGTTCAGTGGCACCCGGTATTCCGTGTTGAAGGTCAGAAGAGTGTCACCGCCCACCGGTGAGACTCGGTCCCCGAACCGACCCCAGGGACCCGATGGGACGCCATGGAAACCGCGAACACCGTAGGGGTCGGTAAAAAGACGTTCCGTTACCGGTGCTGTTCGGCCGAAGAAACGAGCATAGGAGCCATTGACCCGAAAAGCCAGAGTCGGGGATTCAGGCCTGGCGCCGGGGAAGTAGCGCCGGTAGTCCACGGAAGGTCGAAGGTTCCACGAATCCAGCGGCCCGCTGAAAAAGGAGAAACGGTCCGAAACGCGAAGGCTCTCCGTCGGTATTCCATCTTTGAACTTGGACTTCACCCAAAACGGCCGCAGGCTGAAACTGGTACTGTCGACCGCACTGCTCACCCTTTCGCCGCTTACCGTGATCCCCGCCTCCTGGTGGGGGCGAATGCGGTAACTGGTGCCGGCTGAGAGACCGATCCGGTTCACCCGCAGCAGGTCGCGTATGGATTCGTCGGCGTCAGGGATCTTGAAACTCGTGTGGCGCCGGAAGAAGCGCAAGGCCAGGGACATCGGAAGGGTGCCGCCCGGGAGATAGCGGGTGAGAAAGCTGGTGGCCAAGGTGGTGCTCTGGGAGCCCAGACTCACATCGAGGCCCAATTGCTCGCCCAGGCCCAGCAGGTTGAAAACAGAATAAATCACCGAGCTTGCGGTTCCTCCCGTGCCATCCGAGCCGAAGGAGTAAAAGACCTTCTGCCGCTTTTTTTCCTCCAGATCAATGATGACATCGACTTCCCCTTCCGCTTCTCTCAGATCGAACTCGACTTCGTAGGAGGTCAGGACGCCGGTCTCTTTGAGGTTGTTCAGGCTTTCCTGGAGGTCTTGGGCCACCAGCAGGTGCTGTTCCTGAATTCGCATCTCGCGCCGGTAGAAGAAGTCGGGATACCGGTTGTTGCCACGGAACTCAATCTTTCCGACCACCAGTTCGGGCAGAAGCTCGTAGCGAACCCGCACGTCCACCTGGTGGGAGTCGTCACGGATGTTCTGGTAAAGACCGAGCTTCTTGATCAACTTCCCGGAGTGGATGAAGTGATTCTGAATCCTGCGGCGGAACTCCAGCAGGTCTCTCTCCCTGTAGGGCTCACCCTTAACAGGAGGAGAAAGCCCCAGCACTGACAGCTCCGGCGGCAAATCCACTGTGCCGTACGAGAAGTGAGCCCCTTCCTTGACGGGAATGACCAGATCGACCCGATTGCTGGAGGTGCGACGGAAAGGGACGGGAAAGTGATCGGAGTGTTCAATTTCAACCACCTCCTTGGACACCGGCCCCACCTCGACGCGCACGTATCCTTCGTCACGGTAGGCCTGGCTGATCGTAGCCAGCGCCTTCTCCACCCGCCCGGAGTTCAGATGTCCCTTCAGGCTTGCGAGCTGGTGCAGTTTTTCGTCCGGGAAAAGATGGTTGCCCCTGAACTGGACTGAGCCCACCGACGCCTTGGGCCCTTCCAGGATATGGAAACCGACCTTCTTTCTTTCCCGATAGACGTCGACTTTGACCAGCGGGAATCCTTTGTCCTGGTAAAACTTGCGCAAACCCTGGGCCGCCCTCTCGGCGTTTTCCGGCTTGTAGAGTGAAAACAAGTCGACCCCCGACAAGTTGTCGGTCAAATAGCCGAGAAGCCGCTTGTCCGAAAAAATCCGGTTTCCCGCAAAGACATCAAGGGGCTGCTGCGCGCAAAGCGAACTTGCAACCAGGAGTAGTGTCAAGCTGGAGAGGGTGATTCTTCTATACATTGGCCTGGACTCGCTGAAGACAAAATTAACCAATACGATACTGCTTTTTCTACCTCAAAGGCAGTCGCTTTTTCAACCACACCCGCAACCCGCCTGGGGCCCCCCCCCCCCCCCCCCCCCCGGGGGGGGCCCCCCCCCCGGCGGGGGG
>JBHHYX010000326.1:0-6382 GCA_046757765.1 Acidobacteriota bacterium | reverse complement strand
GCGCGTTGCGCTGGGCTGAATATGAGTGGCGCCTTCGGCGCCTGAAGACGTGAGCCTGATCGACCCTGCCAAAGGCCCGGAGGGCCGACATTCGAGTAGCCTGGTCCGTCAGGGCCGGGTGGCCGGATGTCTCCCCCCAACAGGCCCGGCGGACCGACACAAATGCGCTAATGGCAACCTCAATGGGCTCTCGGCGGTATGAGGTTGCTCGCTACTGGTCTAGCCCACATTTCTCACACCTACTAGTTTACTGCTACAGGCGGAATCATCCGCGCTGACTGCGTTGCCCGCCCTCGGCCTCCTCGACGTGATGCACGACTACGTCTCCGGGGGGCCTCGGTCGTAACGCCTTGTCAGCGTGGCGCTTCCGGCTCTTCGCTACGACCGGGTGTGAAAAATCCGGGTTAGGCTCCCCTGCCGGACCTCAGTCCAGGAGCGAGATCTCGGCCTTCTTGACCGCCTTCT
The DNA here is from genome assembly GCA_046757765.1 of Acidobacteriota bacterium. Classification (GTDB taxonomy): domain Bacteria; phylum Acidobacteriota; class UBA6911; order RPQK01; family JBHHYX01; genus JBHHYX01. The sequence goes on along the minus strand of JBHHYX010000326.1, from coordinate 5,917 downwards.
GATAATCTTTCCACTGCTTCTTGAAAAACTCGTCCACTTCTTTCAAGGCAGGCTTCAGATAGTCTTTCAATTGCCGCATGACCGTCTTCTCCGTATCATCGGGGGCTTCCTGCGAGGACCGCAGATAAGAGGAAACCCGAAACAGGCGCGAGGTGATGACGGCGGGATCGCGGCGGATTCCCTGGACCTGCTTCCCGAAGAACCTCTCGTCCAGAGCCTTCCAGGCTTTTCGAGTGGTCTTGGACTGGCGGCGGAGCGACTCGGCCTTTTCATCCTTTCGATCTCCCAGCAGCTGATCGATGCGATCCATCGATTTCTTGGCCTTGCGCAACCGATTGGTGGCTTGAGTCACCGTCTGGACCTGAGCCAGAAAATCGTCGACGAGCTTGCTTTTGGACTCCCGGTCGGCTTCCAAAATGGGCAGCCGGGGGTCGCCAAGCACCTTCAGGGGTTGACTGTCCTGCTGATCTCCATAACTGACTCGAACGGTGTAGGAACCGGGCAGAACGGGTATTCCGCCCGGCTCCGGAGCATCCTTTTTCGGCTCCTCACGGGACGGAAAGCGGACGCCTTTGCGATCCAGCCCCCAGGTCGCACGGTTCACGCCCGCCTTGGCCTCGCCTTTGAGGGTTCGGATGACTTTGCCCTGACTGTCCAGAATCTCAACCTTGACCTTCTCCTTCCTTTTCTTCCCGCCCTTCGCTTCAGGGCCAGGCTGGTCTGAGTCCGCAGCCTCGGTCTCCTCCGGATCCGCCTCTTCCGGCGGATTGACAACATAGGTGAGAAGAGCACCACGGGGCCGGTTCTGGCCTTGAAAAGTGCCGTCACCGGGGACCAACTCGCCGGCCGGCGCCCGGTAACTGGCCCGTATGGCCGGAGGCATCTTGAATAGCCTGAGCGGCGCATCCAAGACCTCAGCGCCTTCCCGGGCCATGGCCCGCAGCACTTCGATGTCATCCATTACCCAGATGGCCCGGCCAAACGTCCCGATGATCAGGTCGGGGTCCCGGGGGTGAACCACCAGGTCACGGGTAGGCACAGTGGGGTAACCCTGATCCCACTGGGTCCACGACTTTCCCCCGTCAATACTGAAGTAGAGATGAAACTCCGTGCCCAGAAAGAGGAGGTTTTCCTCCACCGGATCCTGCTCGATGACGTAGACGAAACCCCGAATCGTGTCGGTGACCAGGCTGGTCCAGGTTTTTCCGTAGTCGGTAGTCTGATAGACATAGGGCGTCCAGTCGCTGCGGCGGTGATTGTCGAAGACGACAAAAGCCCCGGAGCCGTGGTACCTGGAGGCTCTGAGGTGGGGCACCCAGGTATGGCCGGGCACTCCCGGGATGTGTTCGACGACGTTGGTCCAGTTCTTTCCGCCGTTGCGGGTGACCTGGACATTTCCATCGTCCGTCCCCACCCAGATCACCCCCTTCTTCACGCTACTGGGAGAGACGGCGACGATGGTGGTGTTGTTTTCGGCGTTGGTGACGTCGTAGGTCAGCCCGCCACTCTCCAGCTGTTTCTGCTTTTCGGGATCGTTGGTGGTCAGGTCGGGGCTGATGATTTCCCAGCTGTCGCCGCGGTCCCGGCTCCGGTGCAGGAATTGGCTGCCGTAGTAGACGGTCTTGGAATCGAAGGGGTCGACAGCCAGACCGGCATTCCAGTTGAAGCGCAGCTCAACGCCCTCCGGAGCGGGTGGCCGAATGGACTTGGTGACGCCGGTCAACTTGTCGAAGCGATAGAGGCTGCCGCCCTGCGACATCGAATACCCATATCGAGTGTTTCCGGGCTCGGGCTGGGTGTCGAAACCATCGCCGAAACTGACCATCCGCCAGTGCGAATTTCGGATGCCGCCACCCCGAAAACCACCTTCCCAGACCTGGCTGGGACCCATGAAGGAGCCGTTGTCCTGCAGTCCACCGTAAATGTTGTAGGGCGTCTCCATATCAACGGCAACGTGATAAAACTGGCCCACCGGCAGATTCTCGACGAACCGCCAGGTCTTGCCCCGGTCACGGGAGATGGACATTCCGCCGTCGTTGCCCTCGATGATGTAGTCGGGGTTGGACGGGTCGATCCACATGGCGTGGTGGTCGGAGTGGGCCTGGGCGAAGGTGGTCAGGGTCTTGAAGCTCTTGCCGCCGTCCTCGCTGTAGCTGACGGAAGAGTGCAGACTGTAGATCCGGTTTTCATTCTGAGGGTCCGCCCGCAGGTCGAAATAGTAGAAGGGTCGATTGCCGATCTCCCGTTTGTCGTTGATCTTCTGCCACTTTCGTCCCCCGTCCCGGGAGCGGTAGAGGGCATTCTTCTTGGACTCGATCAGGGCGTACACGATATTGGGCCGACTGGGAGCGATGGCCAGTCCGATACGGCCCAATTCGCCTTCGGGGAGACCGTCTTCGTGGGTCCTCTTCTCCCAGTTCTCTCCCCCGTCGTGAGTGACGTAAAGCCCCGAGCCGGGTCCTCCCGACTTGAAAGACCAGGGCCAGCGGCGGTGTTGCCACATGGCCGCAATCAGTTTTTCCGTGTGGGTTGGATCCATGACCAGGTCCGCCGCGCCGGTCTTCTCGTCAACATAGAGCACTTTCTTCCAGGACTTCCCGCCATCGTCGGTCTTGAAGACACCTCGCTCCTCGTTCTCCCCCCAGGTGGCGCCCAATGCCGCCGCATAAACCGTGTCGGTATGGTGAGGGTCAATGAGGATGCGGTGAATGTGTTCGGTCTTCTCCAGGCCCAGATGCGTCCAGCTGGCGCCGCCGTCGAAACTCTTATAGATGCCGTCGCCCACATTTTGGCTGTTGCGCGGGTTCCCCTCGCCCGTCCCGACCCAGATGACATCGGAGTTGAGGGGATCGAGGGCAACGGACCCGATCGAAGCCGAGCCCTCATGCTCAAAAATCGGCTTCCAACTGGTGCCGCCGTTAGTCGACTTCCAGAGGCCTCCCGAGGCGGTTCCCGCGTAGATGATGTTGGTATTACCCAGATCGGCGGTGATGGCCGTCACTCGGCCGCTCATGGCGGCCGGCCCGATGCTGCGCGGCTTGAGCGCCTCCAGCTTCTTGGTGTCGATTTTTGCCCCCGTGACCCCCGTCGCCGTGACGACGAAGGCGGCAAAAATCAAAAAAAGGATTCGACCCAGACGTGTTGCTCTTTTCAAGACTGCCCCCTTCTCAGATGTTTTGCATGGTGAATCGAGACTTTCAACCGAGGTCGCCCAGTCGATTCGGCGGGGCTGTGGCACGGCAACCCGCGTGTCCGGGCGAAGAGGAGAAGTCCAACCACCGACCCCGACCCGCCCTCATTGAAGAATCGCTATAGGGTTGTGTGATCCAGACCTCCTAACCCAAGGCCTATCAATAGCCCCTGGAGAGGAACCTGTCAAGGGAAATGGGGCCGCCGGAAATCCCCGTCCGGTTTCCGGGAATTGGAATTTTGACGATACTCCCCCACGAGCGGAGCTTTTGCCTACGCTAAACGGAGGATATTTGATTTTTGCGCCATGAATTCGTATTCTAAAAATATGAAATCTGTTATTTCCGAGCGTGGCCAGGTCACCATACCCAAGAAGATTCGGGACGACCTGGGACTGGAGCCGGGCCACGAACTGGACTTTGAGATCAAAGATTCCGTCATCATCTGTCGCAAGAGAGTACGGGGCATGGATCCGGTATCGGCAGTCGCCGGGATTGTGCCGAAAATCGACGTGGACTCCGCGCTGGAGGAGCTCCGGGGCCCGGCCTGGCGGAAGGAACTGGATGAAAACGGCGATTGATTCATCGGTTCTGCTGGACGTCTTTACAGAGGGAGAACACGTGGGTCGCTCGCAAGAAGCGCTGCGCCTGGCTCTCAGGCGGGGAGCGCTGATCGTTTGCGATGTGGTCTGGGCGGAGGTCCGGGCCCACTTCAAAGAGGACGGGGGTTTTGAAAGGGCGATGCGCTTGTTGTCCTTGAGACGCCCGGATGGGAACTCGGCTAAGGATGGGAGCACTCATGCCGAAAGCCTGTGAGAAATCCGGCTAGAGTTCCAGTTGGGGAACAATCTTGGTCAGTGCCAGCCAGCCACCGGCGATCAGCAAGCCCAGTGCCGAAAGCCAGAGCAGAAGATCCCAAAGCCGGCCCGGCTGAAGTCGATCGTCGCTCCGGCGGTAGCGAAAGTAAAGCCCGGAAGCCCCCAACATGGGGAGCATGACGGCCTGCATGACGCCGCTGGCCAGCACCATTCTCACCGGGGAGCGCACCCAGACGTAAAACAGAAAACAGAGGAGAGGAAACAGTCCGCTGAAAATCCTCGTCCACAACCTCATCGCGGCTGTGCCACCCCCGGACAAGCCGAAGACTCGGAGGGCGTCGGCACAGACGCGGGCATGTCCAGCGTTGGCCACAAAAAAGGTCGAGTAGAGCACCGCGATCGCTCCGAAAAGGAAGACCAGGGGCGCCCAGGAGCCGAAAACGGGAACGTACATTTCCGCCAGCGTCCTGATCATCTGGGCGCCTTCCGGATCCAGGCCCGTGCGCCCCAGCACGGCGGCGCCGAGCAGGTAAAAGGCCAGCGTCGCGAAGGTATAGACCAGGGCCGAGCACCAGGCGTCCCACCGCAGCACACGCATCCAGCCCCGCGCTCGCCGAGCCCACGCCGGGGACGGATGCCATCCCCCCGTCCAGCGAGCATACCCCTTCTCGAGGCACCAGTAAGGGTACTGAATGAGTTCCGTGGCCCCGACGCCGATGATCCCGAAGGTGGCCAGAGCCGTGGCCAGAGGGGATGCCCCCAGATTCTCAGCCGCAGGGGGCAGGCGAAAAGAGAGGCCGTTCAGGAAGTCGGCACCCGTGACTCTCCATTGGTCGAGTGTCTGGAGGTGAACCAGACTGCCGATCGTGATGAAGGTGAACGTGGCTACCAGGAAGGTGGAGACGGTCTGAATCAGACCATACCTTCCCACCGAGAGAAGAAGAGCTGTCACGACCGTGATCAGGCCGGCCCAAATCAGGTCGTCGCGGGACTGAGGGGGGGAGTCTAAACCCTTCAACTCCGCTTCCAAAGCGTCCACCACCCTTCGCTGGCGGAGAGTTGCCGCGCTGTGCCCTTGCCGGCGTGTGGTCTCCAGCCGCAACACGGCCGCCTCGACCTGGTAACGGGTTCTCGTGTCCTGGTAGTGATTGAATCTCCGCCCGGTTTCCGTGAGGGGATGGGTGATCGCAAGGGCCTGTCCCACTCCTCCTGCAATTCCGCCCAACTGGGCCAGGCTGACGAGGAACATGATCAGCCAGTACCAGAGCAGCCAGTTGACACGCCAGCGCGGGCCCGGGATTTCATTGAGCCCCTCCATTGTGGTTTTGCCGGTGGTGAGCGTGTAGCGTCCCAGCTCGACCTGGGTAAAGACCTTGATCACACACCCGATGAGAACCAGCCAGAGCAGCCAGAAGCCCGCCTGGGCGCCCGTCTTGGTGGTCCCGATCAATTCTCCCGAACCGACGATGGAGCCGGCGATGATCAGCCCCGGGCCCAATCGCCCGAGGATGCCGCGAATGGTTCGGGGAGGCGTTTTAATCATGGGGCATTCTTTTCCCGCCAATGGGAAGAGAAGCGAGCCACCCGTTCGCCTCGCCTTCTCAATCAAGGTTCGAACAACTGGCTGAGTGCGTTCTTCGGAATCAGAGACGATTGTCGCCGCTTCAGCCCGGGTTTGCAATCAGGTTCCGGTGACTGGCTCAACTCAGGTATGACACTGAACCACGAACGTGAGAGGGTGTCGTTAAAGGAGTGATCAGCCGGTGGGAGTGCATAGCAAGCAACCCGGCAGCTCAACTCCGTTAGGAGTGATATGTTTATAGCTATCACGGGCAATAGAAAACAAGAAACTCCGCAGGAGTGGTATGGAGCATAGTGTGATGCTTGTTGATGATATCACAAGAGTTGCCG
>JBHHYX010000325.1:0-6389 GCA_046757765.1 Acidobacteriota bacterium | reverse complement strand
AGAAACGCGGTTCAGCTGCGGCTGCACCAACCACTGTCCCAGGCGAAAGTCACCCTTCATCGGAGGCAATTATAGGAGATTCTCGCTGGATAGATGACAAGACTAACGGAGGACACGAAGTGCAAGCCGGTCCTACCCCTACTTCTCCCAGCCACATCTGGCGTTGCGGGAATCGAGTGTATTCCAATCCCCATACATCGCCGTATTGACGGACTGGAGTACTTAGGGTCGACGCAGAAATAACTTTCCATTTTCGCATCCCATCCTGGGGTCATCTGAGCCCAATCTGGGCGCGAATTCCGTAAACTTACTTCCGCGCCGACCCTTAGTGATCAGAAGGTGCGAGCCGCTTGAGTTCTTCGAACCAGTTATAAACCAGGTGCACCTTGCGGGGGGAGATTCTGTCGAAGATCTCCTGTCGTTGCTCATTCTCCTGCACCTTTACGAGATAGAAGCGGCCGTCGCGATCGACATCGTAGTATCTAGCCACGTCGGAACTCCAGTAGCGCCCCTCGAAGAGTTTAACCGGCTCCCCGACCTGCAGGCCGTCGACGCCCTCGGCAATCGAGACGCCGTAAAAGCCGGGGGAATTCCGGTAGTACAGCTCAGTTCCGTCTCGCGACCAAACCGGGCTGATACCGCCATCAGGTGAAACAAGAATCGGTGTGTCGCCCCCGGATATCGATCGAATGTAGATTTGGTCGCGTTCAAATCGGTTGGAATAATAGGCCAGCCATTCTCCATTGGGAGAGAAGGTCGGCCCTTGCTCGGAAACACCGGGCGTGGGCGTGTGCCAGGGACGCAGTCCCTTCTCGACGTCCCAGATCCAAATGTCCTTCGCCGTCGAAGCGGGTGTCCTGACAACGACTGCTGCTGTCTGCCCATCGGGTGACCATTCCATCCCGAGGACTTCGCGCTCGGCGTTCGAAGTCAGGCCTAAGCTTTGGGCCCGGACATCGGCGCCGCTGCCTAGTTTTCTTTTCCGATATTCTATCGGTCCGCCAGCTCGAGTAACGAAAGTGAAGTGCTCTTTGCCGGGGCCAAAAATGGCTTTCGATTCAATGGACTCGAAAGTCTGAGGCAGGGACTTCCCAGTCCTGAGGTTGTAGAGCCAGACCTTCGCCGGAGGATAGTTGGTCGTGAGGAGAAGCGACCTGCTGTCCGGGGAGACGCGGACAGAGATATACTGCCTGGGCTCGACCGGCACCACCTGGACTTCCCCCTGGCGCGTTACCGACACGATGTGGTCTTTTTCTTCAGGTAACACTCCCCCTGGGACGTACGCCAGCAACCCGGTGCTGCTGAAGCTGTACTGGCTCGCTCCGGTCGAAACCGGGGGGGTGTTAGGTACAATGCTGTGATAGACCCCTTCTATCAAGAGGACTTCAGGCCCTGTAATCGTTGAGCTGTCGAGGTCGAACGGAGCCGCCAGCAGGTCTCCGTGCCTTGCGAACACGAGGTGTCCCGTGGGGACGTACCGCGCTTGCCAGGCATCGTCCAGGTCCAGGAGAGGTATTTTCTCTTCCGTCTCCAGGGAATAGACGTAAATTCGCGTTCGCGGTGATGTGGTCCGAAAGGCGGTGAAGATGAGACGGCCGTCAGGCAGAAAGGCGGGCAAGCGGTGGCTGGTCTCGAAGTCGGCTGCATCGAGTTCCGTGATCGTCCGTCGGTCGCTCCCGTTGTCCTGGATCATCTCCAGCGGTCCAAGCTGACCTGGTGAAAAGACGATCCCCGCCGGTCCCCAGCTCAATCCGAAATCGACCGAACATTCGCACAGCGTCTGGGCGTCTCCTCCCGTGACAGGTATCTTCCTCAGGCGCGGCGGATCCTCAACACCGTCCTCTCTGGTGGCGCGACGGGTGCCGAAAACAAGCCACTGGGAGTCGGGAGAGAAAACGGGATTCAGAGCAAGATCCGAATCGGGTACAAGCAAGGAGGAGCGTTGATCCAGACGACGGAGATACAGTCGATTGGGCTCAACGCCTAGCATCGATTCTCTGGTTCCGGCCGTGAACGCCAAGTAACTTCCATCCGGAGAGAGCGCAATGCCCTGCCTGTAGTTCGATTGAAAGCGCTCGCCTTCGGGCATCGTCAGTTCGGCACGCAACACGGCCCGATCCATCGGCGGTCTCCAGAACCAGACCAGCAACCCGACCAGGGGAGCAAGAACCCAGGGCAGCACCTGTAACAGCGCCCTGCGTTTAGGACTCCGGCTAATGGGCCGCGGCGGCCCCGGCCGAGGTGGAATCGCCTCCAAGTCGGTGCGAAGTTCGTGGGCGGACTGGTAGCGCTTGGCTGGATCCTTAGCCAGTATCTTCCGGACGGCATACTCCAAGAGCTCCGATGCGTCTGAACGGTATTCCGCAAGGGGAGCTGGGGTCTCATGCTGAATCGCCGCCGCGGTCTCCATCGGCAGCTGCTTTTGAAAGGGATTCACACCACTCAGCATCTCGTAGAGCAGCACACCCAGGGCAAAGATGTCGCTGCGAGGATCAACCGGACGGCCCGTCACCTGCTCGGGCGACATGTAGGGCACTGTTCCGCTCGTAGACATTGAAAGCGTAAGAGTCGCGATCTGCTCCGACGGCTCCTGACCGGCAGCAGGAAGCCACTTGGCCACACCGAAGTCGGTGATCTTCACGTGACCTTGTGCGGTGAGAATGATGTTGGACGGTTTGAGGTCGCGATGGACGATACCCCTGTCGTGGGCAACCTCCAACGCCTCGGCGATCTCAATCACTATCTTGAGAGCTTCCAAGATGGGCAGCGGACCCCCGGAGAGCCGATCGGTGAGGGTTTGGCCCTCGACGTACTCCATCGCAAGAAAAGTGCGGCCCTCCAGCTCGCCAGTTTCGTAAACCTTGCAGATAAAAGGATGATCCAGAGCCGCTGCAGCCAGTGCTTCACGTTCCAGCCGTGCAACCCATTTCGGCTCCTCCTCTTTGTCCTCCAACACGAACTTGAGCGCGACCTTTCGCTTCAGGAGCCGGTCTTCGGCCAGACGAACTTCGCCCATCGCTCCTCGGCCCAGACTCTCCAGCAGGTGGTAGCGCGATTCCGATTCAACCGGAAAGACTTCAGCGATCAAACGGTAACCGCGCCGGTGAACGGTCTGAATGAACTGAGGATCCTTGGGATCGTCATCGAGGGCCTGGCGAAGCTTGTAAATCGAGCTGGTGAGCGCCTCATCGCCCACGTGCGAGTCCGGCCAGGCTGCATGAATCAGCCGATCCTTGGAAACCACCTCCGGATGACGGTGCGCCAGGTATACGAGAAGCTCCATCATCTTCGGTTCCAGAGCGGTGCTCTGTTTCGACGAAGAAACGCGGTTCAGCTGCGGCTGCACCAACCACTGTCCCAGGCGAAAGTCACCCCTCATTGGAGGCAATTATAGGAGATTCTCGCTGGATAGATGACAAGACTCACGGAAGACACAACGTCCGGATGGTTCCCGGGCCTACCTCTCCCAGCCAAATCTAGCGTTGGGGAAATCGAGCTGGAACCGTTTGACCCCCAACGATGTCAGACCGACGATGCCATCGAGGCCGCCGTAAGCTTTTGGCGAGACATCTGCTACGTAGGCGCTCAGTTTCTCCCATGAGGTTCCGGCCAGGGCCACGTCTGAGAGCATGATCGCGCGTAGTCTGGCTCGCCCTCCAACGTGGTTCAGGTACTTGGTTCCCCCGGTGCGTTGCCACTGCAGTTCCTCGGTATTGAAGATCATGAAATCCTCGGCTCCCGTATCCAGGAGCAGACTGGCCCGGACGCCGCCGATTTTGAATCGTGCCAGGATGAAAGGCAGATTCGCATTGAACGCCTGAGAGTTCAGAAGAGGCTCGGAAGGGTTCAGAATCAGTTTCTTGCTCTGAAAGTCGATAATCAAATTGAGGTGTCGGAGGAGATTCAGGCCGATGAGTCCATCGATTCGGAACTTGCGAACGAACGGCAACCTGGCAACTCTCGCCTCGGTCGAACGAAATGTCAGAGGTCCGATCTGAACTCGGTCCAGGATTACACGGCGAATCTTGACCTTTCGGCCCATGGCTACCGAACTACCCCGGTCGCTCTCCAGTCGCAACTTCCTGGCGATGTCGGGGCTGACGTAGGTGAAGGTGGCTCCCGTATCGATAACGAGATTAAGATCTTGTTGGTCCCCCAACGCGCCCTTGACGACGATGTAATGTTCCTTGAGCTGGAAGGGGATCTCCCGGTCCTCGACGTTGGCACCCGTTAAAGGGATTAGGACCATCCAGAAAGTCAATCCGCAGACCCGCCATGTCTTCCCAAACTTCATTGCTGTCCCTCCTTGCTCGCGTTTGCGAGTGGAGGAATAGCCGGGTTGGGATCACGGAGTATTGACGGTCAGATGGCGGTTGGTTGATGCTTGGTTGACGGCGTTATGGTGGGATCACAAGTGATTTCTTATCAATAGGTTACAAGAGAGACGGAAAGATTCGGGGTCTGACCGCGAGGATCCTTCCTGAGTTCGCGTCCGTCTGTCGTGGCCTATTTGGCGCTGCTACAATCCCAGCTCAGCAGCTGATTGTCGAAGTCGAACCGGACGCGCTCAATGCCCATCCCCGTGAGACTCAACACCCCATCGTCCGGCCGCCCGTTCTTGCCAGCATCCAGAATCAGGACTGGCAGATCCCTCCAGCGGTCGGGACCCACCTGCAGCGTTGGCAACCGGACTTCGGTACCTGCTGAAGTTCCGGCGGCATGAACCATCACCAACCTCGGGCCGCCCCTCAGGTGCCGAATCCAGCCCTTTACGGAGTCGCGGAAAAGAATCGTCTGCCCCACTCCGGTGTCCACGGCGAGTCGAATGTTCTGGTTGCGTAGTCAATCGTCAAGCTCTCCCGTTGCAGCAGGTCCATACCGAGGTTGACATCCATCTCGTTCCACGGCAGGGGGACAGCGTAGGCGGCGATCGTCGCCATCCGCCCACCGAGACGAAAGACCCCGGAGCACGGCCCGTTTCACACGCCGCTTCTTACCGAATGCGCCCACTATTGAGCGTTTGCTCAACAGCGGCAGCTTGAGTCTCCTGGCGGTTCTCAGGTTGATGAAACTGGCCTGGGCTCCTGTATCCAGCACGATGCGCAGCTTGTCGTCGCGGTCGAAAAGGGTTGCTTCAAGCATGATCCAGTGCCCTCGATACAGACGAAACGGGATCTCACTCGTGGAAGAGGAGTGAGCCGACGGCTGCAGTAGTAGAAAGGTGACGCAGGGTAAGCATACTTGCCGGAAAGTCATGATCCGTTCTCCTTCGCGTGGGAAGCAGAAGAACGGACCGGGCCTGAGGGAGTCCTGAGCGGGAGGCAAGGGTTTCCTTAGCTCAGGTCCAGGAAGTTATTGGGAGCCCAAGTCTACTGAAATCAACTAGATAGATGGGCTGAAGCCGAAGTTCTGTTGGGAGGAAAAACGGTGCTGCCGATTGAGCGGGTTCGAGGAATCGTCGTCCGGCATGGAGGCCGATCGCACTCGATCGCGGGGACGGGTTCTGACCGATTTGTTAGAATTCCAATTAGGATTCAACTTTATGCCTGCAGAATTCCGACTCGGAGATTGGCTGGTACGGCCTGAATTGAATCTCCTGGAGCAGGGAGAGTCTACCGTCAGGGTTGAGCCGAAGGTCATGAACCTGCCGGTTTATCTGGCTGAGAACGCCGGCGAAGTGCTTCCCAAGGAGCGCATCATCGGGGCAGTCTGGGCGGATGTATTCGTGGGGGACGAATCCCTCACCTATGCGATTTCGGAGCTTCGAAAGGCTTTGTCGGACGACGCCCGAAACCCCCGCTTCATTCAAACCATCCCCCCCCGAGGTTATCGGTTGATTGCCCCCGTGTCTTTCCGGAAAAAAAACCGGCATCAATTCATCAACACCTTTCAGCGGCGCGCTCCATGACAGCCCTTTTCGTGTCGCTGGCTGTCGTTGTGCTGGGATTCACGGCTGTCTTCCTCTGGAGAGGCTCTCTGGTAAACAGTGACGACCCTGCCCGGGGATCATCCTGGAGCGCCACAGAACAGATCCTGACTCATGTCGTAACCTCTCGGGAACCCGGATTGTGGGTCGTTCCTGCATCAGGCGGTGAGCCAGAGATCCTGAAGCTGCATCAGACGGGTTTGACTGGTAAAGGAAGCGAAGCGGGAGGACAGTTTCCGCCGGCCACACCCCGCTTCTTTCCGGACGGGAATCGCTTCCTTTTTTTCCAGGGTAACTCGTCGATATGGTCATCAGACCTTTCCTCAAGAAAGGCACAGTTCCTTATCAGCAATTCGACCGGGGCAGTGCCGGCCGGGCCGGATTTGGTCGTCTTTTCCCGTGACGGTCTCCTGTTGGCACAAACCTTTGACACGAGGACCGAGGTCACTTCGCGGCTCACCAA
>JBHHYX010000324.1:0-6401 GCA_046757765.1 Acidobacteriota bacterium | reverse complement strand
GGTACATCCGGGTCCAGGCTCTGGACTTCGCTCCGGATGACCCGGCCCAGGTCTCCGGCGCCGGCCGCTGCCACGGCGTAACTCTGCGGCACGTAGGGAAAGGAGCCGAGAGGGAAGTAGATCGCCTCGCGGCCCTCTGCTGCCAGACTCTCGCTCCGAACGTGCTCCACGACGCCCGCCACCTGAACCGTGGCGCGTTCCAGGGCGAAGTCTTCGGTTTTGAACCGCTCGATCTGCAATTGCTGGTCCACGGGGTCCCCGCCGGGCCAGGTGCGGCGGGCGAGCGGCTCGTCGATCAGCACGACGGGGCGCGCTCCTTCCCGGTTGTCGGCTTCGGTCAGCAGGCGGCCCGCCACCAGACGGATGCCCATCGCCTCGAAATACCCCGGAACCACCCAGCGGTAATCGGCTTTGTTGGCGCTCCACTCGGTCTCGCTGACGCCGATAGGTCCGTAGGAGAACACGTAGTATTGATCGCCCCCTGCCAGCGGCAGAGGAGACACGCTTCCCGCCGCCCGTACGCCCGGCAAGGCCTCGAGACGCCGCTGCACCTCGAGATAGAAGTCGATCCGAGGTTGAGGCGTGCGGTACTTGAAGGCGGGCAGGGGTAGCGAAAACGTGAGCACGTTGTCCGTTTCGAACCCCGGTTCGACTCGTTGCAGCGCGACGAAACTGCGCAGCAGGAGTCCCGCGCCGATCAACAGGACCATCGAAAGCGCGACCTCCAGCACGACCAGAGAGGCGCGCAGCTTGTTGCTCCTGATACCGGCCGTTCCACTGCCCCGGTCCTTGAGCGAGTCAGACAGATTGGGCTTGGACGCCTTCACCGCTGGTGCCAGTCCGGAGACTACTCCGGCCAGCAGCGTGAGTCCGAAAGTGAAAACAAGCACTGTGCCATCCAGGCCAACCTGCTCCAGTCGAGGCAGGTGCTCTGGCCGGATGGTCAGCAGCATGCGGATGCCGGCCCAGGCCAGACCCAGACCCGCCAACCCGCCAGCGAGTGACAGCACTCCGCTCTCGACCAGCATCAGGCGGATGATCCGGCCTTGCCCCCCACCCAGCGCGGCCCGGACCGCGATTTCGCGTTCCCGGGAGGCCGCCCTCGAGAGCAGCAGGTTGGCTACATTGGCGCAAGCGATCAGCAGGACAAAACCGCCCGCGGCCAGCAGCGCGTAAAGGACCGGACGCACGTGCCGGACGACGTCCTGGTGCATTGAATTCAACTCGATCTGCATCCCCGCGTTGGCGTGGAACTGGTGTTGTTCCCGCAGCCGCGCGGCCAGGGCGTCCATCTCTGACTGGGCCTGCTCGAGCGAGACACCCTCTTTGAGACGGCCGACCACGGTCAACCACGCAGCGTTGCGGGGACTGCTGTCCATTTCGACCGGGAGCACCCGCCAGACGTCGACGTTAGTGGGCATCCCCGCGTCGTCCGGCAGGTAGATGCGGAAATCGGGTGGCAGCACGCCCACCACGAAATTCCGGTGCCCATCCAGTTCCACACCCCTGCCGATCACTTCCGAATCCCCCCCGAAACGCTCGCGCCACAAGGCATGGCTCAGCAGCAGGACTCCCGGCGGGATCTTGGCGTTGGGGTCTTGAAACTCCTGGGGGTCGATGGGTACCAGGTCTTCCTTTTCAAAATCGCGGCCGACAATCGGGCGCACCCCCAGCACCTGGAAGAGATTCTCGGTGCACCATCCCATCATCAGCTGCTCGGCCCTGCCTTCGCCGGTGATCGTGCCGTTGATGGCCACAGCACCCGCGAAGTCTTCGAACATCGTGGTCTCGCTCTGGTAGTCCAGCAAGTCGGGACCGGAGACCATGCTCCGGTGCTGGCTGGCGCTGGCGGAACGCGTCCACGCCAGGACCAGGCTTTCCGGGTCGCGATAGGGCAAGGATTGGAACAGCACTGAGTTCGCCACGCTGAAGATGGCGGTGTTGCTACCGATCCCGAGCGCTAGCGTGACAACCACGACGGCGGTCAACCCGGACCGCCGGGAAAAACCGCGCAGAGCGTAGTGAAGGTCGGAGAGCAAGGAGTTCATTGAGCAAACGGTACCATAAAAAGCCCGACCCGATTGCGGGCGGCCTGTGACCGCTACTAGAGTGAACCGTTGCGAAAAGCCGCCCCGAAACAAGTCAAAACTCAATAGCTTGAACAAGCAATGTTCATGGATGAGGGCGCCAGCGATCGGAGAGTTGCCGCGCCGAGGACTTCTTTGCAACCGGCGGGGAGCGGACCTCGAATTCTCAACCGCACCACGCTGCCCCGGGGTAACCCGTCCAGTCTACGCTGGATATGCGCACGCAGTCGGGGGCCCGTAAAACCGTTGGGCGTCACTTCCAACTCGATCATGGGACGCGCGGGTAGCTGGTGAAACCGCCAATGCAGAGCGGCTGAGTCTTCAGCATCGCCCGCAAAGCCCATCGTTAAGAAACCTTTGCTTTCGTCCTTTTCGGCGAACGACGTTCTTTCGGTCGATCCCGGATAGAGAACCGGTGGAATAGGTCTTCCAGCCAAGTCGCGCGTCAGCACCTGATGCCGGTGAACGTGTCCACTGAGAACCGCCGTCAAGCCCCCTGGGATGTCCGAGGCCCGGATCACGTCGTCACCGGTGCGAAAGGTGTAGCCGGACGGTCCCACTGTGGCGCCCTCGACCAACTGGTGAAAGCAGAGCACTGACGCTTGACAATCAGCCCGGCACCAACCTGTCTCCTCGACAAGGGATCGAAACGTGCCCCGGACACCGTTGCGTACGGAGGGAAAGCCGGCCAAAGCCAGAACGAATCCGTCGCGTTCAAGGAGGTAGGTCCTGGGACGATCAAAAATGAAGATGTGCGGGTGCAGTGCCAGCAGTCCGCGAGGAATCCGCGATCTTTCGTGATTGCCTGGTACCAGGTAAACGGGAGTGCCTCGAGAAGCAACTTCTTTGAGCGGCTCAAAGGCCATGGCGACCAGGTCCGCGGGGACGCGGCTGCGGTAGAGGAGGTCGCCACCGTGAAGGACGGCATCAACACGCCCTTGACGGGCAGGCGCCAGGGCGCGCTCGAAATTAGCAAAGAAGTCCGGCCCGCGCCGGCGGCGCTCGATCCGCGGCCGAAAAGGAAGATCGAAGCCCAGGTGGGAGTCCGAGAGTAAAAGAAGCCTCATCACACCCATCCCAGTACAGCGGCCAACTTGCGACGATCGAGTCGCGCCGCCGGGCTCAAGTGTATTTCGACGTGTCGATCCTGCGCTATGAGCCGGCGCAGTTCGGTCGTCAACACGGTGAGTCGATCGTAGGTGGAAACATCAAAGTTCCGCTGTCTGAGGAGAGTCGGCTTGAGGTACCCCGCGGGCCGGGGGACAGCGGTTTTCGGGGGTGTATTGCGCCGCGTGACGATCTCCCCCGACTCAAGGACCACCACGATTCTGACCGACTCCGCGGCATGGGGCAACTCCCAGGCCACTGAAGCCTCGGAGAGCAGGCACAGCCAGCGGGCACGCCGCATCCAGTGCGTGGTGCACAGGATAATGCTTTCCACCCAGTCGGCCACGCGGTCCGGCGTCCAGCCCACCTCACGACTGGTATCCTCACTACTGGACTCCTCGCCAGCCGAGGCGCGCTGACGCCACAAAAGGGCTCCCAGACGGAGGAGAGCTCGCGGCGATGCCTGTTGGCCGAGGACGGTGGCATGCCTTTCCCGAAACGTCGCCAAACCCTCTTGAAGAATCTCTTCGGCAGGGGATTCAAAGGACGGGAAGTCTCCAACCAGCAGGGACGCGGTCGTCCCTCGAGGTCGCTTGTCCAGCATCTGGACGAGGCGGGAAAGGAGTTTCAGTTCCCGACGGGCAGGCAGCGGTCCCACCGGATGCGCCTCGTCTGGTTGCGCAGTGACGTCCAGCAGATCCCTGGAGCAATAAGAGAGCTTGCGGCCTCTCTTCGTGAGAGCGACATTGTAAGGGGGAGACAGACGTTTGATCTCGTCCGACTCCACCAGGGCCGCCTCCAGGGCCGAACCGGTCACGGTGACATCCAGCCGCCTGGCCTGGGTCAGCATCTCCAGTGTCCGCTCCGGGTGACGACTGCTTTTCTGGAAGTAACTGTTCACCCGCCGTTTGAGCGAGCCGGCCTTGCCGACGTAGAGTACATCGCCGTTTGAGCGCAGCATCCGGTAGATTCCCGGCTTGTGCGGGAGAGCCAGTCTCAGACTGGAAGCCATGGGATATTCGCGGCCGCATCTGGAGGCTCCTTCGGTGCCCGCTAGCCAATTCGACAAACCGTCCAGGTCCTGAATTCCGCGCTCTGACTCCAGTAGCTCGACTAACGATCGCCAGACCGCTGCGGTAGCAGCCACGTGATGGGACGAACGCCTCAATTCCGGAACGGAGGAGCCGAAATAGCCTGCAACGGCCCGCAGACCCCGGCGCGGCAGGTGAGGGAGAAGTCGCTTTGCAATCTCGTGGGTGCAGATGATCCGAAAAGGGAAACTGCTGTCGCTGGAGTTGGAGTTCTGGCAAAAGAGACGCCGCAAAAAGGGCTCCTCGAAGCGCGAGAAATGAATAACCGTTGGGCAGGGCCTCCCCCACGTCACAGAGCAGGCCGCTTCGGCGAGCTTTTCCCAAACACAGCGCAGCCGGCACGCCCCGCCCAGGTCACTCGAGCTGATTCCAGTAATACGCTTGACTCGCCCCGGGATGACAGTCTGTTCCGGCAGCCGCAGCAGGAATGACTGGAGGGCCGATCGAACGGCCTCCTGGGCGTCGCGAGCGCACATCCTGGCCCACCCGATTTCCAAGAGGTGATCTCTGAGCGGATTGGGGCCGGTCGCCTGACAATCCAGCACCAGAACATTCAAGTCTGCCAGCGAAGTCGAAACACCTTGCATCTCAACCGTCTCCTGTCATGGTTTCAAGGCTGCTCCGCGTCCCGCTGCGGTTCAAAATCCGGTGCTCCCCCAGAATCGGTCCAACGCCATGCTCACGGCCCGCTCGCTGCCCACCCGGACAGGGTTCCATTCCCTCGGAAGCAGGCGTCGATAGCTGAAACGGGAAAAACGATCGCCGATCAGCAGCACGGCGCCTCGATCATTCTCGGAGCGGATTACTCGGCCGGCCGCCTGCAGGACTCGCTGGATGCCGGGATAGCGATAGGAGTAGTCGAAGCCTTTACCCTCCTGTTGCTGAAAATGGTCCGCGATCAACTCCCGCTCCGGGCAGATGCCCGGCAATCCGACCCCGACAACGACGGCCCCGGTCAACCGTTCCCCGACCAGGTCGATGCCTTCGCCGAAGACGCCGCCCATGACGGAGAAACCGACGCACGTCCCCTTCTGCTGCTCCGAAAACTTCTCCAGAAAGGCCTCTCGTTCCTCCTCTGCCATGGCGGGCGTCTGCATGATGATCTCAGCCGGCGGGCTCGGCCTGCAAAAATGCTGATGAACCATGGCCAGGTAAAGGTAGGAGGGGAAGAAAAACAGATAATTTCCAGGTCGTGCACTGACGAAGATGGTCAAGGCGCGGGCCACCGCCGAGGCAGTATCGGTTCGATCCCGGTAGCGGGTTGAGATCCCGTCGTAGATCAGCAGGCAGTGATTGCCGGCAGGAAAGGGAGATGGCAGGACCAATCTCTGGGCCGTTTGTGTGAGCCCGAACACCCGCTCGAAGTACTGCATCGGGGTAAGGGTCGCGGAGAAGAAGACGGCTGAGCGGCACCTGGTCAAGGCTTCCTCGACCCGGGGGGCAGGATCGAGACAGAACAGCATCAAGGAGAAGTTCCCGTTCTTCGTTTCCCGGCAAGTCGCGTAGTTTTCGTCGTATTGCTCGGCCGTTTTCAGGAACCAGGCGACCTCAAAGTAAAGGTCCAGCAGCTCCTTGAAGTTGGGCAGGGAACCTCCAGGTCCTGGAGGCTCGATTCGAGCCGCTAGCGCCAGTTGACGTTCGGCTTCTTCGGCAAACTCTCTCAGAAGCGGATAGAGGTCGTGAGGCGCTTCGCGGTCCGCCGCAGGGAGATCACCTCGTTCGAGTCTGCGCCGAGTCTTCGCGAGCCAGTCGTTGATTCTCCCGGCGGACCTTGCCAGGAGTTCGCTCCCGTCACCAGCAGGACTCGTCCTATCTCTGACAAGGGCACGCCGCAAACTGAAGAAACGACGCTTTCGCAACCGGGCCGAAAACATCCGGCGAGACCTGTCCACAAGGTTGTGGGCTTCATCGACGAGGAAGGTGCAGCCTCCCCTGTCCTCGACGCCGAGTCTCTTCAGGCCGGACCGAGGGTCGAGGCCATGGTTGTAGTCGCAAATGACCAGATCCGACCAGAGGGCTAACTCGAGGGACAGCTCGAAAGGGCAGACACGGTGTCGTCGAGCCACTCTCTGGATGGGAGGATAGGAATTTCCTATTCGTGGGTGATTATATCTCA
>JBHHYX010000323.1:0-6414 GCA_046757765.1 Acidobacteriota bacterium | reverse complement strand
AGCCGGAGCGACAATCTCTTCGCCTGGGGGGGTGCCATGGCGATCCCTCGAAAGGTCTTCCGCCAATGTGCCGTCCGGGCTTATTGGAACAGAGCCTTGAGCGATGACTACGCCGCCAGCCGGGCTATTCACGACCATTCGTACGTCATTCGCTTTGAGCCGCGAGCGCTCAGTTTTTCCCATGAGGATTGCCGCCTCGGAGAGCTTCTCAGCTGGTGCTTCCGACAGATGGCGATCACGCGGGTGTATCATCCCCTACTTTGGAGCTTGGCGCTGGTCAGCCAGGGACTGAATTTCGCCGCATTGTGGGGAGGCTCCACCTTGCTTGCCTTGGCCGCCTTCACCCAGGGAGTGGTATCCCCGCTGGCCTTCCTGTTGTCGGCGTTCCTGGCCCTGACCTATCTGCTGGGGTGTGTCAAGGCTGCGCTACGGCTGAAAGCCGTGTCCAGTCTGTTCCCCGAAGAAGGCAAACAGATCGGCAGGCATCGGATGGCTTACCTGCTGTGGGGACCTCTGGCCTCCCTCCTTTCGCTGTCGGTCCTGTTCCTTTCCGCCTTTCGCCGAAGGATCTCCTGGAGAGGCATTCGCTATCGGATGGTCTCACCCGAGGCGACACAAGTACTGCCACGACCTTGATTAGACGTGAGGGTCGGCACAACTTTCGTTGAGCTCCCGAATCGAGTCTCGTATCCTGTCCAACTCGGTAACGGGGAATTCGCCGACTTTGTACTTTTGCTGCAGCCGGGAGATCTCCTGAACTAGGAAATCGGCCAGGTAAGCAAAGCGAGTGTCGGCCAAAGAGGCCAGCGCCCGTTTTCGTTCCCAGAGTTGTTCCACCAGATGGTGTTTCAAGTAGTCGTAGAGCAGAATGAACGTGGCCTGCGTGTTGTTGGACTGGCGGACATAGTCGTGGAGGTAGAAGGAAGCGTCCAGCAGGGTCTCCGACTTGAAGAGGATTCTTTGCAGGGAAGCCAGGCTGGAGACCTCGGATGTGCGCAGGTTGTCGACCAGGTCCAGGGATTTGGTCACCAAGGGATTTTCGTGAAAAGTACCGGCTGCCGGCGCTTTGCGGGTTCGAGCGTCATCCGCGATCTCTTCGACAAAGAGCCTGTAGGATTGGAGACGAAGTTCGGCGAGGACCGTGTACGTGCTGTCGATGCGCGCCTTCTGGGCGCCTCGGCTGAGGTCCACCTCATCCAGGAAGTAATCCAGAAACTGGCGGAATTCATGTTCGAACTCACAAGACAGGTCATGGGGAAGCTCCTTCTCGAATTTCCGCAAGGCCTTGCGAACGGGTTCGAGTGAGCTTTGCTGGAAAGGCAGATCGGGCGGAACGCGCCTTCCCAGGGAGCGGAGAAGGACACTGTAGCGATTGGTGCAAAGGCGCACGTCCTGGGCTGGGGCTTCGAACCTGCGGCCCACTTCCGCCAGGCAACGCGACAATTCGGCGGGGCTGCTGCTTCTGTCCTCTACCGTGTCGTGCAGAAGACACACCACCAAGGTCGAATCCGGATAGCCCAGGTCCAGGGCTCGCAGGGCGATGTCGGCAGAGTGGCAGAAGGCCGGTTCTCCCGTCGTTCGACGCACCAGGCCCCTCAGACAGTCCTGCGCATATCTGAAGGGCACGACCACCTCCTGGCCCAGCACCTCGGCAACTTCTTCATCGCCGGGATTCTCTCCGACGGCAAGGCGGGCGGAGAACTCCCTCACCCTTTGGTGCCCGGAAAAGATGTCCTTTTTCCCTTTCACGAAACAGCTTTGATCCCGAGGCCGCCTACCGCTCCGGCCGGCCAGGACCTCTTGTGAAGCCGATTGGGCCGCGCTTCATTGCGATGAGCGCCGATCGGGTCCGCGCCGCCGGGGCTGCCCATTCGCTCCGCCCGTTCTCTCTTCACCTCGCGCCCCACAGGGTATCTTGGCGTTGCTCATCCACAGGAATCACTCCACTCCGTTCAAGGATACGGTCGACCCTCCCCTTTTGTCGAGACTTGGACTTTCGACCGTATTTCCTGACAGCTTCTCCTCAATGGATGGCCGAAAGTACTGGTGTGGAGGGCTTGCGACTGAGAGCCTCGGAATCGTACCTTAGAGTTTGCGCAAGACTAGCTTCGCAGAGTTGGTGCTCAGATTTGCACCAGATTTGGCCGCGAACGATTGAGCGAAACCGCGTACCCGGGCCTAAGTTGAGGATTTCGCGATTGGGGAGTGGCCGAAGTTGGTGTGAAGCTGAGATGCCAAGAGGTGGAGTTATTCTTGCGGGCCCTCAGTACTCCGGTTCATCCGGGCCCTGCTTGGAGACCCGAAGTCAAGATGTTGCCATGGCTAGACTCAGCTACGATCTCCGGTCGATTGGACGGAACTTTCAGATTTCAGGAGAATTTCTGGCCGCCGTCCCCCATGGCAGCGGACACATCAACGACACCTTTGCGGCGACTTACCGGAGAGGGGGTTCGAGCGTCCGTTACATCCATCAAAGAATCAACCAGCACGTTTTCCGAGATCCAGAGTGCCTGATGGAGAACGTGCTGCGGGTGACGGAGCATATCCGCCACAAGCTTGGGGGGGAGAAGGAGGGAGACGCGCGCCGTGTTTTGAGCATCGTACCGAGTCGCCAGGGCCGGCCTTGGTGCCGGGACGATGCGGGCAACTACTGGCGCACTTACCGGTTCATCGAGGGGGCTCGGAGTCACGATGTGATCCGCTCTCGCCAGCAGGCTTTCCAGGTGGCCCGGGCCTTCGGCTCTTTCCAGAAACAGCTGGTGGATCTTCCTCCCCCCAGGCTGGGGGAGACCATTCCCGACTTTCACAACACCCCCAAGAGGTTTGAGGCTTTCCGGAAGGCGGTGGAACGAGATGCTCGCAATCGGGCCACCCGCGCCAGCCGGGAGATTGATTTGATCGAGAGGGAAGCGGGCACGATGGGCCCCCTGGTTCGACTCCAGCAGCTAGGCCAGCTTCCCGAGCGAATCATTCACAACGACACCAAAGTCAACAATGTGCTGATCGATGAGACCACCTCGGAAGGAATCTGTGTCATCGATTTGGACACCGTGATGCCCGGGTTGGCGGTGTATGACTTTGGCGACATGGTAAGAACGGCAACCAGCCCCGCCCGGGAGGATGCCCTCAACCTGGAGGAAGTGGAGGTTCGCATGGATATTTTCGAGGCCCTGGCCGGCGGCTACCTGAGCGCCGCCGGGGATTTTCTCAACGAGAACGAGAAAGACTGTCTCGCTTTCTCGGGCAGGTTGATCACGCTCGAGCTTGCCATGCGTTTCTTGACTGATTACCTGGGAGGCGATACCTATTTCAGAATTCATCGGGAGCATCAGAACCTGGATCGATGCCGGGCCCAACTCCGCCTTTTCCAGGAATTGAGCCGAAAAGAAGAACAGATGGAGCGGGTGATCGGAAAGATCCGCCGGGAAGGGCCGCTCCCGCACTAACCGTGAGGGGCGTAAATCGCCCAACTCTGGTGATTACCCCCTTTTTCATTTTCAGCGTGAAAGTGGTTTCTCAGCATGGTATAATGACTGAACTGAGCTTTCAAAGCTGACATAAGAGTATGGGTTGGCGCTGTTCGAGGCGAGTGGCTTTGTCAGTCAGGGTGGGAGGAATAGTTGTCCTCGGGGCGTCTAGCCTGGCTTTCCACTGCGGGCCAACACCGGGGCGGATCGCCCTGTAATTTTCTTCAGAGAGAGAGGCACGAGTCAACGCCGAAAGCCGTCACCAGTACGGCCCGGCGCAACGTGTATTGGAATCGGTGAGTTCAGAAACCGCAAAGCAGAAGAAATCAAAGTTTCGTCTTCCTTCCTCCCAGTACTACGCTCTCAGGCTGGTGCATCGATTCCGCCCGGTGTTGCAGGGCCTGGGTCAGGTGGAGTCGGCGCTCCTGCGTCGCCGCACGCGCCCGATACGGATCGACCGGCCGATTTACATCTGCGGGGTTCCCCGTTGCGGCACCACCATCATGTTGGAGATGCTGAGCCGCCATCCCAGCCTGGCATGCCACACCTACGTGGACATGCTGCAGCCCTACACTCCGTACTTTTGGAACAAGCTGGCGTCCCGCTTTGCCTCACTCCGTGACAAGCCGACAGAGAGGCTGCACCAGGATCGGATCAAGGTGACGCCTTTCAGTCCGGAGAGCGTCGAAGAGCTACTGTGGCTCCGCTACTTCAACAACCTGCACTCAACAGATCGGTCCTGCCTGCTGACGGCTGAGGATGCCGACCCCAGGTTTGACGCCTACTATACCGATCATCTCAAGAAGCTGCTCCTCTTGAAGGCAAGGGAGCGCTATCTCACCAAAGCCAATTACGATACCACGCGCCTGCTCTATCTTCACCGGTTGTTTCCTGATGCTCGCTTCCTGCTGATGATTCGCCACCCGGTCAATCACATTTCTTCGCTGATGAAACAAGACCGTTTGATCCGTCAGCTTGCGGAGCAGGATTCAAGGATCCTGCGCACGATTCGGATGACCGGACATTTCGACTTCGGCGAAAGCAAGTGCTGGCTGAACCTGGGAGATGGTCCCAGGGTGGAAGAGACCTGCCGGGCTTACACGGCCGGTCGGAAAGCCCGCGCCTGGGCAATGCATTGGTCGGCCATGTACGATCTGGTTTTCGAGCAGCTTCAGACCCACACCGATCTGGCCCGGTCGACCCTGATAGTGCCTTATGAAGAGCTTTGCGAGAGATCCGCTGAAATGATCGACGCCATCCTCAGCCACTGCCAGCTTGATGGAGAGCCCTTTGCGGAGGTGGGCCGCGAGTTCGCGGCAAAGCTCAGACTCCCCACTTACTACCAGCCCCATTTCAGCGATGAAGAGCTGGCGGACATCGAAGAAGTGACGGCCAAGACGTGCGCCCGGTTCAAACTGTTCCAGGTTCAGACAATGGGAGCGGCCTCCAATTGAGTGATCCGAAGAGGCTCTTGTCAACCCGCCCTCAGGCACCAGGATGGGCCGCCAGAAAACCCCGGAGGGGGTGTTGAGAAATGGTAAATAAGACCCGTCTTCCCTTGGTTCTCGCCGATTTTCGCCCCGTTGTCGTGTGCCCGCAGGTGCCTCAGGACCAATTACTGGACTACATGGCCTCGCTGATGGCTGCCGTCCAGTGTGTCAAGCGGGGCGTGCATTCGAACGGAGAGAGCGAGCGGATCCACGCCGAAGTGAGGCGACGCGTCTACAGATACGGAGTCTCCAGCCATGACATCCGGCAACGCCAGTGCAGTCTCCTTCGCAGTCCCGCCGATGTCCCGGCTCCCGGGGCCCCGCTCAAGCGGCCACCCAAGCTGTTCGAGAATCTTGAGGAACAGCCCAGCGGCGCCCTCTTGAACGAGCGCATGGCTTTTTACGACTCTCTGGTGACCCGATTCCTGCAGATCCGCTATGCTCATGCCAATGGGTCGCCCCCCGACGACATCGTCCACGTCACCTGCGCCGGCTATTTGTCTCCGAGTCCGGTGCAGAAAATGGTTTCCAAACTGGGCTGGCACGATACGGTAGTGACTCATTGCTATCATATGGGCTGTTACGGCGCTTTTCCGGCCGTGCGCATGGTGGCCGGTTTTTTGGCCGCGTCACACGTCTCAGTGGCAAGGCCTAAATCGCAGGTGGACATCCTTCACACCGAGGCCCTCTCGATCCATTTTGATGTGGCTGCCGTGACCCCGGGCAACGTGGTCAATATGACGCTCTTCGGCGACGGATTCATCAGCTACTCGGCCTTTACCGAACCGGAAGCGCGAAAGCGCGGGTTGCGTGGCCTCAAGATCTTGGCCTACCAGGACAAGATCATCCCCGGCTCCACGCAGAAGATGACTTGGACCCCCGGCCCCTGTCAATTTGACATGTCGCTTTCCAAGGATGTCCCCTTGCACATTCGGGACGCCGTGTCACCTTTTGTCGAGAGTTTGTGCGCCCAGGTGGGTCTGGATTTCAAAACTCACAAACAGGACATCATTTTTGGAGTGCACCCCGGTGGTCCCAAGATCCTGGATGTCATCCGCCGGCGCCTTGAACTCGAACCGGAGCAGCTCGAGTTGAGCCGGCAGGTGCTTTACGACAATGGAAACATGTCTTCGGCGACCGTTCCCCACATCTGGGCGCGAATCGTCGAAAACGACGCCATTTCCGCGGGCACCAAGATTCTGAGCATGGGCTTCGGCCCGGGGCTGACCGCAACGGGGCTTCTGCTGGAGAAAGTGTGATCTGAGTTGAGCCATTCTTGCGGATGAAAGAGCCGGTGACACGAGTTCCCGACAGTTGCGGAGGCCTAGGGCATCTCCCGCCGGGACCTGTCGAGGGAGCCCCATCCTGGAGAACTGCTCTTCGCGCTTAGGGTTTGCGCAATAATAGGTTCGCAGAGTTGGCGCTCAGATTTGCACCAGATTTGGCCGCGAACGATT
>JBHHYX010000322.1:0-6430 GCA_046757765.1 Acidobacteriota bacterium | reverse complement strand
CCAGCGCGTTGCGCTGGGCTGAATATGAGCGGCACCTTCGGCGCCTGAAGACGCGCGCGTAACCGACCTTGCCAAAGGCCCGGAGGGCCGACATTCGAGTAGCCCGGTCCGTCAGGGCCGGGCCGCCCGGTTGTCTCCCGGAGGCAGGCCCGGAGGGCCGACACAAAGGGGGTAATGGCAACCCAGTCATGACCGACATGGACACTCGGCGGTATGAAGTGGCTCGCTACTGGTCTAGCCTGGATCAACTCTGACTCAGCCACCGGTTTCTCCCGCCGAGGCTGGCCGCCGGCCAGAGGCGAGTCCCGGCCCTGCAGCCACTCGACCCGGGGCCTGGAGAAAATCCTCGCCCACCCTTCCTTCGATCTGAAACCAGGTGTTTGAAAATCGGAGTCATTCACGATGGCAAGGCCAGGCCAAAAGAGTCGCCCACTTGCAACGGGCCCAAGCGGACGATCGAGGTCGATGACTGGAGTCCCCCAGACCCGATCATCGCAACACCCTGGCTCTGGATCTCTGATAGCGATCGATTTTCCTGACCGCCGAAAAGAGGGTCGTCAGCGGCAGCGGCCCTCCTTGGTGAAGGCGCTCGTCCTCCTGGCGGGTCAGCCCCATTTCCCGGGCTGTGGCGCTCGCCAGGGCAAGGCCGAGGTTGCGATTTCCCAGCCCGTTGAGGACGGAGATCTCGCCTTTGTCGCCCCGCCTCAGACGGAACACTCCTTGAGAGAGTCCCACTGGACTGGTCAGCCCGATGCGGCTGTCGGCATGAAGAAAAAGAACGATTTCCTGACCCGACTGATAATGGGGGATTCCTGGAATGGCCCCCAAAGTGCCCCTTCCGGACTGGACTTGACGAAAAACGATCGTGTCGCCCGTGCGCACCCCCTTGATCCCTTCGACAATCTCAAAAGTGTACTCGAGGGCGGCGAAGCCCGCCACGGCATCGGTGCGGGTCACCGATAGACAGCGTCCGCGGAAGACTCGATCCGCATACCTCACCATGTCCGCCATATTCACGGTCCGCACCGAGGTCGCCAGCGCCGCCGGTAGACCCAGTAGACCGAAAAGGAGGACAAACGGCGTTAAACTCTTTTTTGGATTCATTTTCTACCTTACACCGACCACCGAGGGCACCGGGTTCAGGCTCCGAGGGCTCGCTTGACCCAGGCCAGCCGATTCCCTATTCTACCGCTTCAGCCTCAGAAATCTCAAAGCGTTTGAGGTTTCCGGCTTTCGACAACCGAGTTTCCAAGTGGCGGCCATGACCATTTTCAGCCCCGGATTCCTTCTGGCGGCGTGCGACCGGAGGAACACGTTGGCGAGGTTGGTGACATTCCACCGGAACGCCATCGGGCCAGGATAGCGACAAAAGCTTGCTGGCAGATTCTTAGATGGATTTACCCATTCCCGGTTTCAACGCCGGCTTGACAAGAGGCTACCGGAAGAGGGCTGTTTCCGAGGTAGAGGGTTTGCGCTAAAGTGAACGGGGAATTGAGTGTGGTGAGGCGGTTTTGATACTTCTTCGGCTGGTGCTCTGGATCCTGTTCCTGCCTTTGCAGCTCCTTCTGCTGGCATTGTTCTCGGTCTGCGAGGGCCTTCTATGGCTGAAGTTCTCTTCCAGGCCGGACGACGAATCGGATGAGCCTCTCAATTGCCGGCTCTGCTCGATTGTGATGTTGAACTGGAACGGCAGACACCTGCTCCGGGAGAGT
This sequence comes from Acidobacteriota bacterium, assembly GCA_046757765.1. Taxonomy (GTDB): domain Bacteria; phylum Acidobacteriota; class UBA6911; order RPQK01; family JBHHYX01; genus JBHHYX01. Next base: position 4,718 of record JBHHYX010000322.1, on the reverse strand, counting down.
CTTCCGGCCCTGGAAAGAGCGCTCGAGGCGACCGGCCGAGATCACGAAGTCATTCTCGTCGACAATGGCAGCCAGGACGGCAGCGCCGCATGGGTGGAACAGAATCATCCCCGTGTTCGGGTCCTCCAATTGAACGAAAACCGGGGCTTCGGCCCGGGCAACAATGAAGGAGTTCGGGCGGCGACCCATGACGTTGTAGTGTTGTTGAACAACGACATGGTCGTCGATCCGGACTTTCTAGAGCCACTGCTGGAAGGCTTTTCCGACCCTTCGGTTTTTGCCGTCTCCAGTCAAATCCTTTTCCCACCGGACAAGAGACGGGAAGAAACCGGAAACACTCAGGCCCACTTGAGCAAAGGGTACCTCCATCTTTCCCACCAGCCGCTGCGAGAGTGCCACCTTCGTCGCGAATACCTGCCGGTGCTGTGGGCGGGAGGAGGGGCTTCGGCCTTTCACCGCCGGCGGTTTCTGGAGTTGGGAGGCTTTTCCAGCATCTTCTCTCCCTGCTACCTGGAGGACACGGACCTCAGCTACCGGGCCTGGCGGCGCGGCTGGAAAACCGTATTGTCTGCCTCCAGCCGCGTACTCCACCGGCACCGGAGCAGCAGCCAGAGGCGTTTTGACGCCGGCCAGCTGGATCGAATGCTGGAGCAACGAAAGCTCTGGTACCTGTGGAAGAATTTCCAGCTCCGAACGCTTCTGCCCCACTTCCTGCTCTTTCCTCTCCACCTGACCAGCCACCTCTCCCCGGCAACCTATCTGGCTTCCTGGAGGAAGCTGCCTCAAGTCCTGCTTTCCCGGCTTCGCCAACCGGCGAGAGTCGTTTCAGACAGAACTTTGGAGCAATGGGTTCGCCATCCCGTGAGCTATTTGAACCATTTTTTCCCCCAGAGAGGGCAGTCGTCCGCTGCCCCGGGCCGGCTGCGGATTCTGATTGTGAGCGCCTACCTTCCTCATCTTGGCAGACATGGCGGCGCCGGGCGGGTCTTCCAGCTTCTTCGCCGGGTGGCAGCCAGGCACGAGGTCACTCTGGTGAGCTTTGTTGAGACGGACGAGGAACGGCGCGAAGTCAGACAGCTCCTTCCCTACTGCAGACGAATCGAGACCGTCTTTCGACGACGTTTCGATCCGGTCTCTCCTTTCCCCTACGAGCCATTTGAGGAATTCAACAGCCCCGCGCTTCGAAAGAGACTCTCGCAAGTGGTAGCGGAGGAGGACTTCGACCTGGTCCACTTCGAGTGGACTCAGATGGCGCAGTACGCCGACCTGTTTCCCGCTATCCCAAAGCTGGTGACCGAAATCGAAGTCAACTACGCGGCTCACTACAGCCTCTTTCATGTGGAGCCCCATCTGCTGAGGAAGGTGAGAAAGTTCTATAACACGCTCCAGACTCTTTACCGCGAGGTGGAATTGTGTGGGAAGGTGGATCGGGTCATTTGTGTCACCGACCGGGACCGCGACTACTTGAAAGGCTACATCGATGCGGACAAAATGGTGGTCGTCAACACCGGCGTGGATACGGAGTATTTCACCCCGGAAAGCCGCGTTCCCACGGATCCGAATGCCCTGGTCTATGTGGGCGCGTTTCGGCACCAGCCCAATGTGGACGCGATGCTTTACTTCCTCGAGTCCATTTGGCCCGAGATTCTGCTCCGGAGACCGCGAACGCACCTCTACATCGTTGGATCTTCACCGCCGCCAGTGATACGGAGCTTGCAACGAGAACCCCAGATCACGGTTACCGGATTCGTGCCCGATATTCGCGACTTCTATCACAAGGCTCAGGTCGTGATCGTGCCACTCCGGACCGGAGTTGGAATCCGCGGCAAAATCCTGGAAGGGTGGGCCGCGGGTAAGGCGATGGTCGCCACCTCACAGGCTTGTCTGGGAATCCGTGCGGTGCACGGCGAAAACATCATGATCGCCGATGAAGCGGAAGAATTCGCACTCTGGACCCTGGCCCTGCTGCGACACCCGAACTACTGCCGCCGTTTGGGCCGGAGAGGGCGCCAGACCGCCCTCCAGCTCTACAAATGGAGCCGGCTGGGAGAGCAGCTTTGCGGGTTATATGAAGGCCTGTTCGCGAAGGAGGCGCAAACGGAGCCAGGAAGGATGCAATTCCAATGACAGCGGAAAAGGGGTCCGTCCAAATGCACGCGGTGGAAAGGCTTCTGGTGGTCCAGTGCTGTCATCTGCCCCAGTTTTTTCATCTGGTCGAAAAGCTGAGGGCCCGGCACCCGGAATGGAGCTGGGACGCTTTGGTGGTGGACGCTTTGCAGGTTCGTTTTTACCTCGATCTCTTCCCCGGTCTGTTTGACAGGATTCACTTTTTTGCAGGGTGCCTGCCGACCGGCCTGCAGCGTTATGAGCGCGTCGTCTTCCCCTTGCTCAACCGAGGTTACTGGAGAATCAAGCGAGCGGCTGCATCAATCGGAGGTGAGGCTTGGGAGGCGGATTATGGGGGCCAACTCCGTCCCCTTTCCAGGCGGCGGCTTGGGACCTCGGCTTTTCTAGCTCTCCACAAAGCGACCCAGGATTTCGACGCCTATTTCAGGAACTTTCCCCACCGTCCTCTGGGCGAGAAGATTCTACTGGTGGAGAGTTGTCATCCCTCGCTGGTGGCGGGGACGCGAGAAGCCTGGGGATCGATGCTCCCCGCTCGCTCCGAGCTGAGGCGAGTCGGGGGCACTTCGCTGCTGGAGAACTGGAAGGTCCTCAGGCGGAGCCGCTTCGATGCCGCCATCGTCTTCTTTTCCGGCGAGTCCGGATTTGCGGGACTCAAGATGCTTCCCTTCCTGCTACGCCTGCCCAAAATTCTGATCGTCAACGAAAACGGCCACCACCTCTATGCGACAGCCGGAAGTCTTGCCCGCTTTCTCTACCAACGGGTTCGTTACGGCCCGGCTTTGCCCAAGCCGCAGCCCGCGATCCTGTTCATCCAGACGGAAAGTCCGCCCTACGTCATTCACGCCATCGAGAAACTGCGGCAGGATGGTCTGTTCCCCGGCTCGGAGATCGCTCTCCTGTGCCGTGAACAAGACCGCTCCAAGTTCCAGCCACTTCCGGGCATCAGCCGCCTGTTCACCTACTCTCGGAACAACTGGCGGGCCAACCTTCAGCTCCTTCGGCGCCTGCGGTCGTTTTCTCCTGACGTCGTCAGCGCCATTTTTTCCGGCCGGAGGGTCTTTGCAAAGCAAAAACTCTCTTCCTTTTTCTTCTTGGATCGTCCCCTGCTGGCCTTCAACGCCCGGCTGGACTGCTACTGGGTCACCCCTCGAACGATTGCAAGACTTTTTCGACGAGAACCGCTCCTCTTCGACGATCCTTCGGCAAGCAGGAGACCTCCACCGAGAGTCCTGTTCATCCAGACCGAGGGGCCACGCTATGTCCGCCACGCGCTGGAAAAACTGAAGCGGGAGGATCACCTGTTCCCCGAATCGCAAGTCGCCCTTCTTTGCCGGGAAGAAGACCGGGACCATTTCGACCCACTTCCGGGGATCAGCCTCTTCGTCTACTCCCGGGGCCACTGGCGGCGGAAGGTTCAGCTCTGGCGGCGGTTGAGAGCTTTTTCGCCCCAGGTCGTCAGCGCCATTTTCTCGGGGAGACGGGTGTTCTCCAAGCAGAAACTCTTCTTTTTCCTCTTTTGGCGCCGGCCGCTACTGGCCTTCAACGCTCGGCTGGACTGCTACTGGGTCACTCCTCGAACGATTGCAAGACTGTTTCGACGAGAACCGCTGCTCTTCGACGACCCGTCCCATTCGAGTGCCTCCGAGGTGCTGCTCATTCAAACAGAGACGACCCTGGAGACCTGCCGGGCCATTGACGTTCTCATCTCCGGCCGTGTGGCAGAGACCCGCCGAGTGGCCGTCCTGTGCCCCGCCGACCAGCGTCGCCGTTTCCAACAGCTTCCAGCGGTGGAGACGGTGTATACCTACCAGGCCGGCAAGTGGAGGGACAACCTCAAGACCCTGAGGGCCCTGACAGGCCGGGACCGGGACGTGATCGCCGCTCTCTTTTCCGGCCGGCCCGTCTTCCGCCTTCAAAAACTCCTCTTTTTCCTCTTACCCGCCAGACACCGGTTGGTCTTCAACCAGAGTTTGGACTGTTCTTACCTCAAGTGGGGCCGGTATGCCTGCTGGATCCACCCGGCCAATTATGCCCGCCTTTCATCCCGCCAGGCAGGGAGTGCCGGCGGGCTGCGACTGGTGGCCCGGAAAGGGGGGAAAACGTTGCTTTTCCTTCCTCGATTCGTGTACTTGCTGAGCTGGGTCACTCTCATCAAGCTGAGACGAGGACTGCGGGCTCGATAGCGATTCCGATTGCGATTCCGATACCGACTCCCGAAAACCTGGCTCAAGACTGCAGATCATCCCTGCAACTTGAGGCCGAGGCAGTTTGTCACGGTAGCGTCTTCGGCCCAGAGGCAGGAGCAATTCTCCACACGAGATTGGCAAGATGGCACATTGGCCGCAGTCCTGTCGCACCCTTTCAGACACTATGTAGAAGGCTCGGCGGGTGGGGGCTGGATCAGGGGATCCACTCCTTGACCAAGGGACCAGCAAGCGTTGTTGGCTGGCCCAAAAGGGGCCGCGGCTGTCAGCCGCCAGCTGGACTGGCTGCGGGGAAGAGATCGCTGCAATCGAGAAACAACGCCGAGAAGTGGTTCGCCACAGCCAGGAGCCGAACATCCGGGGAGTCCGTGATCTGATGCGTCTGAA
>JBHHYX010000321.1:0-6456 GCA_046757765.1 Acidobacteriota bacterium | reverse complement strand
TGCCTTGATTTTTACTCGTGCAAAGGCTGTCAGTTCGGTTTGACCCGCTTTGATCTCCAAACCGGAAGGCACGACAGATACTTCGGCTGGCACCTCGAGGAGATCCCGGGTGCGGAGTCGACGGAACCCTACGCAATGACCCGCGTTGGCGCTGATCGGTTCGTTCTCGCCGGCCGTGCGCGGGAAAACGAACACGAGACCCTTGCACTGATGCGCTTCAAATGGAATGGTGATCTCGACTCAACCTTCGGGTTCGATGGGAAGCTGGAGCGTGACTTCGGCCAGTACGGAGGCTCCGTGCGCGGTCTTGCGGTTGCGCCAAGCGGCCGCCTGGCAGTCGCAGTGCAGAGCCGTGAGGGGGAGTCTCTTGTTGCCGAGACCAGTTTCGCGGCGGCCCTCTTCGACCAGAACGGCTCCTTGATCTGGGAGCACAGCCCGTACCAAAGCCATCGCTGGACCATGAACGATGAAAGCGATTCGTTCAACTACGGCTACCGTGGGGCGATTGGAGTTTGGTCAGTCCCCCATGGAATCATTTTCGATGACCGAGAAAGGGTCTTGATCACGGGAATCGCCATGCATTGGGATCTCGCCGATGGCCCGGTGGTGACTGGCGAGCAGGGTGACTACGAGGTCGGCACTGGAGGGATCATGGCCCTGGCCCGCTACCTGCCGAATGGTGTTCCCGACGACCGGAGCTGGATTCGCAGCATGGAAAAGCGCTGGTTCACGATCCCCGAAGACCGCGACCTCAAGGTGAATGAGGAACTTCCTGATAAGATCGCTTTCGACCTCAAGTTTGAAGGCTTCGAGGTCCTTCCGATTTGGCGCGACCTCGTGCCCTACACGAACAAAGAGCAAGAGACGGACTTCTTCCTGAGCTACCGCTTCCCGCTGGCGCCGTGGAGCTTGGACAACAACGATGAGGCGTTCTATGTCAAGTCTCATCCGCTCGACCACCATCACCGCAACGCCAGTGGCAACCGCTTCGCATACGACATCTCCACCAAGCGCTGGGACGAAGACAGAGAACTTTGGACGTCGCTTAAAGAGGGCGGCAAAAGCGATGTGAACGAGGACCACCTGATCTGGGGGCGCCAGGTACGCTCAATCGGACACGGCGCGGTGGTCGCATGCCGGCGGGCGTATCCGGACAACCCTGCCGATGAGATTCTGAGTTCGGACGCGAACTACCTGAAGATCCAGTACACAGACAACCTCTGGTACTCGAGTGAGCGGGAGTACGTCTCGTTTTTGCATCTTCAACAGAACTCGATTCCAGAGGACCTCTGCCCGCTCGCGTGTCCTGAGGACAATGAGGACTGCGACGTCGACACGGAGGGCGTCATCGTGGACCCGGTCGAGGTGGTCTTCGGCCAACCCCTCGGACTGGTTGGCAACTCCGGTCACTCGAGCGCCCCTCATCTCCACCTTCATCTCCAAACGGGTGCTCCTGGCGCCGGAAGTTATCCGTTGACCTTTGCCGACGTCGGCATCGGAGACGACGAAGACGAGACGGGCACACCACAGATGCCCGAAATCTGGTGGCTGGTGAACAAGCGAGGAATCCCTCACGGGACGCTGCTGCGGCCGATCTACTGACTTGCGCCTCCCGTGCCTTTGAATTGAGCCGTGCCGTCTTCGGAACCTCCGCGACCTCTCAATCCGTTGAGAAAGCGTCGAAAATCGACTTCACGAGTTGGCCCATCCTGACCCAGAGACTCATAGGATGTCGTTACGAGGCGGCCAAGGCGCCGGCGAGAAGGCATCGCCGACCCCCGAGAACCGGATCGATTCTGGAGTTGACATCATTTTCATGGGGGTGGTACTTTTCCCTTACTATGATCAAGACTCAAATCCAGCTCCCGGAAGGCTCTACCCGGAGGCCAAACGTGTCGCCCGGGAACGGGAAATGTCGCTAGCAGAAGTGGTGAGGCGAGGTCTGGAGTATATCACTCGTGTCTACCCGCCAATCAGTGAATCGGGGAACGATTGGAGGCCACCGAGACCCCGATCCCTGGGTGCCTTCCGGGTGCCGGCCCGAGAGTGGCGCCTGGTCGCCAACGATCCTCTGTCCGGGCTGGACGAATGATCTCAATCGACACCAATATTCTACTTTACGCACAGAACACCGACTGTCCAGAACACCAGCGAGCTTTTCGCTTTGTCTCCGAATGTGGCGCCCGAGAGGACGTAGTGATGTGCGAACTCGTCTTGGTGGAATTGTATCTGTTGTTACGTAATCCAGCGGTCGTTAGCGGCCGCTCTCCGCTGCCGCCGCTGTGAAAGTGTGTCAAACCTACCGCAGGCACCCAAGCTGGCGAGTCGTCGAGTCTGCGCCGGTAATGGACAGGGTCTGGAAGCTGGCTGGTGGTGAAAGGTTTTCTCGTAGAAGAATCATTGATGCCCGCCTCGCTCTGACCCTTCTCCACCACGGAGTCACCTCACTGGCGACAGCCAATACAAAAGACTTTCGAGGGCTGGGATTCCTGCGCCTCTGGAATCCTCTGGACAGTTGATCAAGAACGGGCCACAGCCAAGCCGGCTCGTTCGGAAGGACGGACCGGTTCATCGCCCAGCTACCGGTTGCAGCTTCTCAAAGTCGGTCATCCCTTCGCCGGCCGATGCCCTCTTTTCAGACACTGTTACGGCTCAGATCAAATAATGAAACTCCGAGTGTGGTGCCCTCCTACTGCCCTACCTGATAGCTGGAGAGCTGGAGAAGCCCTTGAGTCCGCAAAGTCGTCACCGCCACCGGCAAATCGGATTCGATCACCAGAGTACCACTGAAGTTGTCGCTGATTTGACCGGGGAAGAGTTCCTCGACGAAGCGAGCCTGCTGTGTGCCGCTCTCGAACATTTCCATCACTGAAGCCGTCTCCGTTCCACCACTATCGAGCAGGCGGTAGACCACCATGGCGGTCTCGTCCAGGGGATTGGCCACAGCCACTCCAGTACTCACCAGGCTCGGTCGCAGGGGAGGAAATTCCACCAGCACGAACACGTTGGAACGCCCGGCCAGAGGGGAGTCGGAAACCCCACCCTCGAAGAGAATTTCATTGGTTGTCTCATCCACGAATTGGAAAATCGAGCTTCCCGTGAGCGGACGGTCCGAGGTGACCCGCGCCCATCCGGACCGGGCCGTCATCCCGCCCAGAGTCTGGATGCTGGTGGAGCTTCCGGGAGGAACGGTGAAGGCCACATTGGAGGTGGTGCCGGCCCCTTCGATGGCCAGATTCAAGGGGCTGCCGGCCGTGCCGAAGAAGGTCGCGGTGCCCATGGCCGTCTCCGAAGTCCGGTTATTGAGCGTCACCAGAGTCTGCTGACCGTCACCATCCGCCAGGTGGGCGAAGTAGATGGTGTTGGACGCGCGGTAGACGTCCACCCGGTTGGCGAGGAGGACGTTGAGTGAGCCGCCGGCCGCCGAGAGCCCGCGTACGTCGGGCTCTTGGATGCTCCAGAGCAGATTGCCGCTGAAGGCGTCGCGAGCCCGAATCCGTTGCGTCGCCTGGTGGTAGTAGTAGACCACATTGTTGGCCACCAGGCCAAAGTCGATTCCCGCGCCGCTTTCGCTTTGAGACCACAAGAGCTGGGCCGTGTCGGGATCCAAGGCCGCCAAACCGGCGTTTCCTCCGCCGTCATCGCCAATGAAAAGGTAGAGACGATCGTAGGCCAGGCCCATCCCGGGTGTCTCGCTCAGGGTCCCTGTCTGCTGCATCCAGGCGACCGACCCGTCGTCGGCTCGAAGGGCGCTGACGATGTGATCCTCGGTATTGTTGACAAAGACGAGTTGCTCGGTGGAAATGATGTTGGGGTTGACGCCTGGAAAGCCGGAAGCGCTCCAAAGGGTGGACCCATCCCTAACGTCCAGCGCCCGGAGCGTCCCCGACCCGTCCAGGGTATAAGCCTGTTGTCCGAGCAGACTGATCGGGGACTCCGCCGTGGTGGTGGCCAAGCTCCAGAAGGAGGGGTTGGGGCCGATGAGCGGATCGGCTGCCGTTATGGCGCCGGCTCCCTGGTACACAACAAGTCCGTTGGTCAGGACGGGAAAGCGTCCCGACGTGTCGCCGACGCTGTTGTCCTCCCACAATTCCAGGCCCGTCGAGACGCGGATCGCCTTGACAGCCGTAGTGGCGGGGCCACCCAGAATGACAATGTCGTCGTCAAAGGCGGGGATGTAGTTTAACGGCTGTGGGCTTCCCGCAAAGGGGACGTTCCAGATCTGGGCCCCTGTCTCAGCGTCGAAGAGACGGTATTGAGAGGTCTCCGCGCCACCCTCGCCGACCAGAAAGTGGCGGCGGTTCTCGTTGCTGAACACCAGCAGTGCCTCGGCACTGACGACTCCAGGCAGCTCAATCGTTTCGGATAGTGTCAGTGGAGGCCGAAAATTGCCCATGTCGGCGTTCAGGTAGGTTCTGGAATTCGTGTAGCCGGCTGTCCCTTGATCCCCAATCTCCTGGGCCAGCCCCCACGAAAACAAATGAATCACGCACCAAGCCAAAATGACTTTTTTCATTGCTCCTCCTCGACATGACACTTGCGCCACGTCAGAACTCTTTCCTGCCCAATGGCGGCCGCGCCGACACCCTCACGCGCCTTCCCCCACCTGGCCTGCCGCGGAGCCGGGATCGTCCCCGCTGACTGTGTTGCGAACCCTCCGCCTCCTCCACAGAGTGGCACGGCTACGACTGTGAAGGTCCTGGGGCATGCATCCGGAGACATTATAGGCCAACGGTCTGAAAAAGACTGGCGTTGGCTCGCTGGCGCGCAGTTGCGCATTGGATAACCGTCTCCTACTACAAACAATCGCTATGCTGGCCATGAATCGCTCTTTCAGAGCTTTGCCGGGCTTCGCTCGAAAGACCCAGCGCGTTGCGCTGGGCTGAATATGAGCGGCGCCTTTGGCGCCCGGGACCTTTTGCGCGCGCGCGTAACCGACCTTATGGAAGCGGCAGGCACTATGAGCGAGTCACCCACCGGGGACCGTTAGCGCGCGCGTAACCGACCCTTGCCAAAGGCCCGGAGGACCGACACACAAAGGCGGTAATGGCCACCCAATCCTCACCTCAATGGCCGCGCTCGGCGGTATGAGGTTGCTCGCTACTATTATTACCGAGGCTCCGCCTCAGACCGACGCCGTCTCGTCGGCCGGGCGACTGCAAGGAGGAGCACACCGAACCCGTAGTCGGTGGCCCTGGAAATCACCTCGCGTCTGCGGGCCATTTTGCGAGGCCCCCAGCAGCGCCCGTAGAACTCAAACGAGGCTCACGGCGCGACGGAAAGAGGCACGGGCTCATGGCACTGGATGGTCCGGCTTCAGGAAGCGAGCCAGGAAACGGTAGATCTCGGCTCTCGATTCTCTGGCCGCCCGCGTGTCCAGACGGTTGAAGCTATGCCCGCCCGGCGCGTCCTGGTAAACCTTGTACTCGAACCCCGACTTGCCTTCCGCCTTCAAGGCCTGGATCAGTCGTTCCACTTCCAGGACGTTGACGTCGGCGTCGTTGGTGTTGGTGTGGATCAGAAGCGGTGTTCCCTGGTACTTGTGGGCGTTCCAGGAGGGGGAACGACGCCGGTATTCCTCGACATCATCATAGGCGGACTTGCCGATGTGATACGGGGCCGAATAAAGATCCCGGTAGCGCTGGGTCTTGTAACCCATTCGAGCAATCAGGTCGCTGACCGGCACGCCGGCGTAGGCCGCCGCATAGGCGTCGGGATGCTCGAAGATGTTCATCAAGGCGTGAAGCCCACCATGGCTCCAGCCCACAATTCCCACCCTCCCGGAGTCCAGAAAATCGAAATACTCGAGAGCGAAATTCCGGGCTGCAAACGTATCCTCGACTTCCCGTCCGCCATAGTCGATGGCTTCATACAGGTTCCTTCCGTAGCCAGTGCTCCCCCTGTATTCAGGTGCGACAACGGTGTAACCCTGCCCCAGCATCTCGCGCAGAATGTTGGCGTAACCGGCGCCGAAATTGCCGTGAACCCCTCCGTGAGGGAACACGATCAGGGGTTGTTTCCTGCCTCTGTCGAGATTCTTGGGGACAAACAGGTAGGCGTGCAATCTCAAAGGGTTGCCGGCGCCCTGGGCGGTGGGGTTGGGAGTGTAACGTTTGGCAGGCCCGGTGAAAGAGACCAACTCGATCTCCGCCATCTCGCCCAGCCTGTTGAAGAACATCAGGTCGTCGACCTGCCGACTCAGAGAATCGATTCGATGGCGGAGCCTCTCGATGTGGGTCCGCAGCACCTTCTCGACGCCCGAAGCCTCCTCCTTCTCCTGCCCACAAAGCTGGCCGCCAGCCAGAAGGACAAACACCGCGGTTAGAAAGGCCAGTCTTGATTTCATGGATACATCAGCTCCTTGCTCCCCAGCTCCCGTCTCGAGCGGAATCTGCCTTTACCCCGCATTATTCACCAACTGTCTACTGCAGCGGCGAAATCATCCGGGCTGGCTGC
>JBHHYX010000320.1:0-6474 GCA_046757765.1 Acidobacteriota bacterium | reverse complement strand
AACCCCTTCCCGGAGGACGGCCGAATCGGCCAAACCCAGGCAAATTCTTGCGCCACCGCCCACTCCGTCGAGGAACCGGACATCAAAGAATTCAGCTCCGTCACCGGGGCCCAATAGAGAAACTGATCTTGGCCGGTCAAGCCAGCGGTTCTCGCCCCTGGATATGGTATCTCAGGCGGGTGTCGGTTACAATCAAGTGGCTTTTCAGCCGGCCGGAAATGGGCGGGCTTTGATCCCCGTTGACGACGGGAGGAATTGGGTTCAGATGATTTTGACTCTCTCTCACACACATTGTGGACGCTCTGGAGGTAGGCAGGCCACCAGCTCAAGAAGGAGCATTTGCCGTTGAGCCCGGTTAACCTGGTGGTCGCGGAGGGGGTTTTTGGTGGCTTTTGGTCACTCGTCGCCAACAGCGGGTTGATCGCCCAAATGGTCCTGTTCATCCTGCTCTTCTTCTCCATCGTCTCCTGGACCATCATCATCAAGAAGTACCGGTTTTTTCGAGACCTGAGAGAGCAGTCTCTTCGCTTTTATCAGGACTTTCGCCGTTGCGACCAGCTCTCGGAAATCTACAAGAACTGCGAAAAGTACCCCGCATCGCCCTTGGCGGGGATCTTCAAGAGAGCTTATGAGGAGTTGAACCAGGAGTTGGAGCCCGCCGACACCTCGGCGGATGGACCTATCCGGGTGAAGACGCTCAATGGTTTGCAGCGTTCGATGCAAAGGGCCTCGGTGGCGGAGATGACGACTCTCGAGCAATCCTTGAACTGGCTGGCCACAACGGGTTCGGTCACGCCTTTCATCGGGCTCTTCGGCACCGTGATCGGTATCATCAACGCTTTTCAGGGTTTGGGCGAGGGTTCGGCAACGACGATTCAAGCCGTTGCCCCAGGGATCAGCGAAGCCCTGGTGGCGACGGCGGCGGGACTTTTTGCGGCCATTCCCGCTGTTATCGGGTACAACCATTTCATCAGTCGTCTGCGGGTGATCGGGGCTGAGATGGACGACTTTTCGACAGAGCTGCTCAACCTGATTGAGAGGAGTTTCACTTGAACGTGAGTGGATCGATTGCCGCGGATGAGAAACGCCGAGATGGAGTGTTTTGGCCGGTTTTCCGGGAATCCGGCGTCTCCAATCGTGTCCCCTACACCTGCATTTCTCAGGGGGAGTTGTAGCCAGGCGCCGGAAGCAGCGCGCTGACAAGGCATCACGGCCGAGCTATTCCGGGTGTCACCGCCGACGCCTCCGTAGGGCACAGGCTGAGGCCGCGCAACACAGTCAGTCCGCCTGATCCCGGCGGCGCAATAGGACGGCTCATGAGAAATGCAGGCCCTGCGCGGGAACCGCAGGTTGGTGGTCTGCCGCCCCGGCAAGGCGACCAATATGGAAAACGGAGCTGGAATGGCACTTACAAATCAACGGGGTCGCACTCAGAGTTCACTCTCCGAGATCAACGTGACCCCTCTAGTAGACGTGGTTCTGGTGCTGTTGATCATCTTCATGGTGACGGCACCCATTCTCCAGACTGGAATCGAGGTGAACCTCCCACGCACTCGCAGCGTCGCCGAGATCGACCCGGAGCAGAGGGCCGTCATCACTATTGGGTTGGATGAGTTACTCTACTACCGCTCTCAACCCGTTAACTTCAACGAGTTGGGCGACCTGCTGCAGAGGGACCTGGGCCAGAGTGATCAACCCATCTTCCTGCAAGCCGATGAAGACGTGCGCTGGAAGACGGTGGTGACCGTCATCGACGAGATTCGACAATCCGGCTACGAAAAGGTGAGCCTTGTGACCAAACCTTACAGGGAGCGGGGCAAACCATAAGATGTCGCGGTCAATCCTGACATCCCATCTTGGCGATGAGAATCCAAGGGGTCCCTTGCTGCTCTCTCTGTTGGGCCACGCCTTGCTCTTCCTGCTGGTGCTGGTGGGAGCCAACCTGATGGGACCCACGGTGATTGAACTGGGGGGAGAAGAAGGCGGAGGTCGAAACGGCGGATGGGTCACCGTGGGCCTGACTGATGAGCTGAGCGGGGGGGCAGGCATGTACAAACCTTCTCTGACAAGGCAACCCCAGTCATCGCCCCCTCGACCGGCCAAGGCTCGGCCAAGCCCCCCGGTGAAACCCGCGGAAGCCGTCTTTGAGGAGAGCAGGGGGAAGAAGACGAAGAAGAGCCAGGGCCCGGCCCAAAAAGTCCTCTCTACAGCCTCGAAACAGGATCGCCCGACACCCGGACTGATTCCTCAAGAGCCAAAACCCGGCAGCGGAGGCCGAGGTGGGGCCCCGGCGGGCGCGGGCGGCGGCATCGGAAGCGGAAGCGGAGTTCTGGTTGGCGCGGGGGTCGGCGGACGGGGAATCGACTCGTGGTATGTTCGCCAGGTCGAACAGCGGATTGGACAGAACTGGTTGAGGGCCTCTCTGGGCCGGCTTCCCTCCCCGGTCGAGACCGTCGTTGCTTTTGAGGTGGCCCTCGACGGCCGCATCGCCGACGTTCAGATCACTCGCTCCAGTGGAAACCGAACGGTGGACAGGGCGGCGGAAAGAGCTGTTCGCGCCAGCGATCCCCTGCCCCCACTTCCTTTCGAACTGCGCCGAGGGCGCTTCAAGTTTGTGGCACATTTCCAGTATCCTCCCCGATAGAGAAAGGGAACCCCATGAGGATTTGCATAACCGGTTGTCTGCTGGCATTGATGGCTTTGCCCCTCCTGGCCCGGCAGCGGGATGTGGACATCTTTGTCCGCAACCCCACCGAGACCAGACTGGCGGTGGGAGAATTCGTCCCCAGGGACGAAGCCGAGGAAGAGACTCTTTCGGCGCTGAAAGTCTTCAACCAGGTACTGTGGAACGATTTGGAGTTTTCGGCCTTTTTTCAGATGCCGTCCAAGAGCTTTTACCCTCTGAAGTCTATCCGGCTGCCGCTCGACTTGGAATTTGAGAGCTGGCAGACGCCGGCTCTGGATGTCGATTTTCTGGCCTTTGGCAACCTTCAGGTCTACGAAGCGGCGGTGGTGGTGGAAGGCTACCTCTATGACCTCAAGACACGCCAGCAGGTGATAGGGAAAAGGTATACGATTGGGACCAGTGATCTGGTTCGCCGGGTGGCCCACCAGTTCAGCGATGAGATCGTCTACAAGCTCTCAGCCGGAGCGAGTCGCGGGGTGGCCCAAACCCGGATTGCCTTTTCCTCTCGGCGAGGGGACAGCACTGAAGTCTATGTCACGGACTATGACGGTTCCGGTATTCGAACCATCACCGCCAATGGGGGCTTGAATAAATTCCCCGCCTGGTCCCCCGACAATACCAAGCTGGCATTTGTCACCAAGTTGCCGAAAAGGCATCGATGGGAACTGTGGATTCAGGACCTGGCAGGCGGGAGAGTCGTGGTTTCCGCTCCCAGTTCCTATGTCTCTTCACCGGCCCTCTTTGGCTCGCAGCTCGTATACGCTTCCCGGGCCGCTTCTGCGCTCGATTCCGACATCTTTCTGTCAGCTCTGGACGGGAGCGGACGCCGCAATCTGAGCAATCATCAAGGGATTGACACGTCGCCTACCTTCAGCCCGACGGGGCAGCAAATCGCGTTTGTATCCGACCGCTCGGGAACGCCGCAGCTTTGGGTGATGGACTCAGACGGAAGCAATGTGCGGCGGCTGGTTTTCGAGGGAGGTCACTGCGACAGCCCGGCATGGTCGCCGGACGGTCGTTTTATCCTCTACTCCTGGCAGGCCCCCGGGCAGTGGACGCACGATGTCTACGTCGCGGAGGTGGCGACCGGCAGAATCTATCAGTTGACCTCGGGAAGGGGAAGCAACGAGAACCCCGCCTGGTCTCCAGACGGTCGCCACGTCGTCTTTCAGAGTGATCGAACCGGTACCAAGCAGATTTTCATTATGAACGCCGACGGCAAGAATCTGAAACAGATTACGGCTTACGGCAGCAATGACAGCCCTGCCTGGTCCTTTAATCCGACGCCAGAGATCAACTCCAATTGAAGGAGATCTTAACCCCCCTGGGAGGAAACGATTCATGAGACGTGATCTGATTGCCATAGTACTTGCACTCTTGGTTTTGTTGGGCTTGAGCCTTTTCATGAGTGGGTGTCAGAAGAAACCGCCTCCATCGGTAACCACGACGGGGCCGCCAACTCCTGTCCCGGCTCCAGTGCCGGAAGAGCCAGCGCCAGCCTCCGCTCCCACCGTTTCCATCAGTGCCTCTCCCAGCACCGTCGAGCGGGGACAGCAAACGACCTTGAGCTGGGAATCGACCGATGCCACGTCTCTTGTCATCGACGGAGGGGTTGGAAATGTAGCCGAAGTCGGCTCGATTGTGATCTCGCCCCGGCAGTCGACGACCTATACCGCCGTTGCCCGCGGCTCCGGTGGCGAAGCCCGTTCCAGCACGCGGGTTACCGTCCTGGATCCCCGCGATCGCGCCACCACCGTCTCCACCGACGCCGACCGCCTCCAGGAGGCGATCGATCAAGAAAAGGTCCAACCCATTTTCTTCGCCTACGACAAGGCGGACCTCAGCCCCAAGGCGATGGCGACTTTGAAGGCAAACGCCCGCTGGTTTCGCCTCTACCCCGAGGCCAAGGTGGTGATTGAGGGGCATTGCGATGAGAGAGGGACGGAGGAATACAACCTCGCTCTGGGGGACCGAAGGGCGCTGGCGGCAAGGGATTATCTCCTCCAACTCGGAGTGGACCCGGATCGGATGGAGACCATTTCCTTCGGCGAGGAGAAGCCTTTCGCGAAGGGGCATGACGAGGCTTCCTACACCCTCAACCGAAGGGCTCAGTTCGTGGCCAGGTAGCTCGTTGGCGGAGAGGGCCTCTCGGGATTCGAATCTCGACTCAGCTCTTGTCTCCATCTCGTTCACTTCCCCATACGAACTGGAGTACTGAGACACCCGGACGCCTTTCCCGCAGGACCCGAAGGACGAGGGACATTTGCTCCTCTCACCACACTTGAACTAGAATCTCCACAGAGGAAGGGAAACCGGTGTGTCCTCAGCGACGACTGAGAGGCGTTTGGAGTTTCTCGAAGGGTGTGGAGATCTTTATGAGAAGGTGCCTGGCGATTCTTGTTCTCTTTTTTTTCATTCCCTGGGGATGGGCTGGAACGAAAGAAGAATTGATCCGCCTCCAAAGCGACGTGTTACAGCTTCAGAATCAGGTGCGGTTACTGCAAAAGAGCTTCGATGACCAGAATGGGACCATGCGCTCCCTGCTGGAGCAGCTCAACGACCAGACCGCCAAGACCAACCGAGTCCTGGAAGAGATGGTCAAAGTGTTGCGGGACGAGAAAGCCGACTTTCGCAAGACTGTGAGCGACCTTCACCAGGAGATCCAGGGGCTCAGCGTCAAGCTGGACGACACCAATAACCGTCTGGCCAGCCTCCACCAGAAGGTTGAGGAGAGTCAGATGCGTGTGGAAACGCGGCGTCTTCCTTCCGCCTCAGATCCGGGGGGCGCCAAACCCGACCAGGTCTACAGTCTTGCCTTCAACGACTATTTGGGGGGCAACTATGAGTTGGCGATCAGGGGTTTCCAAGACTTTCTCGTCAACTATCCGGAAAGTGAGTACACCGATAACGCCGCCTACTATCTGGGCCTCTGTTACCAGCATCAGGGACGGTCCGAGCAGGCCCTCCAAGCCTTCGATCAAGTGATCAACCTTTACCCGAAGGGGGACATGGCGCCCAGCGCCTACTACAAGAAGGCGCTTCTCGAACAGGAGCAGCAGAAAAACGAAGCGGCGATTGAGACCTACAGGAAACTGATTACGCTCTTCCCGAATTCACAGGAAGCCGTCATCGCCAGCCAGGAACTGGAAGGCCTTGGGATCGACACGTCGAAGTTGAGACGGCACAAGAAACGATGAGACCCGCGGTTGACACTCCACCTGCCACTCTTCATCCAGTTGAGCCCGCCCGACAGCGTTTCGCTGCTCCGGCACCCTGGGATCGGCCTGCCTCCGCGCCCGGCTGTAAAAATGCGCCGAGTCCTGTTCCGCCTTCACACCAAGGATCGGGCTTGGATGCTTGAAAACAGACGCCATAGGCATGACTCCCATTGACGACGCTGAAGCCATTGTGAGTTATGGGAAACGGCGGGCTCACGCCCACCGTTTGCCCGGACAGAGCTTCCCCGGGGCCTGAGGCGAGTCCGGCCTCCACTCAACTCACGGCCGCCAGAAAAGACGGCGGACTGACGCTTGCAGTGCCTGTCGGGAGCCCTGGGTGTGCCTGCTCCAGGGGCCGTCTACCGCGGCGCCGGGATCATCCGCGCGGACTGCCCTGCCCCGCCCTCGGACTCCTCGAGCTGGCCCACGGCTTACGCCTCCGGGTCCTCCATCAGAACACCTTGTCAGCGCCCCGCTTCCGGCAGCTCGCTACAACCCGGCATCAGAAATGCGGACTAGCCCGGACTATTCACCAGCATTCTGCTGCGGCGCCGTTATCATCCGCGCTGA
>JBHHYX010000319.1:0-6487 GCA_046757765.1 Acidobacteriota bacterium | reverse complement strand
GCTACGCCTGCGGTTTCGCTCAATCATTCGCGGCCAAATCTGGTGCAAATCTGAGTGCCAACTCCGCGAATTTATTCTTGCGCAAGCCCTAAGAACGGCGGTGGGCGGTCAGATAATCCAGCATCATATTCTCGAATCGGGCAGGGTCACCGACCAGGGTCCCCAGCTCGGAGCGGCGGATTCGAATGTCGAAGGGTTCCACTCGATGGTGCCTGAGAGCCACCACCAGAGCCTCTTTCTCCTCACGAACTTCAACCGAGGCATCCGAGCCCAGGTGAAAAAAAACAAACATGTCCAACTTTTCCCGCAATTGGCTCAGTTGAGTGTCCAATTTTCGACCTCACTCCAACCTGAATTGAGCGATTCTCGACGGCGGTAAGCACCAATCTGTTGCGCCCCGCGGGTCTTGTCGATCCTCGACATACCGCAGCGGGTATGCCTGCGGTCTCCGCAACCCGCAGGAACACAACATCTTGGCGCTTCCCATCCGCCAGAACCGGTCAACTCAGGTCCAAAAAAAGTCGTTGGTGTCGAACTTTTTCCCCCGCCTGCGCATCGAAAGAAAGGACTCGGATGAAGTCTGACGGGCCCGAACGGTTCCCCCTCCCCCCAATCGGGCCCGTTACTCCCGTCCAACTACTCAAAAAGTTTGAGTCGAAGCTGCTCGGAGATGGCGCCTGTCTGGTCCACGACGGAAGCGGCTGCGACCCCGATGGCGATGCTGATCGCCTCGCCCAATTCCTCTGTGCTGGCGCCGTATTTGAGCGCCTTGTCGATATGGCCCCGCAGGCAGCCTTCGCACTTGAACCCCACCGAAGCGGCGATCGCAATCAGTTCCTTGGTTTTCCGGTCAATCTCGCTCCTCTCGTAGGTGGCCCGGTAAAATCTGAAGTAGATCTTCTTCATGCGCTCTTCCACCATCGTGTAGGAAGGCCACTTCTCTTGAGCGCTGTGCTTTTTCTCCGTCATGAATCCATTTAGAGTAACACTACGTCATCTTCTTTGTCTACAAAGGTTTGCGCTTTTCAAAAGCAAGGGAGGCAAGGAAAAGGGTCTTTCTTCACACCGGCCCGACGGTTCCAAGACCGCCAGCAGGGGAGTCTCGTTTGAAAACGCCAGCCGACGCGTCCGCGCAACCAAGGGATGTGGTGGGCCGAGGACTTGTCTCTGACTGTCGTTTTTGGGACGCTTTCGCAACGCCCGACTGATGGGATTGGCTGGGCTGAGGCTCAGTTGTTATCTTTAAGCGGATGCGTTGGAGGACCAGTCTCGCAGTGTTCATTTTTCTCTCCGGGGTGGGCCGGGTGTATTCCCAGCAGAGAGCCCGGGTTGAACTGCCCTACCAGAACGGAACGGTGGTCATCACGGCGGACCGCATCAACCGTGAATCCTCTCAGGGCTATGTGGCCCAGGGGGAAGTTGTCGTCACCTACAGAGACATCGTCCTGAAGTCGGATCGGTTGACCTACAACTCCCTCACCCAAATGGTGATCGCCGAGGGTGGGGTGGAGATGACCCGGGGGGTGGAGTGGTTGAAGGGCTCGCGGGGGGAGTTCGACTTGAAAACGAATACTGGAACTCTTCACGACGCCAGCGGTTTCACCGACCAGGAGCTCTTTGTCCGGGCTCGGACTCTGGTGAAAACCGGCCCCGACACCTTCGTCGCCCGAAGCGGCTTCCTCACGGCCTGCGACGACGCGGTTCCCAAGTGGAGCTTCAAGATCCACAAGGCCAGAATCAAGGTGAATTCGCGTGCCTTCTTTTCCCATACCGTTTTGCGAGTGAAGAATGTTCCCGTCTTCTACCTTCCTTACATGGCCTTTCCCACCGGAAAGAAGGAGCGATCCAGCGGTTTTCTCTTGCCCACGACGGGAAACTCCAACAATAAGGGCCGCCGTCTCAGCCAGCCCTTTTACCTGGTGCTGGGATGCAGTGCCGATCTTCAGGTCCGGGCAGACTACTATTCCAAGCGTGGATTCGGCTACGGCTATACCTTTCGAACGCGCCCCAACAGAGTGACTTCTCTGGAATTGAGCGGCTTTACCGTCGATGATCGACTCGACCAGGGGGGGACCAGTTTCAACGCCACGGGGGAAACGTTTTTTGGCAACGGGTTCCGGCTGGTCGCCGATTTCAACCTGGTGAGCAATTTTGTTTTTCGGCGCGTCTTTTCGGAGAGTTTCTTCACCGCCACCCGGCCGACCGAGGCCTCGCGCGTGTTCCTGACCAACAACTTCGGCAATAAGTCCTTCAACTTCAGAATCTCCCGCAACGAGACGATCTTCCCCGGGAGCAACGCCGTGATTCGCCACCTCCCCGTTTTCAACTTCAAGTTGAGGGGGCAACGACTTTTTGCAACTCCATTCTATGTCGATGTGAACGCCTCAGCGGAGGGTGTCAGCCGGGCCGACTCCGAGATTGAGACTCCGAGTATTACCCAGAGACTCGACTTCCATCCCGAGTTTTATTTCTCCCTCCCCCTCTTTCAGGGCCTCAGGCTCACACCCCGGGTGGGCGGGCGGGAGACTTTTTATAGTGATCGACTGGTAGAAGTTGGCGGGAAACGGAGCGTGGACGGCGAGAGTCTCAGCCGGGAATATTTCGAGTTCACTCTGGATGTCCAGGGCTGGGGATTGTCCAAGATCTATCGAAACTCGGGCGGTCCCCGCTTCAAGCATCTGATCGAGCCCGAGGTCCGCTACCGTTACCTGACCGGCGTTGACAACTTCAACCAGGTCATCCGATTTGACGGTGCCGATGCCGTCGCCAACACCAATGAAGTGGAGTATGCCCTTGTCAACCGGTTTTTCGTGAAAGAGAAGACGCCCCAGGGCACGCTGACACGGGAATGGCTCTCCGTGAAAGTGGGCCAAAAATATTTTTTCGACACTGATTTCGGCGGAGCTTTGCGGGAGGGCTCCGTCAACCAGTTCTTTCCTCTCAATACGCTCACCGGTTTTCCTTACGGAGCGATTCGCCGCCGCTTTTCTCCGCTCACCACGGTGGCTCGCCTCACGCCCGGCAGGCGCTACAGCTTCGATGTCCGCGGCGACTATGATTTTGAATTCGACACTTTCCGCAACTTCTCCATCACAGGTTTCATGCGTCTGAGCCGATTCAGCCTGGGGACTACCTACTTCGTGACCCAGGAACTCGAGCCCGGCACCTTTGAGACGAACCAGTTGCAGGGACAGATCTCCTATGGGAATCTCAAGAGGGGCTTTTCCACTTCGGCTGTCTTCAGTTACGATGCCAGAACGACCCGGCTGCTGAACTTGCGCTCGAGGGCCAATTACTTCTGGGACTGCTGCGGTGTGTCGCTCGAGTTCCAGAGAATCAACGTGGGTCTGAGGCAGGAGCAGCAGATCCGCTTCTCCTTCTTTCTGAAAGGTATCGGTTCCTTTGGGACGATCCGGCGTCCGGAAAGCATCTTTTGAAACGATGGGTGGCATCTTCCTCGGCCTGGGTTCCAATCTTGGAGCGCGCCGAGGCCAGATTCTGCGGGCCCTTCATGGCCTCGAGCAACCTGATGTTCGGGTGCTGAGGGTCTCGGCGTTTTACGAGACCGAACCGCTTGGGCCGGTCCGGCAACCCGATTTTATGAATCTGGTCTGCCAAGTGGCGACAGAGCTCCTTCCTGAGAAGCTCTTTGGGCGTTGCCAGGCGGTGGAGAAGGAGATGGGTCGAGTCGGGCGGGAGAGGTGGGGGCCCCGCCCCATCGACATCGATATTCTGTACTATGGTCGAAACATCATTGAACTGCCGGATTTGACGATTCCTCATCCGCGCCTGAGGGAGAGAAAGTTTGTTCTGGTTCCACTGGCGGAGATCGCTCCCGCCTTCAGACATCCTGGTTCCGACCAGACGGTCGAGGAACTGCTCGACTGCTGCCCCGACCGATCACGGGTTCGCAGGGTGCCCGGAGGAGGCAGAGTCCTGGCCCGCATTGCCCATGAGGAGTTGTAGCGGGTCTCTGAAAGCGCTGAATGGACAAGGGCTTGCGGCAGAGCACCGCCGCAGGCCCGGGGACGCACCGGGGAGTAGCCTGGGCGAGCCTCTCTCCAAGCCTGGTCAGGGCGATGGTTTCGACTCGCTATGACTAACCAAGAATCTTTGATTCCATCGGTTGAGCGATTCTGCCGTCACTGAACCACGAACGTGAGTGAGTGGCCATCCGGATTGGCCGGGCGCTGACGCTTCAGTTCAGTTTACAGAGCAAGGGCAACGGCGCCCACGTCGTCCCTGGAACACATCTGAGGGCAAAATTCTCAGAATTCGGCGGTAAGCAGCGAATAAGCCTGTGAGAAATGCGGGTCAGGTGCGTTCCGGCAAAGTGAATCAGATCGTCAACCCCCCAATTTCCCGACCACTCTATGAGCTTTTCTGCGCTACAGGGGCTCCCCAGTCGTTGTCCGGCTCGAAAAAAGCGATCTCCTGGTAGTATATTAATGGCTTCGATCCCAAATGGATCAGATGAACGGGGTTCAGGAGACGATGGCAAGCGAAAAGAAAGCTTCTCCACACTACAGCACTTTGCGAGAATACTTTGTCACGACGGTCGTGTGCACCATTTTCGCGCTCTTCGTGACCACCTACGTCGTGCACCCGATGACGGTGCCGACGCCCTCGATGGTTCCGACCATCCTGGTGGGTGATCGGCTCCTGATTGACAAGTTCACGATTCGAAATGAGTTTGTCCCCGGACTGCCCCTGAGTCCCGCCCACGACGTCAAGCGGAAAGACATCCTGGTCTTCAAATTTCCCGAGCAGCCGGAAGTCCTCTACGTCAAGCGGCTGATTGGTCTTCCGGGTGAGACGCTGGAAATCCGTGATAAGACGGTCTACATCAATGGGCAGCCCTTGGATGAGCCTTACAAGGTCCACTCCGATCCCACCATTTTTCGGAGGCAGAGGGGGCCGCACTTCTTTCAGAATGACCTCAAACGTGACAATTTCGGTCCGGTGAAGATCCCTGAAGGGAAGTATTTCATGATGGGAGACAACCGGGATAACAGCGCCGACAGCCGCTATTTCGGATTCTTGCCGCGTGAATACGTTGTAGGGCGGCCTCTACTGGTCTTTTGGTCTTACGAAGACGCCGACAATGCCTACCGGAAAACCTCTCCCGGGGAACTGATCCAGCTCTACACGGACCGAATCATCCATTTCCTGACCCGCACTCGCTGGACCCGGACGGGTCACCTCGTGCGTTGACCCCCAGCTCAGCTAGTTCCCATCCAAAAACTCGTAAATAAACGTGGAATAATAGCTTAGCAGTTAGGATGGGAACTGGAAATTCCAAGGACCAAGAGGCCAAATCTCAAACAAATCCCAAGGACCAAACTCCAATTCCCAAAGTAGATTGCAGATACGAAACTTCAAAATGGAAGAAGCTGTTGAGATTTGAGCTGGGGTCCCGGGAACTGACTTGGGCTTTGGGGCCTTGGAGCCCCCAGCTTGAGCGAATCTGCCGCCAAGTCACTGAACTACGAACGTGAGTGAGTGGCCATCCGGATGGGACCTCTGAACATGGACGCTTTCCAGGAGCAGTATGCGCGCTTTCGAGCGATGCAGCCCTTTCGACGGAAGAGTGTAGAAGGCGGCTGGTTCGAATATGTGGACTGCGGCGCCGGCCCCCCGGTTCTTCTTCTAAGCGGTCTGTTCGGAAAAGGAGAGTCCTGGTTTCCCCTGATTCTGGCTCTCAAGGAGGAATACCGCTTCATCGCCCCTTCCTACACTGCCCTCGAGGACCTCGATTCCTTCTTTTCCGGGTTAATGCAGATTGTGGAGGAGGAGGCTCAGCTCCCGGTCCACGTGGTTGGCCACTCTTTCGGAGGGCTCCTCAGTCAGGGCCTGGTCCGATCCCACGGCGGCTCGATCGGCAGCGTTGTCCTTTCCCATACGAGCTTGCCGGACTCCTCCAGGGTCGGCTACCTCGAAAAAATGGCTCGGTTCCTGCTGAGGCTCCCTTTCCCGCTTCACCGGCGGCTTTGGGGGTGGCGGATCGGTCACTGGACGCGCGGCCGAGAGACCTCAGCCGGCGAGTTCTGGTCGCAATACCGGCGGCAGTTGCTGAGCTCGCTCAGGCGGGAGGATCTGGTTTGCGCCTACCGCTACTTTCTTGATCTGCTGAAGGATTACCGCTTCCAGGAGAACGAGTTGGAGGGCTGGAGCGGGCCCATGCTGATTATCGAGTCCGAGGACGACGCGGCGATTCCTGAAAAGGAAAGAACCAAACTGCGCCAAAGCTATCCCGGGGCCGAAGTTCATACCTTTGAACGAGCGGGCCATTCCAGCCTGATCGAAAAGCCCGGGGAGTACATCACCGTGATTCAACGATTCTTTGCTCACTCCGAACAGAGGGTATCCAGGGCGGACACCGACGCTTGAACGAAGTCGCTCCCGAAGGTCCTTCGCGCGGTGTAAGAGAATCCTAGCCCGGATTATGCACCAGGTTTCGTCGCGAGGCGTCGGAAGCGCCGCGCTG
>JBHHYX010000318.1:0-6514 GCA_046757765.1 Acidobacteriota bacterium | reverse complement strand
AGGTGGTGTAAAGAGAGCCGCCCTTGACGCTGACCCCAAACGGGGGAATGGACAGTCTGCCTCTGATGAGTGTAGGCTTGTCTTCACTTGAAGGTGACGGAACATGAGCGATCAACGATTTCTCTCTTTGATTTCGAAGTTGGCTGCCGGCTCGGGAGGAAGTGGGGCGGGTTGGAGTGTTCTCAGGCTTTGCTCCCGGGTGCTGATCGCCGGGTTGGCGCTGAGTCGGGCTTTCGGAGCCGGGCCGGCGGACGCCGGTGAGGCGAAAGCTCGAGAGGTGATCGCAGCAGCCATTCAGGCCATGGGCGGGGAAACGTATCTAGGGGTCAAGACATCCAGCTCCTATGGCCGCTATTTCGCTTTTCGCCGGGGCAGAAAAGCGTTCACTCATTTCAAGGACTGGGCAGCCACGCTTGATCCGGTCAAGTCGCGCTTTCAACTGGGCAAGGGAAAGCGTCAGACCGTTTGGGTCTACAACCTTGAACTGAACAAGGGGTGGAAGCTGGAAGGAGAAAGCAGTGTTGAAGACTTGCCGGAAGAAGACGTTAAGGATTTCAAGAAGCAGGTCAACCATGATCTCGACTACATCTTGAGGAGCCGTCTCCAGGAGGAAGGTTTGAATCTCTACTACTTTCCTCCTGATCAAGTGGCAGGTACGGGAGAGTTGGAGGCCGTTCAGTTTCTGGACCGAACCAACGACTCCGTTGTCATCTACTTTGATCAGAATAGTCACCTTCCAGCCAAGATAGAAAGCGAATTCACCGACAAGATCGGGATCCGTCACAAGTCAATAACAGAGTTTTCAAACTGGCACTGGATCGGGGGCGTCTACGCTCCCTTGCGTTTCGATACGTTCGTCGACGGCAACCTCTCCCGGCAACGCCACCTGGAAAAGCTTTCCCTGAACGGGGCGATTTCCCCGAGCCTCTTTCTTGAGCCCCAGGTAAAGAAGAAGAAGAAGAAGTAAGCCGGGATCGACCCGCAGTGTGTTGTGAGTGCAACACCACTGTATCCCTTTTCCCACACCCAGGCAGACCTCCCGGATTCGGGCCAGGGCCTCCACGCCCTTGGCCCCGGCTCGAAAATCGGCCCAAATGGAGGCCTGGATGCTCCCCTCTGGACCCCCATGGATTCTTGCTGTCCCTCCCTCCGAATCGTCGGGTTCCGCAGTCCCGCCCGAGGTCGAGCCACAGTTGAAATTCGGGTCAATCCCGCTGTCTCCTCAATCCTCCCTCCTG
Organism: Acidobacteriota bacterium; assembly: GCA_046757765.1. Classification (GTDB taxonomy): domain Bacteria; phylum Acidobacteriota; class UBA6911; order RPQK01; family JBHHYX01; genus JBHHYX01. Next base: position 5,276 of record JBHHYX010000318.1, on the reverse strand, counting down.
GCGTCGCCGGGCCGGCGGCAAGAGGCGCACCCCTTGTTTGGAAGGGATATTGCAAGGGTCGCTGCGGGAAGTCGATCAGCTCCAGCCGGCAGGGGAATCTGAAACCGTTTCGGGTGGTTGGGTTGTCGACCTTCACACCTCGAGTTCGGTGCCTTGAGGGGGGGCGGAAACGAGTATGCAGACCACAATCGGTGGACCCGTCCGGATCAGTGGAATCGGTCTTCACACGGGCTGTCGAGTCACGGTCGAACTTCAGCCTGCGCCGGTCGATAGCGGGATCGTCTTTCGGCGCGTCGATCTTCAGGATTTCGAGATCAGAGCCCACCGGAGACATGTCTCCCGGGTCGTTCTGGCAACGACTCTGATGAAGCGTGGAGTGATGCTTTCCACGGTCGAGCATCTACTCTCGGCCCTCTATGGGTTGGCCATCGACAACCTGTACATCGACATTGATTCTCTCGAGGTTCCCATTCTGGACGGCTCGGCGCTGCCTTTTGTCGAGATGGTACGGGAAGCCGGCAGAGTTGAACAGTCTGCCCAGCGAACCTTTCTGAAGGTCGAGAAAGAGGTTCAGATCGAAGATGGTGAAAAGTTCATCCGAATCGAGCCCGCCTTTGATTTTGGGGTCTCTTACGAGATCGATTTCGCTCACCCGGCCATCGGCCGGCAACAGATCCACTTGCGGGTTACGCCGGAAACCTATGCTCGCCGGATCGCCTTTGCACGAACCTTCGGTTTTTTGTCGGAAGTGAAAAAGCTTCGCGCCGGCAACCTGATCCGCGGGGGCTCACTGGAAAACTCCATTGTCCTCAATGACACAGGCATCATGAATGACGGCCTCAGGGCCGGCGACGAATTCGTCCGGCACAAGGTTTTGGACCTCATCGGCGATGTTTCCCTCTGTGGCCACCCACTGATTGGTCACATCAAAGCCTACAAGGCGGGGCACGCGTTGCACACCGCCCTGGCCACGGAACTTGTTCGCAGCCCGGCACTGTGCACCAAAATCAGCGAACTGGAACTGGCCACGACTGCTTGATCCGGATTTCTCACACTCAATCGCAGCGAGGCCTTGAGTCTTGGTATTCCTAGTTCCCATCCCAAAGGCTAAGCTAATATTTCACAACTATTTAAGAGTTTTGGGATGGGAACTAGCCAGGCCGGCACACTCCATCTCGGCGATTCTTGTCAGGCCAACTCCGACAACGCTTGGGGGCTGAGTATAGCGCACCGCCACAGTTGAAGAAGGGTTGCCAGGAGACAATCCGGGCCGCCTGGTTTTGACTATAATGGTTTCGATGGCTGATTTCGCTTTTTCCCCGCCTCCTCATCTCAGGCGGGTTCTCTGCGGGTGGCTGTTGTTGGTCATGACCAGTCTCGGCTCCCTGGCCGCTCAAGGCCTGGAGATCCAATCCCAGGGACGCACCCACAGGCTTCGAGCCGTCATCAGGCGTGGGGAAGTCTACTACCGTTTGAACCCAATGGCCAAAGCCCTGAACCTGCACCTCAGCGAAAGGAGGGGGCTTTGGACGCTTTCGGGTCCTCGGGGCAGCCTCGAGCTGACCGACGGGCGTCCCTTGGTTCGCTTCGGAGATCAATACATTCTGGTCTCTCTCCCCATTTGGAAGCGGTCGAGCCGTGACTGGTATGTCCCCGAAGACTTCATCACCAATGCGGTCCCGCTGCTGCTGACGACGAAGCTGGAGAAGGTCGCCGATCGGCGCTATCGGGTGGAGGAGATGGACCGGAATGAAGTTGGGGTTCAGGTCGTCAATTATCCCGACCATGTCTCCATCATCTTCCTGCCCAGTCGCCACACCTCAATCCGCGTCACTGAATTCCAACGTCTGATCAAGGTCGCCTTCGACGAATATCTTGTCAAGCCAAAGAATTCCGGCATTCGCCCCAACCCGCGGATTGTTTCTGCTCTCAAGTTCAACTACGACGACGTCCACGGCAGTTTCGACATTGTCAAGGGAAGCCAGTACGACAGTTTTCGCGAATACAGCCTGGGCCAGCCAAGCCGGAGGGTGATCGACGTCTATGCGGCGCCCGTTGCCTCGGACAACGCGACGGAATCGCCAGCCCGTGAATCCCCTGCCTGGCCCGATGCCCGGGTCCAACCCATTGACCAGGCGGCCCCGGAGTTCCAGCCCTCCGAGTCATTGAATGTGATCACGATTGATCCAGGTCATGGGGGTGAAGACTACGGGGTTCGTCCCTACCAGGAGATGCTGGAAAAGACGCTCACCCGATCGATTGCCAATCGAATCGAACAACAGCTCGGGCAGACCAGGTATCAAGCCCTTCTCACCCGCCTTCGCGACACCAACATGGTCACGGAGCAGAGGAGCTCCCTGGGAAATCATAATCGCTCTGTGGCCTTCGTCAGCATCCACTTTGGGTCTTCTCCCCGCCCGGAAGCCGCTGGGCCCACCGTCTACATTCACCATTGCTCCGCAGTTGAGAAGGCAAGCCGTGACGGACTCATGCCCTGGGGCGAGGGACAGAGAAAGTATCTTCCCAGGAGTCGGCAACTGGCCCTGTTCATGCAGGAAGAACTGAATCATCTTTTCGGTACCAAAAACAGGGTCGTAGAGGCCCCTCTGGCTGTTTTGGCCCCCGTCGCGGCGCCCGCTGTGCTGGTGGAGGCGGGTGTGTTGAGCAACGCCGGAGATCGGCAAAGACTGAGCGATGAAGATTTTCAAAGGAGGGTCGCTCAGTCGATCGTCAACGCTTTGTTGAGGTTTCTGCCATGAGGAGACATCGCCCTGTCTTGATCGGGCTCGTGCTGGTCTTGGTGGCCAGCCTCGCTACCTACGTGCTCTATCGCTTGGAACGGCGCCGTCAGGTTGAGGTGAGCCACCCGGAGGTGACAGCACTTGACTCGGCTGAGGTGGATCAGGCAGAGGGCACAAAAAAGGTGACCGTTGACCTCTACCTGTATCGCCCCGACGCCGCCGGTCCCGACAGCCATTCTCTGGTCAAGCAAAGTGAAGAAATCCCGGAGACGACCAGTGCGACCAAAGAGGCACAACAAATTGTGACAGCGGTCATCAAGGATTCCCTGGAAATCCTTCCCCCGACGGCCAGAGTGCGACAGGTTTATCTGCTGGAGGGTGGAACGGCGGTCGTTGACCTGTCCAGGGAGACTTCCGAGCAGTTGGTCGGAGGAGTCACCTCTGAGTTGGGGATTCTCCACTCCATCACTCGTTCCCTGAGGGCAAACTTGTCTCAAATCGCTCGGGTGCGGTTTCTGGTCAATGGCCAGGAAGCGCAGACTTTTGCCGGCCATGTCTCGATTCACAACCCGTTCATGTAACCGGATTGGAGCGATTCTGTGCCCTGATTCCGGAGCTCTCAAACTCAATGGACTTCGGCTGGAGAGAGGCTCTCGACGGTCTGTCCGGTACGACTGCCGGGGCCCTTGCTCGCGGTTATCGGGATCGGTAATCGACATCATGCGCATTGCTCCCTGGCGATAGCGAAACCGATTCCGATAGCGAAGAAGGCTCGGCAACCACAGACCGCTCGTCGGTCCGAGGCGGAGCCTTGCTGCGATGGGGTGTGAGAAATCCGGCTTATCACCGTGGAGAACCGCTCAATTCAGGTGTAAAATAACCTGATGCTGCCTCGGAGCGACGGTAGAGAAGTGAACAGGTCACGCCCCGTGACCATCGTGCCCAACTACAGCAAGCATCCCGAAGGGTCCGCTCTAATCGAATGCGGAGATACGCGTGTCCTCTGTACCGCCAGCGTGGAAGAAAAAATCCCACCCTTCCTGAGGGGGAGCGGCCAGGGATGGGTGACTTCGGAATACGGAATGTTGCCTCGTTCCACCCAAACGCGGATGGTCCGCGAGGTCTCGCGGGGAAAACCTTCGGGACGCACCCAGGAAATTCAACGGTTGATTGGCCGGTCGCTTCGATCGGTCGTCGACCGGGCCCTTCTGGGAGAACGAACAATCTGGGTCGACTGCGACGTGATCCAGGCGGACGGGGGAACGCGGACTACAGCCATTACCGGGGCATTTGTAGCCATGGCGCTGGCGGTGCACCGGCTTCTCAGTCAGGATTCCCTGAGTCGCTCGCCTCTTCTGGATTTCGTCGCGGCCGTCAGCGTCGGCATCGTGCACGGCGAACCTCGTCTGGATCTTGCCTACCAGGAAGACGTTTCAGCCGAAGTGGATATGAACGTCGTCATGACGGGCCAAAAGCAGTTTGTGGAAATCCAAGGCACTGCCGAAGGCCAACCCTTCTCGCAACAGGATCTCCAAAAACTGCTCGATCTGGCCGCTGAAGGGATCCAGCGATTGATCGAGTATCAACGTTCTGTTCTGACGGACCAGTTGGGAGACCTTGCCCAGCTGTTTCCAACCCAGGGGGAAGCGGTTGCAATGCCTTCTCGCAACCGGCAATAAGGCCAAGTTCGACGAGATCAGTGCTGCATTGGCCGGGTTCGACCTGCAACTGATCTCCGCCCGTGACTGCGGGATCTTCCAAAAACCCATCGAAAGCGGCACCACCTTTGCCGAGAATGCACGACTCAAGGCCCGGTACTACTACCACCAGACCGGAATCGCCTCCCTGGCCGACGATAGCGGCCTGGTGGTGGACGCTCTGGGCGGTGTGCCCGGAGTCCATTCCGCCCGTTTCGCCGCGACTGATCGCGCTCGTATCGAAAAACTGCTCGCCAAACTGCGCCCACTCGACCCCAAGGTTGGACATCGGTCCAGTTCAGCGCGCTTTGTCTGCGCCCTCTGCCTCTTTGCGGAGCACAGAGTGATCGAAGTGGAAGGGAAGGTGGAAGGAGAGGTTGTTGCCCCTCCGAGAGGAGCTCACGGATTCGGATATGATCCGGTCTTCTATTACCCTCCTTTGGGCAAGACCTTTGCCGAAATGAGCCTGGGTGAGAAGAACCGGGTCTCGCATCGTGCCCGGGCCTTGGAAAAGCTTCGAAGCCAGCTGGAGATAGGGTCCTGGCGGGCTGTCTAGAGGGCCGCCTGGCGCTGGTAGCGAGCGACTTCGTACCGCCGAGAAGAGGGTGCGACGAGATAACGAAAACGGAGCCGGGAGCGTGAGCGACCGGAGGGGACGGCGAGCTCCAAGCTGGGACGCTCCCCTTCCTCACGGTCGTGATCCCCTATCAACCCCAACGGGGTTGTGTCGGTATCCACTGGAATCCCTCTCACTCGTAACCGGCATCATTCTCCTCCACGACACGACCCTTTCAGACACTATGTAGAAGGCTCGGCGGATGCGGGCTTGCTCTTTCTG
>JBHHYX010000317.1:0-6518 GCA_046757765.1 Acidobacteriota bacterium | reverse complement strand
AACGTCGGCCCGGCTACGCCTGCAGTTTCGCTCAATCGTTGGCGGCCAAATCTGGTGCAAATCTGAGCGCCAACTCTGCCAATCTATTCTTGCGCAAACCCTTGGCTCGGAAACTCTGGCAATGAAGCCTGAATTGCTGCTGGTGGATATGTCGGCCTGGATCGGCAGCTTCAAAAAGGAGCGTCACCAGCCTCTCCAGCAGTCCCTCAGAAATGCCCTGGCAGCGGGGAACGTCGTGATCACCGAACTGATCATCCTGGAGCTGCTACAGGGCTGCCGTTCAGTCAAAGAGCGGGACCTTCTCTCTCTGACAACTGAGGTGTGTGAGAAGGCCTACTCGAGCGGCTTTCAGCTGCGTCGCGTCGCTTTGACCATTCCCGTTGTAGATTTTATTTTGGATGCTCTGGCAATGACTTACAACTGTGAAGTTGTGTATTTAGCTCAGCATCTCAAGCCGATCCGCCAAGAGCTGCCCGGGGCGACGCTGACATTCGCGGGTCAGGGACGCTGACATTCGAGCTGGGATCGAGCAAGCCGTGATCCCATCTTTCATTCATACCTCAGACTCTCGATGGGGTCTAATCCCGCCGCCTTGACGGCCGGCCAGACGCCGAAGATCAAGCCGACGGAGACGGAAACCGTGAAACCGGTCACCACGGCCCAGATCGGGATGGTGGCCGGCAGACTGGGAATGAGCCAGATAATGGCGTAGCTGACCAGGATGGCCAAGACGATGCCAATCGCGCCTCCCACCGTCGTGAGCGTCATCGCTTCGAAGAGAAACTGGAAGATGATGTCCCGGCGCTGGGCTCCCACCGCCTTTCGAACTCCAATCTCACGGGTCCTCTCGGTCACCGACACCAGCATAATATTCATCACCCCGATCCCGCCCACCAGCAAGCCAACCGCTGAGATGGCAATGGCCACCAGCCCGATGGTGGCGGTGATGGAGTCAAACTGGTCGATCATCCGATCCGCAGTGTTCAGATCGAAGTTGTTGGGCTGATCGAAGCGGACTTTGCGCTGGTTTCGCAGGATCGCTTCGGTCTGGTCCCAGGCCTGGGCGAGTTGGCCCTGCCGGGCATGGATCAAGAGCAGGAGAGCCTTGTTTCTGGGCATCAGTTTTCGCATGGTTCGGTAGGGAATGTAGACCACGTTGTCGTCGTCCGACTCCCCGAAAAGCGTGTTCTTCCGCTTCTCCAGAATGCCCACAACGGTGAGGGGATGTCCGGCCACCAGAACCGACCGGCCCAGAATCCTCCTTTCGTGGGGGAAGAGGGCTTCCACCACGTTGGTTCCGATGACGCACACCGAGGCCCGCCGCAAATCGTCGGACTTGCCGAAGAATCTTCCCTCCGAGAGGGCCGCGTTGACCACCTCGGCGATATTGGGAGAAACGCCCAGAACGTTGGCGCGGCTGAAACTCTCCGACCCGAATCGGACGGTCTGGGTGCGAAAAAGCGCGAAGGCCTGATAGGCCACCTCCTGAATGGCAGTGCTGCGGCGTTCCAGTGCCTTAGCGTCCTCCACCGTCAGCGGCTGCCGCATCCACTCCTCCCGGCTGGGAGGGCCCTGAAACCCGGTCTTCAGGTGGAAGGCGTAAATGTTGTCGGTTCCGTAGTCTTCGACCATTCCCACAATGTTCTGTCGCATCCCGGTCAGGAGGGAGGCAATCACAATGACGGTCAGGACGCCGATGATGACGCCTAAAACGGTCAGAAAACTGCGAACCTTGTGGCTGCGGAGCGTATACAGGGCTTCATAGATGTTTTCGAGATACTGAGTCTTTTTCATCGTTCCGCCGTGATTGCAATGATTGGATCCAGCTTGGAGGCTTTGAAGGCCGGATAGATTCCGAAGATAATTCCGATTCCTCCAGACACTCCGACCGAGAGAACCATGTAGACCCAGCTGATTTCCATGGGAAAGGAAGAGCCTGCCTCCACCGCCCAGGCGAGCAGGTAGGCCAGACCCAGTCCGACGGCCCCTCCCAGGGCGGCCATGACAAAGGACTCAATGAGAAACTGGTTGAGGATGTCCCGGCGACGGGCTCCCAGGGCCTTGCGAATGCCGATCTCAAAAGTTCTTTCGGTAACGGACACCAGCATGATGTTCATGATGACGATGCCGGCCACCACCATGGAGATCAAGGTAATGGGGATAACCACCGTGGCCACGGTGGCGGTGAACTGATCCACCGTGTCGTTGATCTCTTCTGTGGAGATCAGCCCAAAGTCTTCGTCCTCCCCGGGTTTGAGCTGGTGGCGGACACGCATGGCCACCCGAACCTGGTCCAGAGCCGTGTCGAAAAGATCACGGCTGCTGGCCTTGCCCCGAATCATGATGCTGCGACGGGATCCGAAGAGTTTCTGGTAGGTCGTAATGGGCATGTACAGCACCCGATCCTGGCTCTGCCCGAAGTTGGAGCCCAACTGCTCCAGTACACCGAGGACTCTTAACGGCTGCCCCGCCACTTTGACGGTGCGTCCGAGCGCGTCCACCGTCGGGAAGAATTTCTCCCTGAGCTCCGAGCCGATGATGCAGACGTATCGGGAACCCCTGCTCTCCTGCCGGCTGAAGAATCGACCTTCTTCGACCTCGAAGTTGCCGAGGTAAACAGCGTTGGCAGTCAAGCCCCTGACAGTGGTGGCCAACATCTCCTGAGAGCCGGCGTAAGTGGTGTGGACGCCCCCCACCTCGGCGGTAATCTCTCCACAATCCGGGCAGCGTTTGCGAAGAAACTCCACATCCTCCAGCTTGATGTCCTTATTGCGCCGGATCATCTTCTGCCAGTCTTCATCGCTCACATTTCCAAAGTGGACGAACTTGGTGACGATGAAGGAGTTGCTGCCCAGGGCCTGGGAGACGGAGTCGAGGATGTAAGTCTGGGCTCCGGTCAGGCCGGCGCCCACCACCACCACCGAGGCGACGCCGACAATGATCCCCAGCAAGGTCAAAAAAGTTCTCAGCTTGTGGGCGAGAATCGAGGCCAGCGCAATTCGAATAATCTCTCCCAGCAGGGAAGTTCTCACTCGCATCTTTGCTTCCGCCCTCCGGTCAAATCCTGGTCTGTAGCTTCCGGAACCGCTTCTTTCAAGAGAACTCCGGGCCCATCATTTGCACTCCACCTAATACGCCTTGAGTCCACATTGTATTTCGGATCGAGCTTGAATTCATCTTCATGAGGCGCCTCCGGGCTTTGCTCGGCGACGAAGGTGTGTGGATTCCTTGTTGGCTGAGGCGGAGTGGTGAAAACGGCCGCCCCGTCGCCTCCTCACCTGATGAACACGGTACATCCGCACGAATCCCTTCAGCTCAGGTCATGGAAAACGGGTTCACATTCTCGTCCAGGCCCGCGCCTGCTATGATTTCCTTCGACGATGTCCACGCTCCTGAAGGCCGTGCGCTACCGCAATCTCGACGAGGCCCGGCAGGTACTGGCCGAGGTTCTGGGAGAAGCAGCGGCAACCGTCGTGACGGATGGGGAGGACGAGCCGGAAGGCCTCCTTTCGGTGGTAGCCGCTGATCGGCTGCCGGAGAAGGATTTTTTTCCTCTCTTCGATTTCACCAAAGGAACGCTGGTGGAGGTGGAAAAGATCTCCTACTCCGGTCTTGGCCCTCCAGCGGACCGGCGCGCCGCCTATCGGGACGCCACGAATTTGACGCAGACTGGAGAATCCACGCGCAGTTCCCGTCCTACAGCGGTGAGGCGGCCAGTTTGCGCGTCGATGCGGAACAGGACGACGGTGTCCGAGTCCTGGTTGGCCGCGAAGAGAGTGGCGCCGGTCGGATCGATGGCAAAGTTCCGGGGCGTCTTTCCCAGGGTGGGCACGTTGTCCACACGCCTGAGGGTGCCCTTGACTCCGTCGATGGCAAAGATGGCAATGCTGTCGTGTCCGCGGTTGGAGCCATAGAGGAAGCTGCCAGAGGGATGAATGCCAATCTCGGCCGTTGTGTTCGCACCCTTGAAGTCTTCAGGAAGAGTGGAAATCGTCTGCAGTTCTTCGAGTTGACCACTTCGCGCCTGGTAACGAAAGACCGTCACACTAGACTGGAGTTCGTTGATCAGGTAGCCGAAGCGCCCGGAGGGGCCAAAAGCAAAATGGCGGGGACCCGCCCCGGCATCGATTTTGACAACGCCGGGTTGTTCGGTCTCCAGGGAGCCCTGGGCCAGATTGACCCGATAGATCAGCAGCTTGTCCAACCCCAGATCGGCCGCCACCAGATAGCGGTTGTCGGGCGAAAAGTTGACCGAATGGGCATGAGGGCCCTCTTGCCTTTCCGGGTTCACACTGGAACCTTCATGCTGGGCCAGACTGGAAACTTTTCCCAGGCGCCCGGCCCGTTCCAGTGGGACGGACGCCACCCTCCCATCCCGGTAGTTGGCGACGGCAAGCATTCGGCCCGTCTGATCCACCTGGAGGTGGCAGGGCCATCCGCCTCCCGAAGAGACTTGGTTGATTCGGCTCAGTTTTCCGGTCTCGCGGTGGATGCGAAAGGCCGTGATCGAGCCACTCCCCGCCTCGTCATAGTCATCTGTTTCGCTGACCGCATAAAGGACATTACCCTGAGGATGAAGCGCCAGGAAGGAAGGCTCTCTGATTTCGGCGGCCAGTCCCAGGGAGGTGATCTCGCCGCTGGAAGGACTGAAGCGCCAGACATAGATCCCCTCACTGGCTTCGCGCGTGTAGGTTCCGATGTAGACAAGGTATTCTTTGGCGGACATCGTTTGCTCTGGAGGCGCACCCTTCTGCTGGGGCTCGGATGCACGGGACGGAATGACGGTCAGCCAGACAAAGAGCGGAGCGAAGATGCTCAAAAAAACCCCTTTGCGATGAAAGTGTGCCACAGCTAACCTCCGGCCCCGGCCTCCTCGACTAGGTTCGGCTACGACTGCGGGGGCGCTCGTTCGTAACGCCTTATCAGCGCGGCGCTTCCGACGCCTCGGTACGGCTCCTCATGAGAATACGGGCTAAGTGTACCCGTTCCGTCGACATCCCTTCAAGAATTCGATTCCTCTCAAAGCCCTCGCCTTGAAGCCGAGGGTGGTCACTGTCCTGTCACCGCTCGGTCCAGGGCGTGGGGAGGATCGACGGCTCTTTGGATCTGGAGCTGAATTCGGCTGGCAACCAATTGCTTCACAGCGGTTGTGGTGGTAAGGTGACGGCCTAAACGGGAATTTGTGTCTCTCCATAGGGACTTCAAAGGTCATTGGTTTGCAACCCGGGCTGGGCGATTCCCGCTGATGGAAAGCGCCAGGATGGCGTGCTCTTCTGGGTTGCGGATCGCGCCGCCGCGGAGTGTGGAGGGTCGATAAGAACCGCGGCCGCTCCGGACGGGTGCTCACCGTGACCGAACGGCTCGGTTCAAGCGGTCATCGGCCAACAAAAGAGAGTTGAAAGGGAGGCTGCAATGAAACGAATCCTGCTTATCCTGGCGGCCGTTATCATGATCGCTGCCGGCGGAGTGGTCTGGCTCCTTTACTCCCGTTTGGATTCGATCGTAAAGAGTGCGATCGAACATTACGGGTCCGAGGCCACCGGAACGACTGTCCAGGTGGACTCCGTTCACATCTCTCCCTCCACTGGCCGGGGAACGCTTCGCGGACTTCGAGTAGGGAACCCGGAGGGTTTTTCTTCCAAAGACGCCCTCGGCTTTGGAGAGATCACTGTTCAAATCGACATTTCGACGCTCACTTCTCAGCCCATTGTCATCGATGAAGTACTGGTCGATGAACCTCGAGTCAACTATGAATTGAACTCCTCGCGTCAATCGAATATCGACGTCATTCGAAAGAACGTGGAAGGTCACCGAGGTGAAGGAACCGGAGGCGGAGATTCCACTCCCACCCGGCTTCTGATCAAGAAGTTTTCCTTCCAGAATGGTGAAATTGAGGCGGACATGAGCGCAATCGGGGCCAAAGAAGTGAAGGCCGACTTACCGACTGTGCGACTGGAAAATGTCGGCGCCCCGGATGGCGCCACACCGGCTCAAATCGGGAAGACGGTCTTCGGCGCGATGGCAAAGCAGATCAGTCAGGCCGTCACCAGGAAAGGTTTGATGGGCCTGATTGAAGAAAAATTGGGGCAGTCCGGAGAAGCGGTGAAGGATCTTCTCAAGGGCATCCTCAAGAAATAGGCCTTCCCGGGTGCCAGCAGCATTTTCCAGAGGCCAGCCGGTGGAGACGGTCAAGAATAAGGAGGCCTTGACAACACCGTTTCGCCCGCGACCTCATACCGCCAAGCGGCCATTGAGGTGATGACCGGGTTGCCACTACCGTTTTTGTGTTCGGCCCCCCCGGGCCTACCACCCGAGGCACACCGAAGGTCCCGGCCCTGACGGACCGGGCTACTCGAATGTCGGCCCTCCGGGCCTTTGGCTACGAGGATTCCGCTCACGTCTTCAGGCGCCGAAGGCGCTACTCATATTCAGCCCAGCGCAAGTATGTGTTTAGCGTCTGTTCCCCGTCCCCTCATCTTTTTGCTCCTCAAGACTCCTGACCAGCTCGGCAGGCCTTA
>JBHHYX010000316.1:0-6537 GCA_046757765.1 Acidobacteriota bacterium | reverse complement strand
ATCCAACGCGCAACTTGACCATTTTGTGAACTTGTTTCGGGCCTAGCGGCCCTAGCTCGGATTATGCGCCAGGTTTCGTCGCGAGGCGTCGGAAGCGCCGCGCTGACAAGGCGTTACGCCCGAGGCCCCCGGAGGCGTAGTCTTCGAGTGGATTGTGTCGCAGGCGGCTGGCCCCGTCTTCTTCGTCGGCCTTTTTCCGCTTATGATTCCGACCCTCCTGGTCCTGTTTCTGACATGGGTCACAGTGATCAAGATTTGGGGAGCTTCTGGAGAATAGCTTGACCGTCCTGAGCAAAGCCGAGAAGGAGAGTTTCCAGCAGGGAGATGCGACTCTCTTCCGCCAACTGGTTGACCGGCACTCTCCCCGCTTGCTCTCCTATCTTCGCTCGCAAGGTCTGCAAAGAGAGGAAGCACTGGATCTGCTCCAGGAAGTCTGGAAAAAAGCTTATCAGAAGCGGGCTGCGTTTCGCGGACACGGCTCCGTCCTGGGATGGTTATTGAGCATTTGCCCTACCTCACGCCTGAACCTGATTCGCAGGGATGATCCAGCCGGCCTCCCCAGCCTGTCCAGGGAAGTACGAAATCCCGAGAGCCTGCTCGAGCGGGCACGAGAGCGAAGGGCCGTTCGACGTGCTGTTCTGGAACTCCCTGAGCGCCAGCGCGACGTGGTGGTCCTGCGGCTAATCGAGGGCTACTCGGTGCGGGAGACGGCCGGCGTGCTCAACTGTGCCGAAGGGACCGTCAAAGCGACGCTTCACCAGGCTTTGCGGCCACAAGCCTCGAAATCTGAGGCGGAGTCTTCGACTATGAACGCTTTCTGAAGAGGAGATCGACTTGGTGGTCATTGGGACGGCCTCAGGCCTGGATCAGGGGGTGGCGGATCGAGTGCTGAAGGCACCCTATCTTTCGAAGTGCATGCGAGCCAGAAGGGATTGGAAACGGGGTTCGCGGCGAATCGTGTCAAATAGCGGGTTCACGTTTAGAGAGAGAAGGTCAGGGGAGCGTTGCTCAAAGGCTCTCTCCAGCGCTTGGAGCGCCATTTCTCTTTCACCTAAGACTGCATAAAACTCTGCTGGATAAGAAGTCCTCCCGCGTTCCATCGCTATTCCGAGGTCTTGGCGCAGCGCGGCGCTCCATCCCGACTTGGAGTAACTCTCTCGGACGAGTTCCACGGTTTTCTGAGGAATGCCCAACAGGGTCCGGGCCTGCAACAACTGGACTGTAGCTTCTTCGTACTGTTGCTTCGCAAAATACACCTTTGACAGAAAAAAGTGCGTGGGCGGAAAATTTGCATCCAATTCCAGGGCAGTGTGGCCTTGAGCGATCGCCTGATCGTATCGGCGGGCGTGGTAGAGAATCTGGATCACTTCCGAGTTGATGATCGCAGAAAGCGGATCAAGAGTTCTGGCCACCTCAATCTCCTCAAGAGCCTCGTCGTGCCGCCCCATAGCCGAGAGATAGGAAGCCCAACCGTACCGGGCTAGCGCGTCATTCGGGTTCAGTCTTAGAGCCTGGCGGAAACTTCTTTCGGCGGCCGTCCAATCCCAATCGAATGTCGAATATACAAACCCCAGCTGGGCATGAGTTCTCGCAGTTTTGTCGATTTCGAGCGCCTTAAGAAGTGCGGCCTTTGCCTTCGAGGACGCCTCTCTTGATGGGAGCGCACCAAGGATTGCAAGTATGTTGTAGGAGGCTGCTAGGCTTGCATACGGGAGCGAGAAGTTGGAGTCCTTTTCCATCGCCTCCTCGAAATACCGCACGCTCTTGATGAGTCCATCGAATGTAAACTTATTCCGAAAGTATTCACCCTTTAGATACGCCTCGTATGCTGCGGGAACGATCGAACGGGCATTCGCCTGGCGCCTCATCTCTTCTTCTGTCAGGGCGACTTTGATCTCGCGGGCAATCTCCTGCGAAAGCTCCGCTTGCAGCGACAAGATATCAGAGAGGCTGCGCTCATAGCTGTTCGCCCAGCGATGACGGTCTGTCCCCGCTTCGATAAGCTGCAGCGCTATGCGGACGCGGTTTCCGGCGCGCAGCACTGAACCTTCGATGATCGCGTCCACGTTTAATTCCTTCGCAATTTCGGGCAGGGGTCTGGTGACTCCTTTGTATTGCATCACCGAAGTCCGAGAGATGACCCTCAGTCCGCTGATTCTGCCCAAGTGACTGATCAACATATCGGTCATGCCGTCGGTAAAGTACTCTTGTTCCGGTAGGCGGGAGAGGTTCTCCAGCGGCAGTACCGCCAGCGAGCGGATGGCAGTCTCCGGAGCCTTTTTCAGCCACCACTCCCATCCCGCGCCCAGTTTCAGTACGACAACAGCAGAGAGCAATAACAGAAGGACCAACACGGCAATCCAAGCGCGGGATGGAGAAACTGTGCCTATTGTTGCGGGTGCGGCTAGGTTCAGGTCCTCCACAGGCGCGATGAAGCGGTAGCCCTGCCCACCAGATATCGTCTCAATAAAACGCGGATTGTCGGCCGAGTCGCCCAGCGCGGACCGGATCTTGTAGATGGCCGTATTCAGGCTATTGTCGAAATCGACAAACGTATCGTCGGGCCAAAGCTTTCGACACAACTCCTCCCTTGTGACAACCGTACCGGCGCTTTGCACCAACTGGGCGAGGACTTGAAAGGGCTGTTTTTGGAGTCTGAGGTGCGCTCCTCCCTTTCGCAGTTCACCCGTACGCAGATCAGCTTCAAAGAGACCAAAGCGGACCAGCGGGCGGAAGCGGCCGGATTCTCCCAAGGAGACACCTCCGAATGACTTCAAACCATACTCCTTATATCAGGCAGACGCAAGCGCTTCCCATAGGCAATCTAACTCTGTATCCAACGTGTTTTGTGGAGGTTATCTGGTGCGTGAGAATTACCCGCCAATTGACTGGTTGTCTATGGGGTTGAGCGCGGTCCGCCCCTCAGAATCGTCACACGCGAGACGTGGAGGTGAGGACATTGGACCGCTCAACCGGATCTTGGCTGGCCGTGATGCTTGCGATTTCTTGCCTGGTGTCAGGACTCGGCCAAGCCCAAAGCCGTAAGGCCGACCGAGATCCGCACATTGCTGTGCTCGTTTACAACTATGCACAAGTTTCACCTTGTTTGCTGGCACGAGCCGAAAAGGAAGCATCTAAGGTATTCCAAAAAGTTGGCATCCGTATCTTGTGGGCTCACTGTGGCGTCTCAGCGGCGGATAGGCGGGCCGTCGCCGCTTGCCGGCGGCGTATCAGTTTTTCAGATTTGGTGTTGAAGATCTTGCCGCGATCCATGGCGGACCGATTCTCCTTCCGGGACAACAGACTTGGCTTTGTACTGGATTCCGGAGGGTCCTCCAGGGGTGAAACCTTTTATGTGTTCTACCACCAGGTAGCGGCTTTGGCCACAGGCGAAGGGGTCGATCCGGCTCACCTCCTGGGGCAGGTGCTGGCGCATGAGCTTGGCCACATTCTGCTGGGTACGAAGACCCACTCTGCTTGGGGGATCATGCGGGCTCGGTTCACTGGCAGGACCTTGCAGCGGGCTGGCCAGGGAGCTTTGCTGTTTACCCGCAAGCAGAGTGAACAGATTCAAGCCGGTGTAGCGGCGCGACTGCGCGGAATGGTGCCGGAAGGTGTAGATTCCACTCTAATCGGCGCGCGGCACAGCTCATCCCCGCAACCCCACTAAAAACTCGTTGTGACTGGAATCGACTTCTCAGGTGTGAGACATTCAGGGGGAGTGAGAAAAAGGGGGGTGAGCTCATGAACAGACCGGTCCGGGTCGGAATTATCGGCTCCGGCTTTGTCTCAACCATTCACGCCGATTCCCTCAAGCGCTGTCCCGACGCCGAGCTTTTTGCGGTCGCTTCGCCCACGCCCGGCAAGGCCCGCAATCTAGCAGCCAAATTCCACCTGCCGCATCACTTCCAGGACTACCGCAAGATACTGGAAATGGAAGAGATCGACATGGTGGTCATCGGAGTCCCCAACGATCTGCACTGCCGGATCGCGGTGGACGCGGCGGCCGCCGGCAAGCACATGGTGGTGGAAAAACCGCTCTGCCTGAATCTGGGTGAGGCGGACCGGATGATCTCAGCGGCTGACAGGGCCGCGGTGAAGCTGATGTATGCCGAGGAGTTGTGTTTTGCGCCCAAGTACGTCCGCCTCAAGGAGCTGCTGGAATCGGGGGCCCTGGGCCAACCCCTATTAATCAAACAATCCGAGAAACACGACGGTCCCCACGCCCCCCACTTTTGGGATGTCGAACGCTCGGGGGGAGGCGTCACCATGGACATGGGCTGCCATGCAATCGAATTCTGCCGCTGGATACTGGGTCGCCCCCCGATCACCTCTGTCTATGCCCAGATGGGGACTTCCGTCCACGCCGAGAAGACCCACGGAGATGATAATTCTATCCTTCTGCTGGAGTTCGATAACGGCGTGGTTGGATTGGCGGAGGAGAGTTGGACCAAACTGGGCGGAATGGATGATCGTGCCGAGGTGCATGGTTCCCAGGGCGTGGCTTATGCCGACCTTCTCCACGGAAGCGCCATCGAGACCTACAGTGCGGTCGGCTACGACTACGCGGTTGAAAAAGCCGGATCCACGGTCGGCTGGACGTTTACCATCTTCGAGGAGGCGTGGAACTACGGTTTCGTTCAGGAGATGGCACACTTTGTCGATTGTGTGAAGAACGACCGGCAGCCCCTGGTCACGGGGGAGGATGGGAGGGCTGTTCTGGAAGCCGTTTTCGCGGCTTACGCCTCGGCTGCCAAAGGCTGTAAGGTTCGGCTCCCTTTCGAGACGGAAGCCTGCAGACCTCATGATCTTTGGGGCGCCAACCCCTCAACCTGAAGCCGGACGTTTGGCGTTGAGGACCACGTAAACGGCCGCGCCGAGCAGTAGGGTCAAGAGGCCAAACAGGATCATGGAGAGCCCGAGAGAGGCAAAGACGTAGAAATAGCCGCCCAGCGAGATCAAAGCCGGAATCGGATAGAACCACATTCTAAAAGGTCGCTCGATGTCGGGTCGTCGGGCGCGAATCAGGAACAGCGCCAACGTGTGGCCAATGAACTGGATCAGGATGCGAGCGGCCATCAACGCCAGGATCACCTTTTCCAGGGAGAAGAAGCTGGCCACAATGGCGCCCAGGCCTATCAGCAGCAGGGAGCGGTGCGGAAACTCCTTGGTGGGATGGAGTTCTCCCAGCCAGCGGAAGAAGATCCCGTCTTTGGCCGCCGCGTAGGGCACTCGAGAGTAGCCCAGCAAGAGGGCGTAAATCGAGGCAAACGCAGTCACCACGATGAGTCCCGCCAGAAGGTTCTGGGCCCAGGGGCCATAGGCGCGACCCATGAAGTCCGCCCCCAGGAATTGCGAATGCATCGCTTCCCGCCAGGGCACGACTCCAATGAAGCCAAAAGAAATCAACACATCAATGAGGGTGACGCCAAGAATGGAATAGATGACCGCCCGCGGGATGGTTCGTCCAGGCTCGCGCACTTCGCCACCGAGGTAGCAGACCTGGTAGTAACCCAGGAAGAGATAAAGGACATTGGCCGTTCCCTGGCCCAAGCCCTGCAGGGATTCGAGACTGACCTGAAAAGCGCCGGGCGGAAAATCAAAAGCCACGGCCGGATCGAAGTGGAAAAGACCCGTCAGGATGACCCAACCGGTGGTGGCAATCATCGTAATCCACAGCCCCAACATGATTTTGGCGATGTCGGTGATCTTGCGATACAGAGCGAAAATCAGGAAACCGCCGATTCCAGCGGCGGTGAGCTTCATCTGAAGATCGGTCATGGAGGGCCAGAAAACCTTCAAGTACTGCACCAGCCCGATGTTCCCGCTGGCAATCTCGAGGGGACCGGCGAAGAGAACCTGCCAGACAAACAGGAAGGCCAGGAATCGGCCCCAGCGACGCCGGCCGAAGCCTTCACGCAGAAAAACGTAAGTCCCACCAGATGCCGGAAGGGCCGCTCCCAGTTCGGACACCACCAGGCCGTCAGCCATGGCAATCACCACGCCGACAAGCCAGGCCAGGTACGACTGCGGTCCCTGGAGAGTGGTCAAAATCAGGGGGATGGCGATAAAGGGTCCGATGCCGACCATGTTCGACATATTGATGGTGGTTGCATTCAGGACCCCGAGTCGGCGGTGGAGAGTAGGGGTGGAACTCATTGTCTGGGGAGACTACCACAGTTGGACTCCATTTCTCACGCCCCATCCTCAACCCAAGCCATTTGAGAAATGGATTGCCCAGGTTGAGCGATTCTGTCGAGGAACGAATCTCAGGCCACACGGCCAACTGAACCGAAGCGTCAGCGCCCGGCCCCATCCGGATGGCCACTCACTGACGAGGGTGTCGGAAAAGTCTCTTGAGGCCCTTCAGCAGGGTCACCTTCCAAAACCCCGCTAGGGGTGGAATGTTTGTAGCCAAAACGCCAAAACCGGATTCGAACTCCGTAGGAGTGACATTTGGCCTGGCCTGCGATAGGCGTTAGCTCTTGTGATATCATCAACAATCATCACACTATGCTCCATACCACTCCTACGGAG
>JBHHYX010000315.1:0-6595 GCA_046757765.1 Acidobacteriota bacterium | reverse complement strand
GCCTTTACCGACATCGTGGGGAAAACGCCGGACGGCGCCTGTCCTTAGAGTAATC
This sequence comes from Acidobacteriota bacterium, assembly GCA_046757765.1. GTDB lineage: Bacteria > Acidobacteriota > UBA6911 > RPQK01 > JBHHYX01 > JBHHYX01. Next base: position 6,540 of record JBHHYX010000315.1, on the reverse strand, counting down.
TCGACGCTTTGGCCGGCAGCGCCACTAGTGCCCATCCCAAAAACTCGCAAATAATTGTGACAGAAGATCGTATCGTTTGGGATGGGCACTAGAACTCCAAGGACCAAGCTTCAAACCCGAAACAGCTCATGGCGGCTTTGATCCGCGAGTCCATGAATCACTACTAGGCTCAAACTCCGAGGCGCAGACTTCCAGACTTGACGATGCATAATAGGTATGCGACTATTTATGCATGAGGACGACATTGAATCTGGATGGAGAACTACTTACTGAGGCCATCAAGGTCACGGGTGCCACTACCAAAACGGCTGTCGTCACTCTGGGACTGAAGGCCCTGGTAGCGGAGTCGGCGCGCCGCCGTCTGGCTGCTCTTTATGGCCGGATCCCCGAAGCTCAGGCGCCGACTCGAAGAAGGATGAGGAAGCCGAAGTGATCCTCCACTTCGGTCTGGATCGACTACTACCGCGGCCGACCTCGAGCCAGGAGACTGGAGACTTGGCTCGAGGAGAACGAAGTACTCCTCCACCCCTGGGTTCTAGGCGAACTGGCTCTGGGGCACTTGGGGCGCCGGCGGGCAGCTGTCCTGGTGGACCTGGAACGACTCCCCGTAGCGCCCCTGGTTTCAGACGAGGAAGTTCGTGCCCTGGTGGAGACGCGACGGTTGTACGGTCGAGGCATCGGCTGGGTCGACGCCCACCTGCTCGCCTCCGACTCGTCTCCCGCGCCCACGTCTGGAGTTTCGATTGGAGTCTCGCGAGGCAGCGGTGAAGGAAAGCATTTCCATTTGAGCCGGATCAGGGCCGCCGGCTAGTTTTGAAACTTGGCTCCACACTACAATGGGTTGGCCGAAATCCCCAGGGCCAGCCGGTAAGCGTTCGCCTTAGTCTGAATGAGGAAGGGATTCAGCCCCCCACTTTTAAATTCTTTTCGCAAGCGGTAAACGAGGTTTGCGACGTTGTTCTCTTTGACTGGCTGGCCCAGCTTCGTCATGGCTGAGGCGATTTGCCCCTTTGTTTTCCAGGGGGCCAGACCGTCCGCGCTCTTGATTCCGAACTTGTCGGTGGCCAGGGCCTGGAGCAGAGCGCCCAGCTTTGGGGGAAGGGAGAGCAGCCTTTTGTCCAGACTGATGACCACATTCCCGGCTGCATCGGTGGGCAGGAAAGAAAGCGTATCCGCTCCCTCTTGAGCTTCCGACTTCAGGAACAGCCGGAACTCACGGCTGCCTCCCCTGACGGGTGGGCTTGAGAACATGTCCCTGCCCGCACGTCTGGAAGATCCGTCCAGGAAACTGCAGTCCACACCAAGGCGCTCCAGTTCCTGTTTGAACTCCCAAATCAATGCATCCAGCGACTCTTCGAAGCTGGCAAAAATGTCCTGGGCGCGCTTGAGCTTCTTGAAGATCCGATAGAGTGTTGAAAGATCTTTCGGCTTCGACATGAAGGGCGACCTCCACTCGGCAAATCTTGAGTCTCCACGATCGAGCCATCGCGAAGACGGGAGGCATTGGGGGGCTCTGGGTACAGGGAGACCCCACTTCGGGAGAATCCTGGTTCTGGTCCTCGTCCAGACCAGCACCCAGAGCCATGTTTCCCCTCGATGAAGCGCCCGCCGCGGGATCTAAAGGAATCTCACGGGTAGCTTGTGAGGTGCTTCACAGTAGGTAGTGCGGTTGAAAAGAGCCTCTCTCGCAGCCCGGACCCGAGAGACAGGAAAAACTGTGAGCGGAAGAGAGTGGGGAGGTCGGACCGAGACCGCCTTCGGGGTAACCAGCCTTGCCTGGGTCTGACTCCTGTCTCTGGAACTTTCCTGCCTCCAAGCGATATTGCCCTAGCGCCCTTGTTTCAGGCTGCAAAGACCAAGGGTCCGCGGAAATGCTTGTGCGCTGACCGTGGAACCGGAAACCCAACACCGCCCAGAGTTGGTCTGTTTCGCGAGGGCTGGCAGAAACACGAAGCGTGAAGTTGAAGTGCGTTTCTCCCGCTGAGGAAGGGGAATGTTGGTGGAGATTTTATCTGCTACGTTTGAGGTTGTGTCTCCTGCCTCCCCCGACGGCGTCCGCGATGAGTTGAAGGAGTGGGTTGAGGAGGGGGAGTCGGAGCAGAGAACCGGCGGCGGCCCAGCCCAGGTTGAGGTGTTCCAGCGCCCGGCCCAGGGCCGCCACACCCTCCTCCTCACCACTGCCGTCGCGGGGATCGTAGGTCAGGCGAGACAGCCGCCGAGTCGGGTGTTCTTCGGCCGCTTTGAAAAGGAGACCCAGTGGCCGGCCTCGGGTCAGGAGAACGCCCAGCCGCATACAGGGATCGCAGCTCGAGGCCAGGTACAGTATCGCCTCATTTGGCTCCTGAAGGAGACCCTTTCGGTGTTTGACCAGCAATCTGTTCCACCAACTGGACCAGTTGGATCAGGCGGTCATTGAGGGCACCCATGAAGGGAAGGCGCGACAGCCGCAGCAGCCGCAGCAACAGATGGAGCGCTTGAGAGGTGATTCGGTGGGTTTGAACCTGCTCCTCTGAAGGGTCCACCGACCACAAGAGAATGACCCCCATCTGGAACATCCATAACAATTTCGGCAGGGCGGGGAGAAGAGAATGGGACACCTTGAGGTCGCTGCCGGAGATCGCCTCGCGGATGAGGTCGATCGATCGATCGCGCAACTCTCGGGTCTGGGGACTGAAGGGAGAGAGGAGATTATCGATTTCGACCGCGTTGCGGGCCAACACTCGGACCAGGGACCGATACGACCGCAATTGGTGGAGCTTGAACTCGATGATGTCCCGGAAGCGCTTCTCAAAATCTTGTGTTTGTGCCAGCGTCTCCTGGTTGTGCCGAAAGGCTTCTTCCCCCGTCTGTGCATAGAAAGCCAGTACCAGGTCATCCTTGCCGCGGAAATAGTAGTAGGCAGCCCCCACCGCCACCGAGGCCTGCTCCGCGATCTGGCGCATGGTGGTCTCTTCAAATCCCCGCTGCTGAAACAGTTTCAGGGCAGTCTTCAGAATTCTGGCGCCCGTATCCTGCTTGTGGGTCGATTGGGTCTCCATACTCAGGTTCCCGTCAAAGGACCGCTATTCCTGCCATTGTTTCCGGGTCGGAAAGAAAACCAGTATGTGAACATGTTCAACATTATGTGACATGTATCCTGGCAGAGTCAAGAAGTTTTTGAACGGGTTCAAATCAGGGCGTGCGAAATCGGTCTCAGAAGCTTGAGAATTGAGAAGAAGACCTTGCGGAAAGGGGGCTCTCTTGAGGGGGGAGGCCTCGGTCGCGCCATGTGTCGGCCCTCCGGGCCTGTTCGCCCGGAGACGTCCCGACCACCCGGCCCTCACGGACCGGGCTACTCGAATGTCGGCCCTCCGGGCCTTGGGGGAGGCCGGGTAAGCTTGCCAGATTATTCCGCCGGAAAAGCCTCGTGGCTATGGATGACGCCAAACAGGGACTTTGCTTTGGCAAATTGACCGCGTGCAACTGGAGATCTCCAGGCGGGCAGCAGCTCCCTTGAATGGGCAGGACACTCCCAGCCCAGGGTGAAGTGTCAGCGCCCGGCCAGGTCCGGATGGCCACTCACTCACGTTCGTGGCTCAGTGACTTGGGGAGAAAACCCGCATGGCAGTCGCCCCCTGAACATCATTTTGATGGATCTGTTCATGTCTTGGAAACACCCAACCGATCGCCGGGCGCCGAAACTTTCCCGTTGCTCGGGAGAAATGCGGACCCGAGAGCTGGCAGGGAGGCGGTCGGGAGCTCCATTCGGTCAACCCCCGAAGGCTGTCGCCGCCCCCAGCCCGGGGAAGAGTCAGCCTCCTCCCAGCAGACTCAGCCGGGCCAGAGCCAGCCCCAGTCTTCGGTTGTCATTGGACTTCGAGTTGGCCTGGGAGGGTACGAAGGTTCCACTCAAGATCTCGATCGTCAGCTGCTTCGTCCCGAGAGGACAGCGATTCAACAGCAAGCTGAGGCTGGCGGGGCCGGGTCCCAGTTGTCGCTCCAGGAGTTGGCAACCGTTGACGAGAATCTCGATTCGAGAGCCTCTGGGACCTGTGTGGAGGAAGTCGAGTTGGAGGAGTTCAGGAGGTCGTGTTGGATCCATGGGGACGGTCATCCGAGCGTCACCGTTGGTCCAGCGGGCCGGCTGGTCCCGCCACCACTCCTGAGGATAGAATCCGGAGGTTTGGACGCCATGGAGCCAGCTGGCGGCTTGCAGCGCCAGATTCGGAATGGCGCGCCCTCCTGTGGCCGAAGTGGAGTAGCCCGGGGTCAAAACCGGATGGTCAGCTTCCTTTCTGACCACGAACACCTCCACCAGGTTCTGGCCGGCTGTGAAAGAGTTCTCCGGCACCAGCGCGTCCCACCAGCCCTTTCGCCCCTTCCAGGAAGCATAGGTCCGGCTGGTGGCCCGAATGATTCCATTGACCGCCACGGCCAGGTCCAGGGGCTTCGCTCCCTCCCAGTCTCCTCCCACGTTGCCGCTGATCAGGCAGGGGACAAAGCTGGCATTGGGAAGCACCTCCTGGTAGAGACTCGGGTAGTGGAGTTCCATTGGCACCGGACTCTCGTTCCGGACCACGACATCAGCCAGGTTCCGGCCCACCAGCTGGGGGAAGACGGGACTGGAAGCCCATTCCGTCATCCCGGGCTGGAGTACCTGCCGCTTCGCAGCAACTCTCTCGGATTGCAACTCCAGGTGGCGCCACGCAGTCTGCAGTTTTCGAGTGGCGCCGGCAAAGAAAAGCGTTTTCTTTCGATGCCGAGTCGGAGCCGGTCTCAAAGCCGAATGCCCCTCTACAGGCCAGGGCAACTTGACACCCAGGACATCGGCCACTGTGGGTGCGATGTCGATCGTTTGAATGTCGCGCTCATCGATCGAGGCGCGCTGCTGTCGGGGCAGCTTGATGAAGAGGGGGACTGCCATGAGGTCCCGCAGGTTGGTCTCCGTGGGACGCTTGAAACGGTCCCCCGGGCGAAAGCTGGCGCCGTGATCGGAGGTCACGATCACCAGTGCGGCATTGTAAAGCCCAACCGCTTTCAGCCGGGACAGCAGCTTTCCCAATAGCCGATCGACGTAGCTGAGCTGCATCAAATGCCGGACGTAGCTGAGTTCCACCGCCAGCGGATCCAGGGTCCAGCGTTCTCCCGGAAGCAGTCCCGTGATTTGCGCGTTGGGTGCGTAGAACTTGCCGGAAGGGAGAAGGACAAAGGGCTCATGGGGGAGCAGGCAGTGAAGGAAGTAAAAGGTCGTCTGGGGCTCCCCACTGCCAATCGAGGCGATGAACCTCAAGGGGCCTGCTTTTCGGTCGTGGTCTCTTTCCCATTGCCAGCGGCTGGGAAAGGTGGACTGCGGCTCCGGCCCAAAGTCTCTCCAGTTATAGGTGATTGGAGAAAGGCCGGAGGTCAGATCAGGAGGAAGGAGCAAGTGCAGGTACACGACCGCCAAATCGGAGAATAAAGCCGCCTGCCTCCGCAGGAACGAATCTCGCGGCAGGCACAAGGGAGTCGAGCAGAGTCGAGTGATCGGTTCGTACACCTTTACAGAGTAGGAACCGGCCAGCAGGCTGAAGAGATTGCCAGAATGGTCCGCCGATGTGGGAAGCAATCCAGCTTGGGGATATTGGCCCGTCAGTATTGCCGGCAGGGCGTAGTCGGTTCGCTCGCCGACGGTAGTGGCGTTGGGAAACCAGGTGGCGTCCTCGGCAAGAGCCGCGAAGTGGGGATAGCGTGTCCGGTCGATCTGGTTCTGCTTGTCCAGGAGAGAACTCAGCGGCAGTTGATCGAACACGGCCAGGACCACCGGCGCGCTCGATCTCACCACAACCGGTTCAAATGGGGTCGCCGGCGCCGGATCCAGAAACCTGTTAATGGGGGAGTGGGTGAGAAAGAGAACTGGAAAGAGCACGAGTCCAGGAGACAACAGGGAAACGAAGAGTCGGGCCGGCGTAAGGAAATGGTAGGCTGCGGCGGCCAGAGACCCCACCAGAAGAGCGGTTGCCAGCAGAAACCAGCCGGGTCCTTCGGCTATGCGCTTCAATAGCTGAAGAGCGAAAGCGGATGCCAGACCAGCCCCCAAGACGTTATGGATCCGGAAGCGTCCCAGTGGCCCGGCCAACCGGATCGGCAGAAGTAAGAGGGCGGGGAAGCCGACGCAGAGTACAACCACCAGCGAGAGTAGATCCAGAGGCCCGACGCCGTGCGCCACCAGAAACTGGGGACTTCGCGCCACCAGATCAAACAGGGGTTGAGCCACGGCAAAGCCGGCCAGCGTTGCCAGATGGAGTCCCTCGCTCCGATAGCGGTAAACCCTGTGGCGGTCTTCCACCGGAATTCTCGTGGTCGAACCCTGACTCCGAAGTCGCTTCCACGGCATGCCCTGCCAACTCCTCTATCGTATCTACTCTGTAGCGAGCCACCTCATACCGCCAAGGAGGAGGCGCCTGAAGAGACAACGAAAACGGAGCCGGGAGCGTCAGCGACGGGAGGAAACCGACGAGTGTGAGCCGTGGTACCCCTCCCTCACGAGGGTGTCGCAAAAGTCTCTTGAGGCCGTGCAGCACG
>JBHHYX010000314.1:0-6598 GCA_046757765.1 Acidobacteriota bacterium | reverse complement strand
CGGGTTTGCTTGCTATGCACTCCCACCGGCTGACCACTCCTTTTACGACACCCTCTCACGGTCGGGGCTCCGTCACTTCAAAAGTGTACGGTGCTGCCGAATGCGCAAGTTGACCGCTTCCTGAACTTCTTCTCGCGCCGCGATCCCCATTAAAAGATGCGAAAGAGGGTGACTTCGGCGATGGCCACCGGATGGTCCAATCCAAAACGGACAAGAACCTCGGGGTGGACCTCCCCCAGGATCCCCGTCACCGGCTTGCCGGCGTCAACCGAGGCCGCGCGTCCCGCCACGAAGCTGGGATGGTCGATCGGAAAGTATTTGCCCCCGAAGCCCAACTCCCGCAAAAGCGCATCCAGTAGGGAGCGAAGACCCGCGTAACCCGCTTCACGCCCCATTTCCACGAAAGCCACACGGCGCTCTTCGCAGGTGCGAGTTTCCGTTTCCGGGTCAAGCTCCACCACGTTGTCCACTTCAAACAGGCGCAGCGGCATCGGCCTTCGACGATTTTCGTACAGCGATTCCACCAACCCGGTCATGAGGTGAGTCCGCACCACCTTGTGGCTCTTGAGCTTGGGGTTGGAGATTTTGGGATAGTTCTCAGGAACGGGCATTCGAAGGCGCTCGAAGTGGTCCTCTTCGGTAGTCAGGGGAAGGCTCATGATCTCTGAGAAACCGAGTCCGGTCAGCACCTGCCGAACTCTTTCGGTCAGCAACTCCTCAGCCCTGGCCCGCCCGATCGTCAGGGAAGGCACCAGCCGGGCCTCGATGTTGGCGTAACCATAGCCGATCGCAATGTCCTCAAAAACGTCCACCATGTGCCGGATGTCGGTTCGGTAGGCCGGGTAGCGAACCTTGAAGCTCCCCGCTGCCCCTGGGACCAACTCCACATCCAGCCGCATTTTGCGCAACGCCCCCATCAGGCTGGTCTCATCCAGCGGAAGACCGAGCCAGCGGCGAGCCTCTACCAAGTCGATGATCGTTTCGCCCGGAGTTAAATCGGGAGTCGCCACTATGCCCTCCACCAGCCCGTGGATTTGAACTGATTCCGTCTCTCCCCCCATTTCCATGAGTGAGCTGACGAGGGTATTCAGCGTCTTTCGGACCGCCGCCTGGCTCAGGCCGGTTATATCGATGAAGACGCGCCTGGTTCCCATTTGCAGCCGTGTTTCCTCGCTGTTGATGATGGGAGGCATCGAAAGCACCTGACCGCTTCCATCCACCAGCAGAGGGTAGCGCGCGTACCCTTCCAGGAGGTGGGCGTAGGCGAGACCCTTGGGATGTTCATTCAAGATTTGACGCCCCGTCATCCGGCAATTCGGGCTTCCCAGGGGAAAGAAAGATTCGTGATCCGGGTCCAGGGTCCGGTATCGGATGTCCCCTGTGAGGCTATCCAGGTCATAGATGCCGATGGAAGCTAGCTTGCGATCCCTCCCAACGCCCCAGTGGAGGCTTTCCTGCAGCTTCATGATGGCGACCAGGCTGGTTTCGTCTATCTCTGGAAGTGTCATCACCGCACAGCAGATGTAAGGGCGATAACTCTCTTTGGAGCGAACCGAAGGGTCGACCTCCACTCGGAGACCGGAAGGCCTGACCTGGTAATCAGGCAGGCCCTCCAGGATGCCCAGAGTCCCCCTCAGGGCTCGCGCCAGACCGCCCACATCGAAAAGATCAGGCCGAGCCGCCAATAGATCGAGCCGAACCACCTTCACCGCGCCCGCCGTTTGAAACGGCGTTTCGGACGAGTGCCCGCAAAAGCCGCAGGTCTTGATCTCGTTTTGGCCCACGGGGTTCTCCAGCAGGGCCTGGCAGCCGGGGCAGCGGCTTCGAGTCACCTCAACCACTTCTTCCACGTCACAGCCGATCTGCTCCAGGGATTCACTGATCTCTTGAGGAGGAAAGTCACGACCCAGTAATCGATTCAGCCAATCCAGATCGATATTGACTATCGGCACAGCGGCACCTCCTCCAGGCTCTTCAGGTTGGATCCGTACAACTCCCGAATGTCGTTGAAGCCGTAGCGCAGCATGGCCAGACGCTCGATTCCGAGCCCCCAGGCCAGGACTGGATAACGGCACCCGAAGGGGAGGGTCACTTCGGGCCGGAAAATGCCCGAGCCTCCCATTTCAATCCATTTACCTCTCGATTTCATGAAGACCACCACGTCGACACTGGGCTCGGTGTAAGGGTAGAAAGCCGGCTTGAACTTGACTCGGCCGAAGCCCATTTTCAGATAGAATTCCCGCAGCGTTCCCAACAGCGTGGCCAGATTGGCCTCCTTGTCGACGACTATTCCATCCACTTGATGAAAGACGGGAAGGTGCTTGAAACTGATGGTCTCGTTGCGGTAGGTCCAACCCAGAAGAACTTCCCGGGGGGATCCGGATGAGCTGCCAGAGCTCGGATCGTTGCCGCCGTGGTATGAGTCCGCAAGACAGCCTGTTCGGCTCGCCGGAGGCTCCAGCGATAGCCCCATCCCTCGGAACCCGTCTCCCAACCGTCCTCGTGAGTGCGGCGCACCAGGTCGATCGTCTGTTCACTCGGCAGTCTTGCCGTGGAGGGCGCCTCCATATAGAAGGTGTCCTGCATGTCGCGAGCGGGGTGGTCCTGGGGCTGAAAGAGGGCGTCAAAGTTCCAGAAAGCCGACTCGACCATTGGAGACACCACTTCTTCGAATCCCATCTCGAGAAAAGCCCGGCGTGTCTCCTCGATAATCCGGCGCAGTGGGTGAGTCTTAGCCGGGTAAACATTGCGGGCCGGCAGGGTGACGTCATAAGGCCTGAGGGTAATCTCCCGCCAGGTACCGGATTGGATGTCCTCTGGGGTCAATGCGTTCCGCTCCCTCCGAACCTTCACTCCGGCCTCTAACATTTCCCGGCCTCGCTGGCTCAAAGCCACAACGCGCTGTGTCCTCTTCTTGATCCGGGCCAGGTCCTTTCGTTTGCCCAAGAGCTGACGAATACGATCTAAATCGAGCCTCTGAGCGTCCAGCTCATCCAGGAAAGCGCCGCCTCGCTCGAGTGCAATGCCCAGGGCTCGCTCGTCGTCGTCCCTTTGATCCAGGGCCTCTCTTCCAGACCGGGTCAAGACCACTTTGACGCCCTCACTCCCTTTCGTTCTCTCCAGCCAGCCTCGCGCCTGTCCCCAGCGGAAGACCTCATGGGGTGGGACTTGGGCCTGCTTGGCCCAAGCGACAAAGTGGCCTATTTCCAACTCGCCCCCCGCCTCAGCCAGTCTGAGGACGGCTTGGCGCTCCGGCACTCCCCTCTCCAGGACCTCCTTGGCCGACTCGCCTGCGACCAGTTCCTCTCTCTGTCGCTCGGTCAGTTCGATCAGGCCCCGCTCGGCTCCGTCCACAGCCACCGCCGCCACCTGGGCCTGGTCGAGGCCGATCCGCTCAGCCAATTGGGTCACCTCCAACGGACCCGACGACTGGAGCTCTTTCCAAACCCTGCTCGTGCTTTCATCGATGATCATCTCTTCTGTCATTCGTCGATCCCTTCTCCACTCCCGGCTGGCTGACACGAGCCGGAGCCTCAACCGAGCACTTCGGGAAACGGCGGTGCGGCCACTTCCAGAGGTTCGGGCCGCGCTCTGCGGCACGGTTCGCCTCCCGTTCCCGGAGCGGGGCTGCCGCAGCCATCACCAGCGCGGGGTCTCCAAAGCTCCAGCTTGCCCCCTTTTCGGTTGCGTCTGCGCTTCCACGACGCTCCTCCTCCATCCCCGGGTCGATTATCGCATTCATCGCCCATCGGATTCAGGGGAGATTCTTGCCTCGCTGTTGGAGACCCTTTGGGTTGGGGGAGTGGTACGGTCGCGATCTGGTTCTCTTGACCCGGATTTCTCACACTCGATCGTAGCGAGGCGGCTGGAGATGCGCGTGGATACAAGGCGCCGCTTCCCGAAGGGAAACCCCAACTACCAAGCCCCAAAATCCCAAAGGAGAGATTGGTGCTTGGGATCTTGGGATTTGGTGCTTCCGAAGGGTGAGGGCCCCGCAGTCGCACCGGAGAGTACGTCGAGGAGCCCGACGGAGCGCAACGCAGTAGACGCGGGCATATTCCGCCCCCGTAGTAGATTGGGCGTGAGAAATGCGGGTTGATCTCAAACGCGCGACTACGGCACCTCAGCCTGGTGGACGCAGTCTCCTTCCTGTTCATGGCAGGGCGGAAAGTCGGGTGGGCTCTTGTCTTCGAGTGCTCCTTGGCGCTGGAAAGGTGGGATTGGCTCTCGAAGCCGTCGCCCTCCCGCCCCGATGCGTCCAGCATTGACACTCTGCCTGGATTCTCCATATAATACGCTTTCCTGGCAACGAAGGAGAAATGATTCATGGCCAATAGTCAATCCGCAATCAAGCGGATCCGCCAGAGCGGGATCCGGCGCTTGAACAACCGCAGCAGCCGGAGCAGGATGAGAACCATAATCAAGCGATTTCGCCACTTGGTCGAACAACAGGAGTTGGGCGAAGCCCGTGAGAAACTTCCCCAGGTGTACGCCGTCATCGACCGCACCTCGCAGAAGGGTCTGATTCACGCCAATACAGCCGCCCGTTACAAGTCCAGGCTGACGAAACTTTTGAACACTGCAGGACCAACATCGAGCTGAACCGCAGCCGGAATGACCAAACCAATCCCTTGAGAAGAATCGTCTTACCCGATCGAGGAGCGGAAGTGCTTTTCGATTTAAGGGATGAAAATATCCGCTTCCTGGAATCCTTGTTCGGCGTTGAGATCAGCGCCCGTGGCGCCCAGCTTTTCGTTAGAGGCCAGGAGAAGGCCGTTGAGGCCATCGAACGAATCCTCGAGGACTTTTCCGAACTGGTCAGACAGGGCCAAAGGTTTTCCAACGGTGACCTGCGGGAGGCCTTCAAGCATATTGCGGAGGGCGCCGCTCGCAGCCTCCATGACTTCTTTCCCAAGCACTCCGTCCTGAAAACCTCGACCCGCGAGGTTTTCCCTCGCAGTCTCCACCAGAGCCGTTACGTCGAATCGATTGAGCAAAACGATCTGGTTTTTGCCATCGGACCGGCTGGAACCGGAAAAACCTATCTGGCTGTCGCCATGGCGGTCGCATTCCTTTTGGACAAGCGAGTGAAGCGAATTGTTCTGGCGCGTCCCGCCGTTGAGGCAGGCGAAAAGCTGGGCTTCCTGCCCGGGGACCTGCAGGAGAAGGTCAATCCCTATCTGCGCCCTCTCTATGATGCTCTTTTTTACATGATTGACTCCAGCCGGGTGGCGAAGCTGTTGGAGCGTGGAGTCATTGAGATCGCTCCACTCGCTTTCATGCGGGGACGAACGCTCAGCGATTCCTTCATCATCCTGGACGAAGGACAGAACTGCACCTCGGAGCAGATGAAGATGTTCTTGACTCGGATGGGAGTGAACTCGAAGACCGTGGTCACCGGAGACATCACCCAGATTGATCTGCCAAAAGGCCAGAAATCGGGATTAGTGGAAGTGCGCGAGCTTCTTTGCGGCGCCCAGGGGATCGCCTTTTGCTATTTCGATCACCATGACCTGGTCAGGCACCGGCTGGTCAGGCTCGTTATCGAAGCCTACGAGAAGCGAGAGGGCAGGCCCGACCCACGCCTCCACGAGCCCGCCGACCCAACTCCCGACGCGGAGAATGGAAATCCAGTGAAGACTCCGTCCTGATCGACGAACTCCCTTAAGGAATGGTCAATCGAAAGAAGCGGCTTGGAGGTGTCCGAATCATTGGCGTTCCCATGGACCTGGGGGCGGGTCGGCGAGGCGTGGACATGGGTCCTTCCGCCATTCGCATCGGCCGTCTCCACCACAAACTCCGCGCTATGGAGGTCGATGTCGAGGATTCTGGAAACCTTGAGGTGAAGGTGGCCGAAGAGGTCCCTTGCGGGGAAAAGGAGCAGATGTATCTTGCCGAGATCGGGCAGGTGTGCTCCAGACTGGCCTCGAAAGTCAAACAGAGCCTGGCCCAAGGGAGACGCCCCCTGGTGCTGGGCGGCGACCACTCCATCGCCGCCGGCAGTGTGGGGGGAACCGCATCCTATTTCAAGGACCAAGACGAGAAGATTGGCTTGCTCTGGATGGATGCGCATGCCGACATGAATTTGCCTGAGACCAGCCCTTCCGGCAACGTCCACGGCATGCCCCTGGCAGCCTTACTGGGCCTGGGGCCGGAGGCCCTGAGTCGGATCGAAGGATTCAGCCCCAAAGTGAGCCCTGAAAATACGGTGATCATCGGGGTCCGCAGCATCGACCGAGAAGAGCTTCGAACCATCGAGCGCTCGGGCCTCCGTGTGGTCAGCATGAAGGAACTGGACATGCGGGGAATGCCCTCGGTCATGGAGGAGGCGCTGGAGCGGGTTTGCACCGGCACAACAGGGTTTCACTGCAGCTTTGATCTGGACGTCGTGGATCCCCGCGTGGCGCCCGGAGTGGGCACTCCGGTACAGGGAGGGATCACCTACCGGGAGAGCCATCTGGCTATGGAAATGATCTACGATAGTCGCAAGTGCCACTCGATCGAATTTGTGGAAGTGAATCCGGTGCTGGATGTGGGAAACAGCACTGGATTGCTTGCTGTCGAATTGATCGGCTCTGCCCTGGGGAGAGAGATACTA
>JBHHYX010000313.1:0-6598 GCA_046757765.1 Acidobacteriota bacterium | reverse complement strand
CCGGTTTTGGCGTTTTGGCTACAAACATTCCACCCCTAGCGGGGTTGTGCAAGGTGGCCGGGGTAATCCAATGTCAGGGAGTCGGGCAATTGCAGACCAGGTGACGGTCCCCGAAGGCGTCGTCGATTCGCCCCACGGAGGGCCAGAACTTGTGCCTGCGTACCCAGGGCAGGGGGAAAGCCCCCTCCTGGCGCGAGTAAGGACGATCCCAGTCCTGGCGGAGAAGGTCGTCCCAGGTGTGAGGGGCGTTCTTGAGGGGATTGTTTTGAGGGTCCATCCTGCCCTCTTCGATTTGTCGAACCTCCCCACGAATGGAGATCATGGCCTCACAGAACCGATCGAGCTCTTCTTTCGACTCACTTTCGGTGGGCTCGATCATCAACGTGCCAGCCACCGGCCAGGACATGGTGGGCGCATGGAATCCGTAATCCATCAATCTCTTGGCGAGATCGGCGACGTCCACCCCCGCCGACTTCCTGAGAGGACGCACATCGACAATGCATTCATGCGCCACCAGGCCATTTAAACCTGTAAAGAGAATGGCGTAATGATCGCTCAGGCGCGCCGCCAGGTAGTTGGCATTCAAAATGGCGGTTTGAGTCGCTTTCTTGAGTCCGTTTCGTCCCATGAGGGAGATGAAAGCCCAGGAGATGGGGAGGATTCCGGCGCTACCCCAGGGGGCGGCGGCAACAGCTGAGATTCCCGTTTTCGGACCCGCCTCGGGGAGCAGCGGGTGGGAAGGCAAGAAAGGCAGCAGATGTTCTTTCACCCCGATCGGGCCCACTCCGGGCCCTCCTCCGCCGTGGGGAATGCAAAACGTCTTGTGAAGGTTCAAATGGGCCACGTCGGCGCCCAATTCGGCGGGCCGGCAGAGGCCGACCAGGGCATTCAAGTTGGCCCCGTCCAGGTAGACCTGTCCTCCATGGTCGTGAACAATGTCACAGATCCGAGTGATCCCCGCTTCGAAAACGCCATGGGTTGAAGGATAGGTCACCATCAGCGCCGCCAGATCCTGACGGTGGGCGCCAGCCTTCGTCCGCAGATCATCGATGTCGATGTTACCCCGACCATCGCACCCCACGACGACGACCTTCATTCCAGCCATTGTGGCGCTGGCGGGGTTGGTGCCGTGAGCCGAGCTGGGAATCAAACAGACACGTCGCCTCTCCTGGCCACGAGTCTCATGGTACTTGCGAATCATCAGCATGCCCGTCAACTCTCCCTGTGAACCGGCGTTGGGCTGAAGCGAGACCCCTGCGAAACCCGTTATCTCGGACAACATACCCTCCAGCTGGCGGATCAACTCCAAATAACCCTCAACCTGATCCAAAGGGACGAAAGGGTGGACATCGGCAAATCCTCCGAAGGTCATGGGCAACATCTCCGAGGTGGCGTTGAGCTTCATAGTGCACGATCCCAGCGGGATCATCGAAGTCGTCAGGGAGAGATCTTTCTCTTGCAGCCGGTGCAGGTAGCGGAGCATTTCTGTTTCGGAATGGTAGCGGTTGAAGACGGGCTGGGTCAGGCAATCTGTGGTCCTCTTCAAGTCCGACGGGAGGCTCGGGGTCAGTCTCGTTTCCAGCTCTTGGATGGAAAGAGGACATTCCCCTTCGCCTCGGAAGACTTCCCACAGCACCTCCACGTCCCGCCTGGAGGAGGTCTCATCCAGGGAAACGCCCAGCGTTTCGGAGTCAATGACTCGCAGATTGATCCCGCAGCGGGTGGCGCGGCTGGAGAGAGTGCCAGCCTGGCCCGGGCGAACCTGGACCGCGAGCGTGTCGAAGAAGGAGGGGTACTTGAGAGCGTAGCCCAGCTTCTCGAGTCCTGCCGCCAGCAGGCAGGCTAGAAGATGGATCCGCCGGGCGATCCTCTTGAGGCCCTCCGGACCGTGGTAGACCGCATACATCGCCGCCAGGACGGCTGGAAGAACCTGCGCCGTGCAGATGTTGCTGGTGGCCTTTTCGCGGCGAATGTGCTGTTCGCGAGTCTGCAGGGCCAGGCGCAGCGCCGCTTGGCCCCGGGCGTCCTGAGAAACGCCCACGATACGGCCCGGTATGCTTCTCTTGAAGTTGCTGCGAGTCGCGAAAAAGGCGGCATGAGGACCCCCAAACCCCAGAGGGACCCCAAATCTCTGGGAGCTTCCCACCACCACGTCGGCCCCAAACTCCCCAGGTGGCTGCAGCAGAGTCAGGCTCAAGAGGTCGGCGGCAACGACGACCTGAGTGCGATCGGCGTGGGCCCTCTCGATCAATTCGGCGTAGTTGTGGATCGCTCCCTGGCTGGTCGGGTACTGAAGGCAGATTCCGAAAAAGGATCCCTCGAAAGAGAGAGTCTTGTGGTCGCCGACACTCACTGTGACACCAAGCGGACGAGCCCGGGTTTTCACAACCTCGATGGTCTGGGGGTGGCATTGCTCGGAGATCCAGAAGGCCCGGCGTCCTGACCGGGACTGAAGCGAAAGGGACATGGACATGGCTTCAGCCGCCGCCGTTGCTTCGTCGAGCAGCGAGGCGTTGGCAATCTCCATAGCCGTCAATTCGGTGACCATGGTTTGAAAGTTGAGGAGGGCTTCCAGTCGTCCCTGCGAGATCTCTGCCTGGTAGGGCGTGTAAGCCGTGTACCAGGCCGGGTTCTCGAGGACATTCCTGAGAAGGACCGCAGGAGTGAAGCATCCCGAATAACCCAAGCCGATCATGGACTTCCTAATCCTGTTTCGGCAGGCGAGCGTGTGCAATTGCTCGATGACCTCCTTTTCGGTGCGACTCTCCGGGAGATTGAGGGGGCGGTCCGAAAGAATGCCGGGCGGGATCGTTTTGCGCGCCAGGTCATCCAGAGAATCGATGCCCAGAAAATCGAGCATTTCCTGGATCTTCCGCGGACTGGGACCGATATGCCGGTGGATGAAATCCAACCTCTGTTCCCGTTCCGCGAGACCCAGATCACTGACGCAACAAACCACTAGTTTCCAGACTCCTCCTCGAGGTAGCTCCTGTACTGGCCTGCCGACAAGAGGCGGTCGATTTGGGTCGGGTCCTTGAGTTTCAGCTTGACGATCCAGCCTTCGCCGTAAGGATCTTCATTGATCTTCTCGGGGGCGTCCAGCAGCAGATCGTTGACCGCCGTCACCTCGGCCGACAGCGGAGAATAGACTTCCGATACCGCTTTGACCGACTCCAGGGTTGCCAGCGGCGCCTCGGCCTCAAAGTTCTGCCCCGGCTCCGGGAGCTCCACGAAGACCACGTCTCCCAGTTCCTGCTGCGCGTGATCGCTGATTCCCAAAGTCCCCTCACCCTCTTCCAGCCGGATCCACTCATGCTCTTTGCTGTAAAGAAGCTCTTCCGGAACATTCATCGACGTGTGTCCTTTCTACTCTCCAATCGGGGGCCCCACCTCGCGCCTCTTCCTGATCGGGATCAAGAAGGATGGTAAAAAGGCGTCCCAACCACGCGAGCCTGAACCCGCTTTCCTCTGATCTCGATATCGAGCGTCTGACCCAATTTGCTTTGGTCGGTATCGAGATAGGTCAGGCCGATTGCCTTCTTCACGGAAGGACAGTAACTCCCACTTGTCACCTCACTCACTCGCCGCCCCTCGATACAGACCGGGTAGTGATCGCGGGCGATTCCCCGGCCCACCATCTCAAAGCCGGCCAGCTTGCGCTTGACCCCCGCTGTTTTCTGCCTTTGGAGCGCGGCTCTGCCGATGAAATCCGCCTTCGAAAATTTCACGATCCAACTCAGTCCGCTCTCGAGAGGTGTGGTCGTGCTGTCGATGTCGTTGCCGTAAAGCGCATACTTCATCTCGAGTCTGAGTGTATTGCGGGCGGCCAGGCCCGCGGCCACTATGCCGAGCGGAGCCCCCACCTCGAACAGTTGCTCCCAGACGCGTTCCGCATGTTGGGGGGGGAGATAAATCTCAAAGCCGTCTTCTCCCGTGTAGCCGGTTCGCGAGATGAGAGTCTCTACACCGCAGACACGCTCCTCTTGAAACCAGTAGTACCTCAAAGAAGAGAGATCCGAGTCGGTCAACTCCTGCAACACCTTCTCGGCTTGGGGGCCCTGAACCGCGAGTTGGGTGTAATGGTCGCTGTTGTCGAAGATTTCGACGGCCCCCTCCTGGTGTTCCTTTAACCAGGCAAAGTCCCGGTCTCTGTTGGCCGCGTTCACACAAATCAGGAGATGCTCGGCACCCCTTCTGTAGAGAACGACATCGTCCAGGATCGTCCCTTCCGGATAGAGGAAAGCCGAGTACTGGGCCTGACCGTCGCAAAGTCGCGAGACATCGTTACAGGTGACTTTCTGGGCCATGGGGATGGCATCTCGCCCCACAATCTCCAACTCCCCCATGTGGCTGACGTCGAAGACACCCACCCCCGATCGCACTGCAAGATGCTCCCTCGCCGCTCCCTGATACTGGACCGGCATTTCCCAGCCGGCAAACTCGACCATTCGAGCACCGTACTTCTTATGGATTTCGTTGAGAGATGTTTTTTTGAGGGTCACGGGAGCTCGTCAGCCGTCTTGAAATTGTATTGCTCCGTCAGGGCATGATAGAAGGCCATGCCCTTAAGGTTGGACTTCTCGATCTTGTCCGAAGAGTAAGCCCAAATGCTGGCCGAAAGTTCTCTTCCCACCAGAGACTGCACGTCATAAAGGGCGTTGGTGGCTTGCATTCTGGCTTCCAACCGATCCGTTGGAAGCGAAGTCAGAACCACATTGACCCGCAGCCAGCCCCCCTCGTCCTCTACGCCGAGCACTCGGTAGTGGTCGCTTCGCAGTTCCATGATCTCGCTCTCGTAACTGCTGAAACCTTCAATTGAAGGGGCCTGTACCTCACCGCCCCGATAAAACAGAGTGTAAAGAACGAGAGCCGGAACCCCGATGGCAAAAATCATGAGGAATCCTGTTCCTTTGACACTCATAGGACGAAAATAGTATCACAAGCCCGGTCCTCGGATAACCCATGAACGGGTCTTTGAAAGAGACGGCGCCCTGGGGCCAAGCCTGCGTTTGTCACACTCGATCTACCGCGGAGCCGAATACATCCCTCTCGCTCAACCACGAGCCCGGATTCTTCAATGGAGGGTGCCTGGCAGCGGGAGCATCTGGCATCTCGATCCAGGCCTTTGAGGCTCCGGCTCGGTATCGGTATCGGTATCGCTATCGGGAGTCGACATCCCTGCGCATTGCTCCCCGCCACGGCAATCGACTGCGATAGCGATTGGGAACCCGATTCCGATTCCGATGAAGACCCGACTACGCCCTTGGCGGTCGCTCTGAGGCGCCGCTTTGCTGAATTGCTGAGATTGGATGTGAGAGGCAGCACCGGTTGCGCGGTCTCTGAAACATTTCGGGGCAATTACTCTCTAACACTACGGTTGGACAAATGGTTGATTTTGATTGGATTGTTGGCGCTTTTTAGTTGGAGGCAGAGATGCGTGTATCGAATCAGATAAAAGACTTTGAGGATCCCCTCATGGATCGGGTCGGGTCTCGGGCAAAAAAACACTGCAAGCCCGCCTCGAAGGAGAGCGACAACGGGAAGATGGTTCGAATGCTGGCGGCGGCCGCACTACTGGCGGTTTTGGGAACTCTGGCCTACTTCATCGTGCAGGCCCAGCAACGCATCGAAGACCTGAACACCCAGCTGCTGGACAGCCAGCAGCAGTTGTCGGGTGTGAGCGAACAGCTCGGTCAATCCCAGCGGCAAATCGGCGAGTTGAACGAAGGACTTTCCAAGAGCCGGTCGCAACTGGCGGGTCAAAAGCAACAACTGAATCGTTATAAGGGTCTCTACAGTGACTTGAAATCGGAACAGGGTCAACATGCCAGCGAGCTGGAGGCGATCTCACTGAAGAAGGCGGACCAGAGTGAAGTCGACGCCCTCAAGGACCAAGCCGCCGGAACCCAGCAGAAGATCGGTGAGATGAGCACACGGGTGGGTCAGATAAGCTCGAACATCGGAGACTTGAGGGAACTTTCGACCCGCAATCGAAAGGATATCGAAAGCAACCAGGGCAACCTGGAGCTGGTGCGAAAGTCATCCGATGCCAACGCTCAGCAGATCAATGCCGTCAAGACCTCTCTGGAGCGGGAGTATTACAACTTCGAGCTTGAGAAGAAGGGCGCGACGATGAAGGTTTTCAATGTGGCCTTGAGCCTGAAGGGAGTGGATTCCAAGAAGCAGCGCTACACCCTGGAGATTTTCGCCGACGGCAAGCGAATCAAGAAGAAGAACCAGAGTATCAACGAGCCCATCTACTTCTACGTCAAAGACCTCAAAAAGCCCTACGAGATTCTGGTCAACCGCATTGACAAGAAAAACGTGGTGGGTTACCTGAGCATTCCGAAAGGATGAGGTCAAAGAGGTCCGGCAGGATCAGATTAGCTGCTTGCCGCCGAATTCTGAGAATAATGCTCTCAGATAGGTTGCATTGACGATGCGCCCTTGCCCCTGCTCCGTCAACTGAACCGAAGCGTCAGCGCCCGGCCAATCCGGGCCACTCACTCACGTTCGTGGTTCCGTCACTTGGCGGCAGAATTGCTCAATCCAGGAAACCGGAGGGGAACTTTCAAAGCTCGGATCGGCACCCATTCCC
>JBHHYX010000312.1:0-6603 GCA_046757765.1 Acidobacteriota bacterium | reverse complement strand
CAGCTCTTGCATTTGCGGTTCTCGTATCGACAAGCCACCTTGGGGATGGGTAGTTATTGGCGGTCACTAGAGTTGCGCTAATCTTTAAAGTTGAGTCAAGTTGCGCACATGGTAACAGTTAACACCGTTAGACAACGATGGCCGAGGGTTGGAGCGGAGACCCCCACCGGGCCTGTCCCGGTGGGAGCCAGGTTTGGCAACTAGAAGATGGGGGAACCTCCCACTTTGCCCCCCACCGGGCCTGTCCCGGTGGAGGCCCGGTCTGACGGTGCCATCAAAGTCCAGCCCGCTCGGGGCCGATCGAAGTCAAACCCTGGAACCACCGGCGCAGGGCCCTAGTGTCCGCTTATCGAATCCCGGACAAGGCCGTATTCTCCGCCCCATTTGTCGGTCATCTGGTGGCGAATCTGCCAGAGCTTGGGGAAGAACTTGGTGCGCAGACCTTCGTTCAACAGTTCGACCGACCTGCCTTTCAAGGACTTGGCCTCCAGTCCGATGGTGCGATGAATCAATTGAATGTGGTGAAATCGGAACTTCTGGAACAGCTCGTCAAACTCCGCCAATGCCTCCGCTACCACGTAGGCGTCAGAATGAGAGTAGTCGGAATCATAGATCTTTTCAATGGTCAGGTCGTGGCGTTCGAGATAGTTGCACCGAAAGGAATTCCAGATGGGCTGGTGCATCTTGAGGATGGCCCGAAAGCCGGGAGATTCCTGGCCGCTCCCATTGCCAAGCTGCAAGCGTATCTCCTGGTACTCCTTGGGCGACATCGTCTCGAGGAGAGCCAGATGGTCGGTCATGAGCTTCAGTGCGATGTGGACCCGGCGGAAGAGTGTGCACACCCGGTTGGTCTGCTCCTGCTGAATGTAGTCGTCCAGGTCGAGGAGGGTGTAGGCGATCAACTTCATCAACAGTTCGATGGCCTGATGGACCACCTGGAATTGCAGTTCGTCCCGGTTGCAGAAATCATGAAAGCCTTTCTGGCAATTAAGAAGCGCCTGGGTGTCAAGATACAGCTCGTAGTCGCTCTCCCCTTCCCCATGCATCATCGAATAAAAGTAGGAACGATCCACTGAATTCCTCCCTCCCGGCGGCCGCAACCTTCGAGCCGCGCCCGTCAAGCCATTATACACTCGCCCCGACCGGAGTTTCCCCTCAGGCGACTCACCTCGGGGTGGAAGAACCAGTGCGGGACGGGGTTGTGAAGAGGCCAACCCCACCGGCGTCGCGGCGCTAGGAGCCGCTGGCTCCCTTGGCCGGATGGCGTCACTATGTCAGGTTTTGATTCTGCTGGCAACACCGGCGTTGGAGCCGACATTTCTTGCCGAAAAATGCAAATTCTGTGCTATGATATCGCGATGCGATTGAGGAGTGTTTCAAGAGGTTCACGACGAATTCGTCTTCCCGAATCACGATCGGAGCGCAATCTAGCTGTTGCCATTCTCCGCCAGGCTTGGCATGAGGCGGTCCTGGACCTGCAGAACGTGAAAGAAACCTCTCGAAACGATTACCGGCTCTTGAAGAAAAAGGCCATCGAGTGGATCTCAACGGACGAGGAGGGATTCCCTTATTGGTGTAAACTGGCCGACGTGGACCACCGGGCCGTGCGGCGGGAACTTGTCGATAGTTTGAGAAGTCAGATGCCGACCGGTCAGGCCTAACCCGCCGCCCAAGCTTCATTTCTCTCACGACCGCATGCCGTCGATCGCTAGCTTCAACTCCTTCGGTTCCGGGAATCGGCCTTCACTCAATTTAGAGAAAATCAGGTGACCGTTGACACTGACCTCAAAGCGTCCTCCCTCTGAGGGAATGAGCCTGATTTCAGAGGCCTCTTTTCGGTAGTGCGAGAGCAATTCAAGCGCCATCCAGGCGGCTCGGGGAGTGTAGTTTCAATCGTCACAGTAAATGATCTCAAGGGTGATTTTTCTGGACACGGTGTTCCTCCTGATTAGATCTATAGACCTGAGTACACTCATTCCTTGCAGCCGCAAGCACCGACCCATCGGGCCCTCGTGTCCTCAACATGCGACCCCATGAAGGCCCGTGGTCCCGGCAACGGGGGAAAACCTCGCAGGACCTCTCATCCGCAAAGAGTCGCTCGACTCAGGTCAAGCCGGGCTGAGCACTTCGCAGCCCCGCGCCAGGGACAGTTTAACATGGGAAGGAGGGGCGTTCAGCCGATCTGAGTGGAGTGATCCCAAGCCGTCCGGCCAGCTCAGAAGGCCGGGACCATCGCTTTCCGGTCGACGGGAGAGAGGTGGTGAACGCGCGAACTCTTGACTCTGTCGACCGCCCGGACCAGGTCGCTGTGCCCAATCCGATCTTGACCGGAGCGGGCCGCCCGCAGGGCCGCGTCGATCACCGCGTTTTTGATATCGCGTCCACAGAGGTCTCCCATCCGGGCCAGGTCATTCACCGAGACGTCTGGCGCCAACGGGAGTTGTCTGGGAAGGTGATTCGTCCAAATCCGCCGTCGGCACTCCTCGTCCGGCATTGGAAAATAGAGGTTGCGGACACGCGTTTCAAATCCTTTGTCGTAGTTCTCCACCAGATTGGTGGAAAATATGACGATTCCCTTGAACTGCTCCAGGCAAACCAAGAGCTGGCTGCGCATGGAATTGATGGCCTGTTCCGCTCCCTGGGTCACGTTGGTGAGCCGTCTGGAGAGGAGAGAGTCCGACTCATCAATGAAAAGTACGGCTTGATCTCGCTCCGCCGCAAAGAAGATCGCCTCGACATTCTTGGCGCCGTCGCCCACATACTTGCTCTCGATCTGCCCGTAATTGGCCATCAGAATGGGAGAGTCAATGTAGCTGGCCAGGGCATGGGCGGCCAGGGTCTTGCCGGTACCCGGGGGACCATGGAAGTTGAGGGCTGTGCGGGGAAAGGGTTCGATGGCCTTCAGATTCCATTGATCGAAAACCTTGCCCTCCAGCTGAACCAGGTCCATCGCCGAAAGCAGGCTCTCCTGAAGCTCGTCCGAAACCACCAGAAAATCGAAGTCAAAAAAGGGCTGGCGCGACTGGTATTGGGCGGCCCGTTCTTCCAATGTCAGCACATCCTCCGACCCGCCTGCCGCTCCTGCCACAGGTGAACGAGAACGGGTTTCCTTCGGTGCCGGTGCATTGCCGACGGAAATCCTCACCTCAGCGGCCGCCGAAAGCTCCAGAAGCTCCTCAACAGCTTCGACCAGCCGGGCGCGGCAGATTTCGGCAACGCCTTTTGGAACCGATTCAGGGATGCCCTCCACCTGGATCCGAAGCGGCTCCTTTTCGGGGACACAACCCGCGGGCTCATTGCAACATTCCATCGCTGTCGTCCTTATCAGAACCGGCTCCCGGCAGCCGGTCCGGGCATTCTCACTGCGGGGCCATGATCGCCACAAAGCGGGACCGGCTAATTGACCGCAGTCGGTACGGCCAGGGAAAAAGGTTCAATGATGGCATCAAAGCAATCCTGGCTCGCCGTGACCATCTGATAGGAGCCATGCATGGCGCCCACAGCCGTCCTGAGGGGGCAGAAACTGGTGTACTCGAAGGAGTCCCCGGGGCCCAGCACAGGCTGCTCTCCCACCACTCCCGGACCGTTCACCTTTTGGACCGTTCCATTGGCGTCGGTGATAATCCATTCACGACTCCGCAACTGGGCCGTCTCGGAGCCTTCGTTGCTGATGCGAACATGGTAGGCGAAAAAATAACGGTTCGTTTCGGGTGAGCTTCTCTCGGGAATGTAGCGTGCGGTGACGCGTATTCTTATGCCCCTCGTCGTGGTATCACTCATCGCCAGTATGAATTATCGCACAGCCGCCCGGATTGTGAAACCGTGGAGCGCGCCCGCCGGGCATGCACGACACCAAAGTCACGACTGGTTGAAAAGGAGAGAAGTGATCTCCTGGTCATGGCGAATGTCACGATCGGAAACGCACTGGAGGGTGTGAGGAGACAGCCCCATCACGACACTCGATTGAGCCCGACTCAACGGCCCGGAGGCTGACGCGAACACCCCCGGCGAAACGGTCCCCAATTGCTCCCCCGAATCATCCTTTCTGAGAAAGGGAGTCCAACAGTTTCAGAACCTCCGCCTTGTCGCCAGTCACTCGAACGGGCCGGTTGGAAAAGGGGTATCCCGGCTCGTGGGAGGGAGTTATCTCACCGGAGATCGACTCAAACAGCTTCTCCATGTGGTAGTTGACCGTGTATTCACTATCCTTGAGCTGGTGCCCCGTCAAGATGGCCACCACCTCTTCCTCGGGATCTATGGCGGAATCGTCCTCCGCGGAGGCTTCACGCAGCTTTTTCAGCCCGGCGATAGTCGTGGCCGAGGCGGGCTCGCAACCGATTCCGTCTCGCCCCAAGATGGCTTTGGCGTCGGCAATCTCCTCTTCCGAAACGCTCTCACAGCTGCCATTGGAG
Organism: Acidobacteriota bacterium; assembly: GCA_046757765.1. Lineage (GTDB taxonomy): Bacteria > Acidobacteriota > UBA6911 > RPQK01 > JBHHYX01 > JBHHYX01. The sequence continues at coordinate 2,191 of JBHHYX010000312.1, read as the reverse complement.
AGACCGAGGGCCCGAACCGCTTTCCTCCAGTTGACGGGTCGCCCAATCCGGATCGCCGTCGCCAGGGTCGTCGGCGCCTGGACCGGAACAAGCTTGCCCCAACCTGAGACCAGCATCCGATGAAGTGGTGCCGCGCCTTCGGCCTGGATGACGGTCAGCCGAGGAATCCTCTCAATCCAACCCAGCGTCTTGAGTTCCTCCAGCACCTTCCCGAAAGAGGCAACGTTGCCCAGATTGCCCCCCGGAACGACGATTCGGTCCGGTATTTGCCAGTCCAGTTGGTCCAACAACTCCAGCAGGATAGTTTTCTGTCCCTCTATCCGAAAGGGGTTGATGGAGTTGGCAAGATAGAGATCCCTCTCCGCGGCAAGTTCACTCACCAGCTTCATGACGTGGTCGAAATCGCCCTCTACCTGCACAGTGAGGGCTCCGTACTCCAGCGTCTGCGACAGCTTTCCGTAGGCGATCTTTCCCTCGGGAATGAAGACGACGCCCTTGAGACCGGCGCGGGCGCAATAGGCGGCCATGGAAGCTGACGTGTTGCCGGTTGAGGCGCAGGCCACCACTTTCGCCCCCAGCTTGCGGGCTCGGGTGACGGCAACCGTCATTCCATAGTCCTTGAAGGAGCCGCTGGGGTTCCACCCCAGATGCTTGACCCGAAGGCGCTCGAGACCGACATACCGAGCGCAGGCCGCTGCCTCCAACACCGGAGTATTGCCTTCCGCCAGCGTGACCACACTCTCCAGTTCTTCTTCCGGAAAAGGCAGAAATTCCCGGAAACGCCAGACTCCGCTCCGGTCGAGGGGATGGTGGGAGGCTTGGCGCATCCGGAACTCCGTCTTCAGAGCGTCGGGATCGCAATCAGGCCATCGGTGTTCGATGTCGAGGAGAGACGAGCAGATCGGACACTGGAAAAGCGGACGGGAAATCCCGAACTCTCCACCACAATCGGGATTGATGCAGCGAAAAAAGGAGCGGGGAGAGCTCATTCAGCCAAAAACGACCGAAACCGGTCAACCATGTCGGGCGAATCCCAGTCATTTCCCCCGATCTGATTCAGGATAACGTTGTTCTGGCCATCCAAAACATAGGTGGTGGGAAGGCCGTAGACCTCCAGCCGCCGAAAGAGCGTCCCCTCGGGATCGAGAAGGATCGGAAAAGGATAAGGGCGCTCCTCCAGGTAAGCCTGGACCGTTTCCGGGTCTTCATTGGTGATGGCCACCATGGAGAGTCCCTCGTTCTGGAATTTCAAATAAAGGTCCGCCATTGAGGGCATCTCGGCCCGGCAGGGGCTGCACCAGGTGGCCCAGAAATTGATGAACAGTACCTTGCCCGAATAGTTCTCCACCGTCACCGGCTTTCCGTCCAGCGTCAGCAGCTTGGCCGAGAGATCCACCACCTTCTCTTTCCCAGCCGACGCCGAAGTGGGAAGATTGGGTAGAAACACCTGAAAGGCCATCAGAAGCACCAGGACGGGCGCGCTGGCAAAGAGAAAGACGGTGGGAGAAACCCAGCGGTGATATCTCCTGAAGAGCAGCCACAGTCCAAGGAATGCGAGCAGAAGAACAGGCCAGGACAAAATCATGCTTTCTTGGATGCCTCGACTTCCCGTCAGTCTCAAGAAGAGGCCGCCCACAAACAGCAAGACGGCCGCCGCCACAACCGGTAAGATGACGCGAAAAACCGAACGATCACTCATTCCAACCTCGTAGGCCGACTGTTTCGTTCAAAGGCCTGCCAACTCATGGGCGAAAGCCTGTGAGAAATCCAGTCCAATATCTTAACACAATGACCTCGCCCGCAAGGGCCACGGACTCACCTGGCCCCGGAAGGGCCGAGGCCTGGAGCCTGGGGCGACAGCGGTCAGCACGAAGCCAACGGCGGGTCACGCCCACCGCTCGCCCGGAGGGGCTCTACCGGAGCGAGCGTTTCCGAGGGACAACTGTGACGCTGACGGGCGCCAGCCTGGCATAAAGCCTGGGAGGCGATACTTGTTGAACGCCGCCTCGCTGGTTTTGTTGAAATAGTGCCAAATGCCCCTACGCTCTCCTTGACAAGAGTGATTCTGATTTCTTTCCAGTCGAGGTGAACGAGAGGAGCCGTGGCACCTTTTTTCGGGTCAAAACGCCAACTACTCGACACGGTGTTGCCGGCAGGAAACGCCCGCTTCCCGGAGCAGCTTGAAAGAGGT
>JBHHYX010000311.1:0-6624 GCA_046757765.1 Acidobacteriota bacterium | reverse complement strand
AGCAAGCCAAGATTACGATGAGCAAGGCGGAAACCCTGCTGAGCGACAGAGAATATGCTGTGAATTCCGAAGCGGTTTTGGATTGCGTACAAGAAACGACTGTGTCTGCCTACGATGCTGAGTTTCTGGTATTGGCGAAGCACTTTGGCACAAAGGTTGTGACGACTGATTCGAAGCTGTTAAAAGAGGTGCCGGGTCAAGCAGTTTCACCGGAAGGATTTCTTGGTATTGAGGCTTAAGACAGATTGAGCTGGCCTCGCTTGCCATTTGAGACCCATTCCCAATTGCAACCGATTGGAGGTTAAATGAATATCAAAATCCGTTACTGTGCCACCTGACACAACAGCAAGGCCAAGGCTGCGAGTTTCGCCGCCATGATCAAGCAGCGCCTTGACATCGAAGCAGTCCTCGAGTCAGGCCGGAGAGGTCAATTCGACGTGATCGCCGACACCGAAACGATCGCCTCGCGCGGTGGGAATTGGTTTACCCACCTCTTGGGCGCGGGCTGGCCGGACCCCGAGGGGGTGATCGCCAAGCTCGAGGAGCGTCAGGCTAGAGGTGCAGCGTCAGGATGAACTCCCCCCGTGCGGGTAATGCCGCTGGATAGCTGTTTGAAGAAGCCGGTGTCGCTGCAAAAATGAGAGAGCCTTCCTTCTGTCGGAAATCGAGCCGCATGAGAGCGGGTTTGATCGGGGTTTCCCTCCTGGTTTTGGCCGGTGCGTGGTTGAATGATTCCGTTGCTGCCGGCCAAGAGAAACTGAAAAGCCCGATCGAGTACTATCATCAGGGGACTGCTCTGCTGAGCCAAGGAGAAGCTGCCGCAGCCATTGCCCCCCTAAAACGAGCCATAGATCTTCAACGGGATTTTGCCGCAGCGCACCTCGCCTTGGGACTGGCCCTACAGCAGTTGAGGAAGCCGGACTTAGCTGTTGAATCACTTCGAAAGGCCGCTCAATTTCAGCCTCGATGGGCCGATGCCCACTACTATCTTGGCTTCGCATTGGCCCAACAGGAGCTGTTCACGGAGGCCATCGGAGAATTCCGGCAAGCCATAAAACTTAAGCCGAATTATGGATTGGCTTACTTTCACCTGGGGGTTGCCTACCGGCTGAACCAAGAGACTAAGGAAGCAGCCGCCGCGCTGAAAGAGGCTGTCCGGCTGCTTCCAGATCAGGCTCAGGCTCACTACCGCTTCGGTCTCGTTCTTGAGGAGTACGGTCGCAGCATTGAAGCGGTTGAAGAACTGGAGAAGGCCGCTAAAATCGATCCCCAGTCGCCGGACATCCTCCACCATTTGGGACTGGCCTTGCAGCGTGGCGGTCTTGTGCCAGAAGCTGCTACTCGATTTCGGGCAGCCCTGAATCTCAAGCCTGACTTCCTGGAGGCGCGAAGCAATCTGGGCCTAGCCTTGATTCAACTGGGGAAAGGAGATGAAGCCATTCGGCAGTTTCAGATCCTGATCGACCAGGACCCCGAGAATGCCGGAACACACCACAACCTCGGCCTGGCCTTGTTACAGAAGGCCGACCTGGATGGATCCATTGCTGCCTTCCAACGCGCCATTCGCCTCAATCCGCGATATGCGGAGGCCCATTATAATTTGGGAGTTGCCCTCAAACAGAAGGATCGTTTCATAGACGCAATTGCCGAACTCAACAAGGCGATTGAACTGAAACCGACTTTAGCCGATGCCTATTTTACCCTGGGGGTGACCCTCTGGCAGACGGGAAAGCCCCAAGCCGCAATCTCCAAGTTTCGTCGAGTCACAGCGATGCAGCCGGACTACGCCAAGGCATACTACATGCTCGGCATCATCTTGCGGAAACAGGGTCAACTCGACGACGCAATCATCGAATTCCGCAAGTCTCTCAGAATCAATCCAGAGTATGCCGAGGTGTACAACTCCCTGGCCAGAGCGCTGCGCGAGAAAGGGGACATGGATGGCGCAAAGAAGGCCATCAAGAAAGCTCGGCGCCTGAATCAAATTACAGCCAACCTTCAAGCGGCTACCTTCTCCACCGATGTCGGTATCAAGAGGCTTGAACAGGGAGATCTGGAGCAGGCGATTCAGCAATTCAAAAATGCCATCAAAGTGGCTCCCGGCTATGCTCCCGCTTACTATCAACTGGGAATTGCGCTTCGAAAAAAAGGGGAGGCTCAGGCTGCCCGGAAAGCCTTCAAGAAAGCCAAAGATCTCAATCCTCGGCTGGCTCCTCCCCAGCGTTTCTGAAAACACGAGAGAAATCGATCGCACTTCGAAAATCCTGGGCGGGGCCAGGGAGGCTCTTGTTGCCTCCTCTGAGTCAATCCATTTTCAACATCACACGAATGCTGTGTTGTGCATAGCCAATCGAGCTGCTGGAAGGGATTCGTACCTCGAGGGCGTCTGCCTGTTTGCTTAGCGCCGCACCCTCAACTGCGGCGATTTGCTTTCCGCCCATGAGCCCCAACCGGTATACCTTCTCCGGCAGTCCCGAGACCACCAACTCGATGCTGGAAGCCTCCCGGTTCCAACTCTCAGAGATAACCTTCAAGTTGGAACTTGCTTCGCCCAACAGGGGCAGGGGAGCGCTGAAGAAGAAGCCGAAGTCGCGCTCGTAGTCAGCCACCAGGATACTGGTTCCGCGGGCTACCTGAAGCTTGAACAGCGGGTGCCAGTCCGTAGAACCCGCCTGGCCGGTCCAGTGAATTCCCTGACCGTTGACCAAGGCGCGTGTAATCCTCGCGCTGGGAGCAAATGCCGGGGCAAACTCCAACCGAAAGGAGACCTGACCGTGATTTTCCACTTCAAGGTGTAGTTTCGTTCCGTCTTTCCGAAATCGAAAGTCGACTGTCCCCGACTTCAATGGAACTCCTTGAATTCCAAAATCTTTCCAGTCGGCGGGCAGGTGTGGAGTCAGGATGACGTAGTTTTCCATGACGTTAACCTGCAGGCCCAGAAGACCGCGAATCAAGGGAGAGATCACCATGGCCGCCGACCAGGTCTGGTGGGACGAGCTGGTAGAGAGAGGGGAGTAGACTGCCCCCGAAAGGACCTCAGTCGTATTTCCCCCGGAGCCCTGCAGAGCCAATTGCGCGTTGGCCCGCAGGTTGGCGTAGGCCGGCCCGGACTGGTGGTAGCGGTACTGTCCTACCGCAGCCCAACCGGAGAATAAAGGCCAAACGGTTCCAGAGTGATACCCGGCCGGTCGATAGAGGGGGCTTCTGGATGAAATCAAGCGAGAACCCCAATCGGAAAGATAAGCTTCGTCGGCCAGCAGTTGGATCATTTTCCGGGCCTTGAGTGGATCCAGCAGACCGAACCACATGGGGACGGTGGCCAGAATACTCGGTTCATCAACCACTTCGTTCTGTTCGTTCAATGCGAACCCATAGGATTTCTTGCGGGCAACCCAGAAGATTTCGCTCAGTTGCTTCTGTTTGAAGGAGAACTCTTTTTCGAGTTGCTTTGCCAGGTCAGTCTCGCCCCGGTATCGGGCCAGTTGCGCCATTGATCGAAGCGCTTCCAGCCCTATCCCGGCCTGGTAAAGCTCAGTTTTGACAGGAGGCGGAGGTCCGCCTTCTGGCGCATCTCGTGGGGTATTGGGCCTGATGGGATGGAGGGGGCCGCCTTCGACCCATCCGTGGCCGACACCGAGGTTCTTGGCGAATCCATTGCTGTCGTAGGTCGATTTTAGGTACTTCAGGGCTTTTTTCAGCCGCGGCCAATTCCTGCCGAGCAACGACACATCGCCTGACGACTGGACGTAGTCACGGACGGAGATGATAAACAGGGGAGTTGCATCCGCGGAGGCGAAGGCATAGGGATATTCTTCGAACCAGGGGACGAAGTTGCTGCTCTGAGCAATCTCATGGGGGATCTTTCCGTCATCCCGTTGAAATTGAGCGATAAAATCAATGGCATCCCTGGCGGTCTCGAAGTCACCGGCTGAGGTGAGGGCCAGGGTACCCCAGAAAGTGTCTCTCCCGAAAAACCAGGCAAAGCCCGGTCGCGGTTCACCTTTCGAAAGGCCGAATCCCGCTACAAGCCCCCGGCCTCGCAGGAAGGGGTTTTCCACCAGAGCTTTGCGCATGCTGAGCAGTGACCAGTCGTAGGCCTTTTGCAGATTCTTGTCTACAAGCTGAAGTCGAACTCTTCCCTCCAGATAGCGGTCGTAATACCGGGCCGTCTCACGTCGGAGGGTTCCCGGGTCCAAGATTAACTTGTGATAGGTATCGATCAGTTTCTCTCGTGAGTCGAAAGAGGCAGCGATAGCGATGACCTTCGTCGCCTTTCCCTGAACGGGTCCCAAAGCGAATGAACTCTCGCTGGAAACCGAATAGTTGGTGCCGTATTCCCTCGTCTTCAGGGAGGCGTCCGGAGAACCAACCAGGGCAAAGAACCGGTGCCGCTCTTCACCCATTAAGAAGCTCTTCAGATCCTTATCCCAGCTACCGAAGGTTCCTCCTAGTCCAGCCGGCCACATCAGTTGAAAAACACGTCTGAAAGACACTTCAATTTCAAGTTGGGAAGAGCTCTCGACATCCAGTCGAATCAAGATGCCGGGTGTGTCTGGGGGAACGATGAATGTGTCTCGAACCAGGAAGTGCTCTGCATAGTAGTCACCGGAATAAATCAGTGTGACTGAGCCGGGGCGGTAAATAACGCTGCGGGCCACCGATTCGGCCGGAATGGGTCGTCGGTTCAGTGTAAAGCTGAGGTGGAAATCGTCGAGGATTTTGAGCGGGTAGACCCACGCTTCGAATCGCCCTGTTTCCGTTCCCAGCATCGCTGCTCTCGATCCCACGGCATCCATGAACTCCCAGTGCCGTATGGGGCGGGCGATCTCCAATTGTGCAGCGGTTACTGGAGCGGCAGACAGTCCGCTCGCAAGCAGTAAAACGAGAAGCCGACTCATTCTCCTCCTCGCCCAAGCGTATTGTTTCTCTGGAGCTTCCGGAAATAAGAGATCGCGATCTGCCTCTTGGCCAGAGAAGGATATCACAGAGTTCCTTGCCGCGGCCATTCGGTCCTACCGCTACGGGTACTCAAAGCCGATTATTACGGAACGGTGATGAACTGTGTCGTCATGGCGATGGTATCCCAACGCCGAAGCACTCGCTGCGCCCGACTTGGCGCATCCGCCGCCCCAGTCGGAGACGTTGGAAGGCGGATTGGCGAGGATGAAGTCTAAGGGGACGGTTTCATGTCCTCAGGCGCGACGTCACGAACGTGCTGGGCGAAGTACCAGTGATGCCCTTCCGGATCCGCGGCGCCGTAGCGGCGGTCGCCGTAGAACTGATCTTGGGGTTCTTCAAGGATCGTAGCGCCCGCTTTCTTAGCGTGGTCAAAATGCTCGTCCACATCGTCCACATAGACATAGAGGTTCTGCGTCACGTGGCCAAGCCGCTTCGGGTTCTTGTATTTCGGGCCGGGGCACCCCATCATGATGACGCCGTCGGCCAGTTCCAGCTCAGCGTGATTGATCTTGCCGTCGGGTCCCGGGAGTCGCATACGCTCCCGGAAACCAAAAGCCTTGGCAAGCCACTCCAGAGCGCCAGCAACGTCTTCGTACAATAGGTACGCCGTAATCCGGGGCATGTTTTCCGGGGGGTTTGCGGGCATCAGATGTCCTCCTTCTGTGTGGTTCTGCTACACCAGCGCAATAGTGCTGGTTACTCCTTGGGCTCTGACGCATAACGCCATGCCGTCAAGCTGCAGGCTGCGGAGCCATGCAATCACCGGGTATTTCCAAACAAATTCGGCGGAGCGGACTGCCAGCTTCGACGGCCTGTTATGCGGTATTTACACGTCTGGCCGCCCAGTCTTCTGGGCAACCGTCGAACACCGGTGAGCCGTGGATGAGGTACCGGCTCGCCAACAGCCGGCAGCGACGCAATCAGCTCCATGGCACGCTCGAGATCATCGGCGAAAGCAGCGGGCGCTTTGTCTCGGTGATGGAGCCACCAATCCGCAGCCATCCGAATCTGGACCGCCGCGCGCGGCGAGATCCGAGCACGGAGACTCAACGCGCGGCACGCTTCCTCAGCTCGGCAAGCATGATCTTATACCGATCAATTCGCGCGGCGCTGAAACCAGCTTGCTCACGTTGAACTCGGCCTCATCGGCCTCTCTCATTGTCGTCGCCGCGCCGCTTAATGGCGCCGGCAGATGGATACCGTTGTCAGATGGCAGTGCTCAGTTCCAGTGTTTCAAGCGAGACCACATCTGCGGCAACGGTTCACGCAGGCCGCGGCAGATGAAGATGGGGCGGTTTTCTTCCTCCATCCCCCAGGGGTGGAAGTGCTCGCCGGCTTGCTCGACCGAGCGGCAGAACTTCTGAAGCGACTCAGGGTCCCACTGTAGCCAGATGAGGGTGTCGCCATCAAAGCGTCGCGGCCCCCAGAAGTAGTGGGTCTGGTGGGCACAGATCGCCTGCGGGAGGCCGTAGGCCGGCCCGAACAGGTTTATGGCGCCCGCCTCGCCGTAGTTGCTGGCGAAGATAGCGGTCCGTGTCCGCTCCTCCGGCGGTAGCGACCAGTAGATCCTGGCAACCTCCGCCACCAGCTCCTCCCACCCGAACTGGTCTCCGAGGCGCTGCTCGAGAGGGCCGCTATGATGGACCTCGGTCTTGGGCGGCGCGA
>JBHHYX010000310.1:0-6627 GCA_046757765.1 Acidobacteriota bacterium | reverse complement strand
GCGAGATCAGCCAGAAGTTTTCCCGCTCGCAGTCCACTCTTGTGCTCAGTGGAGAGCATCTGAGCCTGCCCGCCGCCATCGCTCATGAAGCCATCCATTACGACTTGCGGCTTCCTGGTGAAGATGAGCTCAGGGAGGTTTTGAGAGGCGTGATTCAGTCGCTGCGAGCCAACAATCAAGTGAAAATCGAGTAAGGGTCGGTTTGTCAGCGTGAGCTGAAGTCCCGAGCCATGCCGGCAAAGGGGCGCCCCTCTAGCTTCGCAATTCCCAAGTCCCAATTACCAATCCCCAAAGTCGATTGCAAATACGAGACTGGCAATGGAAGAGCTGGCGAGGCTGGAAGCTTGGGGCCTTGGAGCCTTGAGGCTTCCAGTTCCCATCCCAAATCTAAGCTGTTACTTAACAACTATTTAAGAGTTTTGGGATGGGAACTGGCTAATGCCCTCGCGTCACAATGCCGAAGAGTTCAACAAATACGAAGTAGGTGGGAAAACGGCACATGCAGGTGTATGCTGCCTATCGTAGGCAAGACAAGTTCCTGAGGATCACGTCGGATTGCGATTCGATTCCGATCGATGCAGACATCGTGGGGCGCTATGAACTCCCCTGGTACTTCAACCTGATTCTGATGGTTAGAGCCTTTGAAGAACGAGGACTGCGCATCTCCGTCCAGACGGAGGAATTCTCCTATGAATCCGGTCGTGATTCTCTGATGCAGTTCTCCTGACTCGGCTCGGCTTCAGGTGCGTTCTCAGCTACGGATCCTCGGCGCCGATTGCGTTACCCGGCCTCGGCCTCCTCGATGTAGTGCACGACTACGGCTCCGCCGGGCCTCGGTCGCAACACCTTGTCAACGGGGGGCTTCCGGCTCTTCGCTAGGCCCTCAGTTCCATTACCGCCTTTGTGTTGGCCCGCCGGGGCTGTCGGCAGGGCTACCCGAATGTCGGCCCTCGGGGCCTTTGGCAAGGTCGGTCACGCTCAGGTCTTCAGGCGCCGAAGGTGCCGCTCATATTCAGCCCAGCGCAACGCGCTGGGTCTTTCCCCAGCGAAGCCCGGTAGCTCTGAAAGAGCGATTCATGCCAGTCATAGTGATTGTTTGTAGTGCGAAGTGTTATGCAATGCGCAACCCGACCCGTTGTGAACTTGTTTCCCGGCTAGCTCCCGCTGATGTCGATAATGAGTTGCTCCAAGTGGATCTTCTCATCCAGGCTGGTCGATTTGCAGAGCCGATCCGTCTGGCGTAGACCCAGCAGGACACCGGTAAGCCTGCGATGGGAAGCCCCCCTGATTTCGTTCTCTCTCCCCCGGTAACTCCAAATCTTGAGCTTCCTGACAATGGCCTGGAAAGGGTGACCTCGCTCCAGTAACTCCTTGGCAACAAGCAGCCGGCGGAAGTTCCAGTAGAGCATGGAGAGGATCTGCTGGGGGGACATGCCGGCCCTAAATAGAGCGTTCAGGATGAGCAGGGCTTTCTTGGAGTCTCGCTCGGCAACGGCTCCAATGAGAGCGAAGATGTCATGTTCCCGTGTCTGGAACACCATTTCACGAACCGCCTCAGGGTCAATCTCCCGCAGTTCAAACTTCCATAAAAACAACTTCTCCAGCTCAGAGTCGAGACGCTGAAGATCCTCTCCAACGTACTCCACCAGACTCAGGGCTGCCTGCCTCTCCATTTCGTATCCTTGGGAGCGGGCGCGTTGAAGGATCCACCTGACGGGGTCAAGCCTATCGGGCATCTGGATTGTGGGGAGTCGAGGCCAGCCGGCGGGCTTCTTGCGACTGTCGAGAATGAGGACCGTTCGGGAGGAGGACCTCTTCAAGTAGCGGCCGATCGCCTTGGCTTCGGCGTCGGCATTTCGCACATAGATCCAGCGCCTTTCACCCATCCAGGGCAACGTCCTTGCCGTGTTGAGCAGTTCCTCGATGGGATCCTTCCTGAGATCGAACACCCCCCAGTCAAATGCGCGAGCCCCTTCCTCGACCTGCTGGAGACAATGGTCGTAGACCTTCCTTTTCAGATAGTCCTGATCCGTGATCAACAGATAGGCGGGAGCCGGAGACTCGATCGATTTTCTGAACCCGGCAAAATCCATTTCTTGACTCTAACTTAACTAAACTAACCCGAATTTCTCACAAACGATCTATTGCGGAGTTGAATACAATCGACATAAAGACCATGATTGCTGCTTCAGCCTCACACGAATCGCGCATCTATCTCGACTCTGTGCTTCGTGCAGACCCGGAGATCAAAACCCTTCCACCATCGTGCTGACCACGCTGGAAGCAAAGTCGCCGGCGATTCGGTCGATGGCGGGATTCAATTCGGAAAAGAAATTTTCCAAGTCCGCGTTGATGACGTACTGCTCGCGAAAAATGTATCGATCGTTCTTGAAAAGCACCTTGCCGCTCCGCCGCTCCTTCAATTCAATTTGAGCCGTGAGGGTGACCAGGAACGTCGATCCAAAGGAACCCCGACCGAAGGTGACCGGGCGGACAGTAGCTCTGGAGATCACCCCCTTCAGGACGGCATCGGCCTGTGAGGCGTCCTCCAGAACCTTGTAACCGGTTTTCTCGACCAAGGCGTGAATGAGTGACCGGGTCAGAACCTGCTCCACTGCAAAGGTGGAGGTCTTGTTTTGCAGAGGCAGAACGGCGACCGAGCTGATATCCGGCGCCAATCTATTGGCAGAGGCGACGCGGTAGCCACAACCCGGTTGAAGCAGCAGCATCAAGAGAGCGGCACAGCCCAGGAGCAGCCTGGCAGGGCCATCCGCTCGGCGAGTGGCTAGCCGACAGGCAATCTCCGAACTTCCGATTGCGGCTTCAACGCCTCCGAGCCGGCGAGAGGGAAGAGGCGGTCCCAACTTCTGTTTCGCGATCTTGAGTCTGCAAGCCATCGAACCCGCCTCCTCATCGGATAACGATGTTCACGAGTTTCCCGGGAACCACGACGATTCTCTGGATTGTCCGGCCGGCCGTATGAACCTGGACTCTCTCATCGCCAAGAGCCAGTCTTTCCATCTCCGGCTGTGAGATTTCGGGCGAGGCCGAGAACCTGGAACGAACTCTCCCGTTCACCTGGACCACCACCTGGATTTCCTCCTTGCGAGTCCAGTTGGAATCGTACTCGGGCCAGTCCTGGTGGCTCAGGGATCCCTGGTGGCCCAACTGCTCCCACATCTCCTCGGCAAAGTGGGGAGCGAACGGGGCCAGCAGCTTGGCCATGGTTTGCAGGGCTTCACCCACCAGAACAGGGTTGCGGTGGGACTGCGCAACGTAATCGCTGACCGAATTGAAGAGTTCCATAATGGCGGCTACCGCCGTATTCTGGTGAAAACGCTCCAGGTCCCGGGTCACCTTCTGAATGGTCTGGTGCAGCTTGCGCAATAAACTTCTGTCGCCAGCCACCAGGGTCGCTTCCCGCCCGAGCCGGGCCTCCCCTGTCGTGGCCATGGCGCTCCTATACCGCTGAAGCAGTCTCCATAAACGGTTGAGGAAGCGCGAACATCCCTCCAGCCCTTGCTCATTCCAGTCGAGTTCACCGTCGGGCGGGGCGCAGAATTGAATGAACAGGCGCACCGAGTCCGCGCCATACTCTCTCACCACGGCGTCGGGGCTGACGACGTTCCCCAGCGACTTGCTCATCTTGCCGCCGTCCTTGATGACCATGCCCTGGGTAAACAGGCGGGCCACAGGTTCATCGAAGGAGATCAGACCCAAGTCTCTCATCACTTTGGAAAAGAAACGCATGTAGATCAGATGGAGGACGGCATGTTCCACGCCCCCGATATAGATGTCCACCGGAAACCAGTAGCGCACTGCCTCCGTCCGAAAAGGGGCCGCTGAATTGTGGGCGTCCACGTAGCGGTAGAAGTACCAGGAGCTGTCCACGAAGGTGTCCATGGTATCGGTTTCCCTGGTGGCCCGGCCTCGGCAACGGGGACAAGTGGTATTGCAAAACTCGGGCACTGCGGCCAGGGGTGACCCGGCCGCCCGGGTCGGGTTCAGCTCGGGCAGCACCACCGGCAGGTCTCTCTCCGGCACCGGGACGGTCCCACACTTGGGGCAGTTCACTATCGGAATGGGAGTTCCCCAATAGCGCTGCCGGCTGATACCCCAGTCCCTGAGCCGGTAAGAGACGCTCTTCTCGCCGAAGCCCCGCCTGGCAGCCAAATCAGCCATCGCCTCCTGAGCAGCCTCGGAGGTCAGATCGGAGAACTCCCCGCTGTTGACGAGACGGCCGGGGTCGGTCACAGCCGACTCCAATTCCGAGGAGGGATCGATGGAGCCGGATTGCACCACCGTCCGCACGGGGAGAGCATACTTGCGTGCAAAATCGAAGTCTCGTTGGTCGTGGGCGGGAACGGCCATGATGGCGCCGGTTCCGTACTCCATCAAGACGAAGTTGGCCACCCAGATCGGGACCTTCTCCCGGTTAAAGGGGTTGATGGCGTAGCGTCCTGTGAAGACACCCCGTTTTTCAGTCTCTTCGGAAATTCGAGTCAACCGGTCCTCCCGGCGCGTCTCGGCGACAAATCTTCGCAGCGGTTCTCCAAACTTCGGATCCTGCTGCCATTGGCACACCATTTCATGCTCGGGCGCCAGAACGACGAAAGTCGCCCCGAAAATAGTATCCAGACGCGTAGTGAAGATTTCGATGGACTCACTCGAGTCCACCAAGCCGAAGCGCACCTTGGCTCCGGTCGACTTGCCGATCCAGTTGCGTTGCATCGTGAGGACCTTTGCCGGCCACTTCTCAACCTTCTCGAGGCCCTCCAGAAGCTCATCGGCGTAGGCGGTGATGCGCCAGTACCATTGCTCCAGCTCTCTCTCCACCACCCGGCTGCCGTCCCGCCAGCAAAGCCCGTTGAGGACCTGCTCGTTGGCCAGCACCGTTTGACACCGCTCACACCAGTTCACGGCTCCCTTGCGCTTGTAAGCCAAGCCTTGCTCGTACATCTGCAGGAAGAACCATTGATTCCAGCGGTAGTACTCCGGCTGGCAGGTGGCCAGCTCTCGAGTCCAGTCATAAGACCAGCCCATGCGAAGGCACTGCTCTTTCATCTTCTCGATGTTGCCGAGAGTCCAACGGCCCGGCGGTACATTGTTCTTGATGGCGGCATTTTCAGCCGGCAGCCCAAAGGCATCCCAGCCGATGGGGTGGAGCACGTTGAAACCCTGCATCCGCTTGAAACGCGCCACCGAATCTCCCAGGGAATAGTTGCGCACATGGCCCATGTGCAACGCTCCCGAGGGATAAGGGAGCATTTCGAGCACATAGTACTTCGCTTTGCCGGCCTTCTCGTGGACGACAAACTGACGATTTTCGGCCCAGCGTTGCTGCCACTTTCGCTCAATCTTGTCAAAATCGTAGTGCGGGACCATTTTCCTCTACCGGGTGTCGAAACAGGGAGTCGAAACTTCTGCCCTTCCACTTCCAGGGGCAGGGCCATCCATGTCCATTCCGTCGCTGCACGCCTCGCAGTGGAGGGGCAAAACCGCGTCCTCACCGCTTCCCGACAATCTCGCCCAAGCTTGAGCAGCGAACCCAAGACATTTGAACCTCCGCAGCTAGGTTGAGCGATTCTGGTGCCAAGTCACTGAACCCGAACGTGAGTGAGTGGCCATCCGGATTGGGCCGGGCGCTGACGCTTCGGTTCAGTTTACAGTGCTGCATGAAGCTTTGTCTTTCGGCCCCTCAGCTTTCCACCTTCGAAACCACAATGCCTTTTTGCGCCTGGTATTTCCCCTTTCTCTCTTTATAAGATGTCTGACAGACCTCCTCCGACTCAAGAAAGATGAGTTGAGCAATTCCCTCGCCGGCGTAGACTTTAACCGATGACGGCCCGGTATTGCAGATCGAAATGGTGACATGCCCTTCCCACTCCGGCTCAAACGGTGTGATGTTGGTGATGACGCCGCAGCGCGCGTAGGTGGATTTGCCGAAGCAGATCGTCAAGACATTGCGCGGGATTCGAAAATACTCGACCGACTGTCCAAGACAAAAGGAATGGGGCGGCAAAACGCAGGTGTCTCCCTCCAGGTCTCGGAACAGTCGAGAGTCGACCGCCTTCGGATCCAATACCCCTGAGGCGCTTCCCTGGAAGATCTTGAACCTTCGATCGAGGCGAAAGTCGTAGCCGTAGGAGGAGACGCCGAAGGAAATCGTCTCCTTCCTGACCAGCGCTGCTTCGAAGGGTTCAATCATCGCCTGCTCGCGCGCCATTCGAACGATCCAGTGATCCGGCTTGACTCCCATCGCTCTCCTTTTCGCCAATGCGCGTGACTCCCACCCAATCTACTACAGATTGCCCGAGAGTGCGCCCCCACTACGGGAGCTTACAAGCTCTCTCCGAGTACATTTCGACGAGTGATGGGAAGGCTTCAGGAGGCCGCGCTTCGAAGCCCATTCGGTGTGTCAACCAGCCCAAAAACCCCAGTTTCAGTGCAAGCCAGGCGGGACTAGCCCGGATTTCTCACACCCGGTCGTAGCGAAGAGCCGGAAGCGCCGCGCTGACAAGGCGTTACGACCGAGGCCCCCGGAGCCGTAGTGGTGCACTACGTCGAGGAGGCCGAGGCATCAAGGGTACAACTGTGTAATTCTAAAGTTTAGAGTTAGATATGCAC
>JBHHYX010000309.1:0-6635 GCA_046757765.1 Acidobacteriota bacterium | reverse complement strand
GGCGGTTCAACGTTACTCCCTTGTGCCGCGCGAAGGCTCGGTCCGGCAGCTGCTCGAGGCGCTGGCGCTGGCTGATGTGGAGGTGCTCAGTGAGGAGGAGGGGTTCATGAAGGTCGTGGTGCGTGAGGCCATGAGTTTTCGGTCGGAAACATACCCCCTC
Organism: Acidobacteriota bacterium; assembly: GCA_046757765.1. Lineage (GTDB taxonomy): Bacteria > Acidobacteriota > UBA6911 > RPQK01 > JBHHYX01 > JBHHYX01. The sequence goes on along the minus strand of JBHHYX010000309.1, from coordinate 6,475 downwards.
ATCATCGACCACCTCGCTCCCTATGTCCGTAAGGTGGAGGAGATCCTCGTGCGCGGAGTTGCTTCGCATGAGATCCGCGAGGATCAGCCGACTTCCCAGTTGGCACTCGCCTTCGTTGGGGTGCTGTCCATGCTGTTCGTGCAGCACTGGGGTTCCGGCGGACGCTGGCCCACGCTGGATGAGTTACCTCGACTTGCCGCGACGCTCTTCGTCGACGGTGCCGCTGGCAGAGCGCCCCGCGGACGACCCTCCCACTGAGCCCCGTTCGCCGCCCCTTGACTGGGAAGGCACATGGAATTAGAATATGGGTGACCAGTCAGTCATATTGTGGTCGTTTGCGACGCAGGAAATGAGCACGTACGTCTTGATGTGCATATTGGAGTCGGCCCCACGCCGGTACGATCTCGGTATCCGCCTACTCACTTTCGGCGCCGTCGGGCGAGCCTATGAACGTTTGATAGGCCACGTCGGCCCCGGGGATCTAGTGCTTGATCTGGGCTGCGGCACCGGTGCGCTGACCCTTCGAGCCGCCGCGCGCGGTGCCACGGTGAAAGGCATCGACGTCAACGCCGAGATGTTAGACATCGCTGAACGACAATCGCGGCGCGCGGGCGTGGAGGGGCGCGTCGAACTCGTGGAAATGGGAGTGGCCGAAGTGGATGGCGAGCGGGACAACACCTACGACGCCGTGACCGCAGGCCTCTGTTTCTCTGAACTGAGCCCGGACGAACTCGCCTACACCCTGAAGCAAGTGAGGCGCATCCTTAAGCCTGGCGGGCTTCTGCTGGTTGCCGACGAAGTGAAACTGCGGCATGTCGCGATTCGCCTCCTCCATGGGCTCGTGCGGGTGCCCCTAACCCTCCTGACCTATCTCATCACCCAGCAGACCACGCACCCCATTGCACGGCTGGCGGAGAAAATGGCAGATGCAGATCTGCAGGTCGTCTCAGTGCACTCGAGCGCACTCCGAAGCTTCAGCGAGTTCGTGGCTCTTAAGCCCAGTGGCGGCTCCGAATGACGGTTCTTCGTTTCCTGTGTTTCCTGTGGTTGAACGCTGTTCAGACGCTACTGCGGATGCTGCCCTTTCCGTGTAGAACGGGCCTCGTCAAGATCGGTAAGCCCGGCCGCGAAGCGCCGGTCCTCCTGACGTGCAACTTTCGACTGACGGTGGAACGGCTCAAGCGCACGCTGGTCGGCATCGATGCCTATCTGCTGGTGGCGAACAGCCGGGGGGTGAACGTGTGGTGCGCGGCGACGGGTGGTCTCCTGACCAACCACGATGTGATCTCCGTTCTCAAGACGAGTGGCGTCGAAGATCTTGTCGACCACCGGCAGGTGATCCTGCCGCAGTTGGCCGCAACGGGCATTGAAGGAAAGATCATTCAACAGAAGGCGAGGTGGAAAGTCCTTTGGGGCCCGGTCTATGCGGCGGCCCTCCCGGTGTTCCTGCGGGCTGGATTCACCGCGACCAAAGAGATGCGCACAGTGGACTTCCCGTGGCCGCAGCGGCTGGAAATGGCGATTGCCTGGCGTTCCCGATCTCTGTGCTCGCGCTGATGGCGTTGCCACTGTGGCGGCAGGGCGCGCTGACGCTTATGGGCTTGGTGTGGGCCCTGTCGTTACTCATCTTCTTGTCCTTCCCCCTCTATCAAGGCCGCCTCGAGACCTCGGGGAAGCACGTGGGGTGCATATTCTTCGATTTCGGGCGACATGGCGTTGTGTTCACCCTCTGGTTGATTTTGATGCTCGGTCTCGTTGGCTACGCGATGCTCGCTAACGACTTCACCTGGACGCAAACGATGCGTTGGGGGCTGAGTTCGATGGTGGTGCTCCTCATCCTGAGCCTCGACCTCATGGGGAGCACTCCATTGTACAAGAGCGGCCTCCACCCAGACCGTCTCCTGCATATCCAGCTCGACACCGAACTATGCAAGGGGCCCGGCTTCTGTGAGCAGGTATGTCCAAAGGATGTCTTCGCGGTCGATCATCATAGACACTTGGCGACACTGCTGCGCCCAGAGCAATGTGTGCAGTGTGGCGCGTGCATCGTCCAATGCCCGTTCGGCGCGTTGTCGTTCTGCAGTCCGACAGGAGAGGTTGTCACGCCCGAGACCGTGAGGCGGTACAAGCTGAATCTCCTAGGCAGCCGTATGGGAGAATCGAACCACAGTGCGTGCGGCACCGCGGTGCAGCCCTGACCCCAGAATGACCAGGGACTCGTGTCAAGCACTACTCCGGCTTGACGCGGCAGCCTGTGCTGTCCGCTTCGGGATCCGACGAGTGTTGGCTCCCGCCGGCGTTCCCAGGCTCGACTCCCGAAATTGCGACTGCAGCAGCTTCTGCACGTCGCGACGAAACTCCACAACACCCGCCTCAGCCCTTAGACCATGGCGTAATCTCCTCGTCGCCCATTCCAGCGGCTGTTTCTTACCTAATCGGAGCTGAGGTCATTTTTATTTTTTCGCAGGACTCGGGATGGACCCCGGCTCCTGCACCGGGTGCACATTCTGAATGATTCTTCAGGAAAACTTCAGTAGGAGATCGGCGTTTTGCGTTTATGCAATATCTTGACTATCTTGACTAGGAAGGGCCGGAGTTTGCAGGTCATAGAAGACGAGAGGAATGCGGCAACGACGCTCCGGGATGGTCTGGAGGCGGAAGAATACCAGGTGACCGTAGCACAGAGGAAGGGGTCGGCAGCACCTTTCTCATCCGATGACCGCTGGTCCATTCACATGATGGCGGTGCCCTCGATTGCAACAGAAAGTTAGGATTGTAAAACAGATCGGATTCAATCGGTTTTGTTTCTTTGGACTGTATCTTGCTTGTTCAAGTGCTGCGCCTTGGCTTCGTAGGGACAGAGGAGAGACACGTAAATAGATGCTTCTTGGGCTCACTACGAGAATTTTGTTCTCGTAGTTCTGGGATGGTTTGAGGCTCGAGACTAGATTTCAGACCGGAGGCTTGAGCGGAACATGTGACGTTGTTTTTTGGTAACGATCAAACCTTTCCTGAAGCCGATGGAGTTGGTGTATGGACAAGACCCGCCGCCGCTTCTTCGTTTGACCATCTGATGGTTCGGAAACTTTGAAAATGCCGTGAAGGGATCATTTCCTAGGAGAGCGCTTCTCCTCAAGCTGGTACTGGACTCCGTTGTCCTGCTGCCCGCTCAGTTTAACCTCCTCTCCCCCCAGGCTGGCCGCCGGGCTCTTAGAGAGCCGGATTCACCTGGACGGACGGTTGGACGAGCCGGCCTGGGAGAGGGCAGGCGTCATTCCCGAATTGGCGCAGCAGGACCCCCATCCCGGAGAAGCCACGCCTTACCGGACCGAGGTGCGGGTGCTGGCCGACGCCGGAAACCTCTACGTCGGGGTCCGTTGTTTCGATCCTGCACTTGAAAACATGGCCGTTCACACCTTGCAACGCGACGGCAATTTGAGGGGAGACGACAGCGTCATCATCGTTTTCGATACCTTCGGTGATCAGCGCAGCGGTTTCTTCTTCCGTATCAATGAGGCGGGGGCGAGGCAGGATGGTCTCGTTTCCGGCCCGGGGGAAAGCTCGCTCGACTGGGACGGGATCTGGGATGCCAGGACCCACCGTACGGCCACGGGATGGAGCGCAGAATTTGTGATCCCGGCGCGAAGCCTTCGCTTCACTCCCGGCTTGAAGAGTTGGGGCTTCAATGTGGAGCGTTTTGTAGCCCGAGACAGGGTAACTTTACGATGGGCCGGGGCCAGTTTGGACTCCTCTTTTTTTGACCTGAAACGCGCCGGCCGCCTGGCTGGTGTGAGTGAGCTGGAGCAGGGATTGGGATTGGACATAAGCCCTTTTTCAACTGGCCTCTGGAACACGGGATTCGGTCAAGAACACCGCGCCGTACAAGGCTTCAGTGGAGTGGATGTCAGCTATAACTTGACTTCGCAATTGACCGGAGTGCTCACTGTGAACACCGATTTTGGAGAGACGGAAGTAGACAGTCAACAGGTCAATCTGACTCGCTTTTCATTGTTTTTCCCCGAGAAGCGAACCTTCTTTTCCCAGGGCTCCAACCAGTTTCGCTTCGGGCTCGGGCTGGGCCGCAGTTTTATCCCCTTTTTTTCACGCCGCCTGGGACTTTTCCAAGGGCAGAAGGTTCCCATCGATTTCGGGCTCAAGCTGGTGGGCCGCAGTGGGCCATGGGGGATCGCCGCCTTGGATGTGCGCACCCAGGAGGCTGCGGGGGCTCAAAGTGCGAACCTGCTGGCCGGGCGCATCACCTATGACGTGGACCCTCACTTGCGCCTGGGGACGGTTCTTACCAATGGGGACCCGGACGGTGTCCACGACAACTCTCTGCTGGGTTTCGATGCAGTCTGGCAAACCTCAACCTTTCGGGGTGACAAGAATCTGGCCCTGGGCGCCTGGACGGCGCGCAGTGGAGGCGATGTTCCGGAGGGACAGGCCACGGGTTGGGGAATACGGGTGGATTATCCCAATGACCTGTGGGATGTTTCTGCTTCGGTCAACGAGTTCGGCGACGCCCTGGATCCTGCTCTGGGGTTTTTGCCGCGCTCCGGCACTCGCCAGTATCGCATTTCAAGCGCCTTTCAGCCCCGCCCTTCCCGTGGAATTTTTTCCCGGGTTCGCCAGTTTTTCTTTGAATCCTCATACAGCCAGGTAGATAACCTGGAAGGCAAAACCGAATCGTGGCGGGTTTTTACCGCCCCATTCAATGTCGTAACCGAATCGGGAGAACATTTTGAGGTGAACTGGTCTCCTCAGTTCGAGCACCTGGATGAACCTTTTGAGATCGCCCCCGGGGTGGTGATCCCACCCGGAGAGTATCATTTCACCCGCTACCGGGCCGAGGCTCAATCCTCTCGAACCCGCTCCTGGCGAATCGGCAATACCGTCTGGTTCGGAGAGTTCTTCGACGGGCGCCTGACGCAGTGGGAGAAATTTATCAACTGGACCACCTTCTCGGGACGGCTGCGCCTGGAGGTCAATCTGGAAGACGACTTCGGTCGGCTTCCTGAAGGCAATTTCGTCAAACGCCTGTGGCAATTGAAGACAAATTACTCGTTTACTCCTGATCTGAGCGTGAACAGCTTTATCCAGTTTGACTCCGACTCAAGTCGGGTCGGGATGAATTATCGACTGCGCTGGACTATCCATCCGGGTAAGGATTTCTTTGTGGTCTGGAATCGAAGCTGGGAGCATCCCCTAGGCAGCCGGCCTTATGACCTGCTGCCACTCTCGGACCAGCTTCTGATCAAACTGGTGTGGACCTTTCGGAGGTAGCGACGATTTGAGGAGGAAAGGAGGGTTAACTGAAAGGTCTTTCCGCTTGGATCGGTGGAAACGTCCCGCTCGACCGGGCGTCGGCCTGAGGCCGAAATCACCCTTCACATGGGGGATAGGACCCATCGCGATGGCGGCCGCCATCCCAATGGTATCGACGATTTCAAGGAGGGTCTCAATTTCAATGAGATCAACTCACCATTTGACAATTACAAACCCAACACCCCTATTCTCGACTTCGTCGAAGGTGAGGCCTACCCCTATCGGGTCAAGATCGGCGATGTCACACTTCAGGTCTTCCTCAAGCAGGGGGGGGCCACGTGCATTTACAGTGTCATAAGCTACTGGGTCGGCCAGCGAACTCACGAAATCGGCATTCGAATGGCATTGGGTGCTGGACGGCCCGACGTGTTGAGGCTCGTCGTGGGGGAAGGAATGACCCTGGCCTTGATCGGCATCGGTGTCGGGCTGGCCGCCGCATTTGCCATGGCCGGTTTTCTTTCCAGCTTGCTGTTCGGAGTGGGCTCCACGGATCCGGCGACGCTTGCCGGGCTGTCTACCCTGCTTGCTGCAGTTGCGTTGCTCGCCAGTTACATGGCTGCCCGACGGGCGATCAGTGTGGATCCGATCGAGGCGCTCCGTTGCGAATAACCCACACCTGATCAACGCTGACGGTGTCCTTATTCTGCTCGTGCCTCATCCTCCTCTCTAATCCAGCCGCATACCGGTTGAATCAAGCGGCCTGTTCGCTCGTCCGGTCGCGAAGGTGTACTCGAATACTTTGTCATGTGTTGTCATTGAATCTTGGCCAACGGTGGTAGCCGATTCCTGGATTATTCGACTGATACTCACGGATGAATTCGACTTCTCAATCTTGTACAGCGACGCTCGACCCTTCCTCGAGGCTATCGCGTCCCAAAACTCCTGCAGGACACAGATGATCCTCCTCCCGGATGTCTTGGACTGGTCCCTTGTGTTGGCCGGACTTCCGATTCTTGACTCCGGGAACATCTGAAAGGACGGGTTTGTTTCCCCCGTGTGGCGAGTTGATGAAAAGTATAACCAGAACAGAAACAGCCACATTTTGTCGGAGGGTTCCTTCTATACGCAGATTCCCGGCGGATTGTTCCATGAGGGGTCCGCCCGACTGTTGAGTATGTGAGTCCATGTAATGGCTCGTGCAAAAATGACT